>NZ_JBFBBS010000034.1:0-71659 GCF_040682835.1 Streptomyces sp. NPDC051104 | reverse complement strand
CCCCGCTCCGCTTCCCCCCTGGGGGGCGCCCCCGGGGGGGGGGGGGGCCCCCGCCCCGTGGGGGCCCCCCCCCCGCCGCTCTCCGTTTCCCCCGCGTCCCGAACGGGCTACAGGGATCCGGCGGACTCCGACTCGCCCAGGACGTCCTCGAGCGACGCCGCGGGCGGCAGCACGGCCGCCAGCCCGGTCAGGCGCAGGATGCGCAGGGTCAGCGGATGGGTGCACACCAAATGCAGTGTGCCGCCCTCCGCGAGCACGCGGCTCCGGGCCCGGTACAGCAGGCGCAGCCCGGAGCAGTCGAAGAACTCCACCGGACGCAGGTCGATGACGATGCGCGGGGCGCGCCGGATCGTCGCGGAGTCCAGGAACGGGATGATCTCCACTGCGGCGAGGATGTCGATCTCGCCGTGGAACTCCAGCACCGTGTGACCGCGGTCCCGGTGGATGCGCAGATGCCGGGTGAGCGGTGCAGGTTCCTGCCCCACGTCGACATCGCCTCCCCCCCCGCCAACTCCTCGCGCCAGCCTGCAACTTACCCTCGGCAGAGTGAATTTGAGCATGTTCGATTGACATATGTCTTCGAATTCAGGGCGAGTCGCCGGTGAAGGTCGCGGCGGGGATCCTCGTTCGGCCGCGGCAGACCTACGACAACGCGTGCCAGGCCTTCGACAGCGCCTGACGGAACTGGTCGGCCTGGTGCGACGTGAGGTCGCGGACCATCCGCTCCTCCAGCTCCCGCACCGGACCGGCGACCCTCGCCAGCAGCTCGCGCCTCAGACTGCGGACCAACAGGAATCCTGTTCTTGTTGAACTTTTGGCTATCGCAACGCTGGGGAGTGGGCCATGACCACCACGTTCGACACCGATGCCGGGCAGCTGTACATCGGCGGCCAGTGGCGCGAGGCCGTGGACGGCGCCCGCATGGATGTCATCGACCCGTCCACCGGCCAGGTGATCACGACCGTCGCCGAGGCGGCCGCCTGCGACGTCGACGCCGGCGTACGCGCGGCCCGGGAGGCCTTCGACTCCGGGTCGTGGCCCCGGATGAGCGGCCGTGAGCGCGGACGCGTGCTGCACCGCGTCGCGGAGCTGATCCGCGCCAACGCCGAAGAGATCGCCGCCCTGGAGAGCCTGGACGTGGGCAAGCCGATCTCGCTGTGCGGCGCGGTGGACGTCACGAACGCGGCCAACGACTACGAGTACTTCGCCTCCCTCGCACAGAGCCAGGACGGCGCGACCCGCGACACCCCCCTGGGCGCCTTCGCCTACACCCGGCGCGAGCCGCTCGGCGTGGTCGCGGCCATCACGCCCTTCAACTTCCCGCTGATCCTCTCCGGTTCCAAGCTGGCCCCCGCCCTCGCGGCCGGCAACACCGTGGTGCACAAGCCTGCCGAGGAGACCCCGCTCAGCGCCCTGTACATGGCACGCCTGCTGTCGGAGGCCGGTTGTGCCCGACGGCGTGGTCAACGTCGTCACCGGCACGGGCCCGGTGGCGGGCGAGGCGCTGCTGCGCAACCCCGGCGTCGACAAGGTCGCCTTCACAGGTTCCACCGCGGTCGGCCGGCACGTGGCGAGCGTGGCGGGCGAAGGGCTCAAGACCGTGATGATGGAGCTGGGCGGCAACGCCGCGCACGGCGTCTTCGAGGACGCCGACCTCGAGAAGGCGGTCGGCGCGATCATCAAGGGCTTCGTCTTCAACACCGGCCAGTTCTGCATGGCCGGACCCCGGCTCCTGGTCGCCCGGCCGGTGCACGACACCGTGGTCGGCATCCTCGCGGAGGCGGTCGCCGGGGTGCCCGTCGGCGACCCGCGCGATCCGGGCACCGTCGTCGGGCCGATGGCGGGGGAGAAGCACCTGAAGAAGGTCGAGGAGTACGTCGAACTGGCCCGCAAGGAGAGCGCCAGGGTCGTCGTCGGCGGTGAACGGCTCGACCTGGGCGGCGGCTACTACTACAAGCCGACCGTGATCACCGGCCTGTCCAACGACTCCCGGGTCGTACAGGAGGAGATCTTCGGCCCCGTCCTCACCGTGCAGCCCTTCGACTCCGAGGACGACGCGGTGGCACTGGCCAACTCCACGCCGTACGGCCTGGCTTCGGGTGTGCAGACCACCAACCTGGCCCGCGCCCACCGTGTCGCCGGGCGGCTGCAGGCCGGCATCGTCTGGATCAACGACTGGGCCATGCTCGACCCCGCGCTCCGCTTCGGCGGCGTCAAGGACTCCGGCTTCGGCCGCGAGTACGGGCCCGAGGCCCTCGCCGCCTACACCAAGGTCAAGTCCGTCCTCGTCTCGCTCGACTGAGCGCCCGCGCAAAGGAGTTCACCGCATGACCACCACCGCACGCGCCGCCGTGGTCGAGTCCGGGGGAGCGCCCTTCACGCTCTCCGAGGTGGAACTCGACGACCCGGGCCAGGGCGAGGCCCTGGCCCGCATGGTCGCCACCGGCCTGTGCCACACCGACCTCGGCGTGGCGAGCGGCGGACTGCCGTTCTCGCTGCCCGGCGTCCTCGGCCACGAGGGGGCCGGTGTCGTCGAGGCCGTCGGACCGGATGTGACGGGCGTCGAGCCAGGTGACCACGTCGTGCTGTCCTTCACCTCCTGCGGCGGCTGCCGCAACTGCCGCGACGGGCACCCGGCGTACTGCGCCACCTGGCTGCCGCTGAACCTGATCGGCGGTCGCCGCGCCGACGGCACCAGCACCATCAGCCGCGACGGCACCCCCTCGGAGGTGACACCCGCACGCTCCAGGGCCCGGCTGTTGACCCAGGCGCGTGGCGCACCACGTACGCCCGGCTGCCCGCCGAGACGCACCCGAACATCGCGGCGACGGCCCGCCATCTCGTCGCCGACATGCGTCACGGCTCCTATCCGGTCGCGCTCGGCCTGTTGCTGTCCGCGGCGGCGGCGCGGCCGGCGGAGGTCAAGGGCCCACCGGCGCCGGGCGGTGAGCGGGTCGTGACGGACTGAAAACGGGGGCGGCGGATACCCGGGGCACCGTATGCGGGCGGGCACGGCGCCCGCCCGCGCCCGAAGGAGGAAGCATGCCCACGGTACTGGCGGGCGTCGTGGTCCTGGACTGCGCCGAGCCCGAGAAACTCGCCGCGTTCTACAAGGACCTGCTCGGCGCCGAGGAGACCGACGCCACCGCGAACCGGGTGGAGATCCGCGGCGCCGACGGGTTCCGGATGGCGTTCCGCCGCGATGTCAACGCCACCCCGCCCAGCTGGCCCCGCCCCGAGAACTCCCTCCAGGTCCACCTCGACTTCCTGGCGCAGGACCTCGACGAGGCCGAGCGCAGGGTGGTCTCCCTGGGTGGGCGCCCGCTGGAGGCCAAGGAGGCGCCGAGCCCGTTCGAGGAACGCGGCTACGCCGACCCCGCCGGCCACTCCTTCACCCTGCGGCGCACGAGGGCCACGGCACCGAAGCAGGGGTGAGGCTACGAACTCCCGCGATCCCGCGAGGCGGGGCACGGCCTCACCGGGGTGCGACGCACAGGATCGGCGTCGGGGCCGGGGGGTGGGAGCGCTGCCCGGGGCGGCGATGGGGGGTGGGAGCGCTGCCCGGGGCGGCGATGGGGGGCGGAAGCGCTGCTCGGGGCCGCGATGGGGGGCGGAAGCGCTGCTCGGGGCCGCGATCGGGGGCGGGAGCGCCGCTCGGCCCCGGCGTCCGGGAACCGGGCGTGTGACACTCGGTCCCGGCGCCGGAGTGAGGTGTGCCCCCGCCCGTGCGTGGAAGCTCAGTCCCGGCCGCCCTTGTCCCCGCCCGGCCACAGGCCCGTCGACCGTTCGATCGCCTTCGCCCCCGTCCGGTCCGCCAGGCTGCGCGCGACCGCGAACAGGGCGCCCTGAAGCGCCGCGGCGAGCAGCACCTCGCCCCAGCCGCGGTCCCGGTCCAGCGCGTCTGGCGCGTCGTCCTCGTGGCGTATCGCCTTCCAGGTCGCCCGGAAGGCGTACCCCGCGAGGGCCCCGCTCGCCCAGCCGAGGGCGAACCCGACAGGCCGGTAGACGAGCGGAAGCTTCGGTTTCTTCTTGTCGTGGGCCACGTTTCCCTCCTTGTGTGTCCGTGCCCTGTGCGTACGTGCCCAGGTGCCTCAGGGCCGCCCCTCGGCCGGAACCTTCTCGGCCGCGGGCACCGGCCCCGGCGGTGTCCCGTCACCGAACGGACGCCCGCCGAGGTCCTCCCGGCCGTGCGGCGTGAGCCAACCGGCCAGGTCCGGTCCGAGCGGCACGATCCCGGTGGGATTGATGCCCGTGTGCACCTGGTAGTAGTGCCGCTTGATGTGGTCGAAGTCGACGGTGTCGCCGAAACCGGGCGTCTGGAAAAGATCGCGGGCGTACGCCCACAGCACCGGGTCCTCCGCCAGCTTCCAGCGGTTGCACTTGAAGTGACCGTGGTAGACGGCGTCGAAACGGACCAGCGTCGTGAACAGCCGGATGTCGGCCTCGGTGATCGTGTCACCGACCAGGTAGCGCTGTCCGGCCAGGCGCTCCGACAGCCACTCCAGCCGGCGGAACACGTCCGTGCACGCTTCCTCGTACTCCTTCTGCTGGTGGGCGAAACCGGCCCGGTACACGCCGTTGTTGACGTCCTTGTACACGAGGCGCATCACGTCGTCGATCTCGTCACGCAACCGCTCCGGGTAGAGGTCGGGGGCGCCGCCGCGGTGCAGGGACGTCCACTCGGTGGCCAGGTCCAGAGTGATCTGCTGGTAGTCGTTCGTGATCAGTC
Organism: Streptomyces sp. NPDC051104; assembly: GCF_040682835.1. Taxonomy (NCBI): domain Bacteria; kingdom Bacillati; phylum Actinomycetota; class Actinomycetes; order Kitasatosporales; family Streptomycetaceae; genus Streptomyces; species Streptomyces sp. NPDC051104. The sequence continues at coordinate 66,930 of NZ_JBFBBS010000034.1, read as the reverse complement.
GGCCGGTCGGCACGTCCACGACCGCGGGCACGCTGACCCCGCCGGGGTACCCGGTCTCACGGGCGTCGTAGGCCTCGCTGAGGTAGCGGATGCCGAGGACGGGATCGCGGCCGTCGGGGTCGAGGGTGAACCGCCAGCTGCGGTCGTCCTGGAGGGGATCGGTGATGGCCAGCGACAGGGCGTCCTCAAGCCCGAGCAGCCGCCGCGAGATCACGGCCCGGCTCGCCCACGGGCAGGCCCGGCTGGCCACCAGCCGGTAGCGGCCGGCCTCCACCGGCCAGGCGTCGCGCCCATCAGCGGTGATGCGGTCGGCGAAGTGGCCCCTGGACCGCTTGAACTGCTTCTTCCCGTAGGCGCTGTTGCTGTACTCGCTGTTGCCGTCGGTCATACGGCCCCTCCTCGCACCGGCGTCCGTCGCACGCCGTTCGGGTTCCCCGATTTGGGTGCCGACACCGTGTGAGAGCCGCGGATGGGGGCAATCGGGGCGAGGTGAGCGGGACATCCTCGGATACGGAACGGGACAGTACGGCAGTCGCACGGGCGCCCTCGGACGACGGGGCGCCGCGACCCGAGCCGGAGCGGCGCGACGGGTCCTCGGACGGCAGCACGCGTGTCACGGTGCTCGTGGCGCTCGGCGCCAATCTGCTGATCGCCGTGGCCAAGGGCGTCGGGGGACTCCTCGCCGGCTCGCCGGCGCTGCTGTCGGAGGCGGCGCACTCCGTCGCGGACAGCCTGAACGAGATCTTCCTGCTGGCCGCAATGCGTCGCAGCCGCCGCCCGGCCGACCGGCTCCACCCCTTCGGTTACGGCAAGGAACGGTTCTTCTGGTCGCTCCTCGCGGCCGTCGGCATCTTCGTCATGGGCGGCTGCTTCTCCTTCTTCCAGGGGTTCGAGGCGCTGAAGAGCGGCGCGGAGGAGTCGCACAGCGGTTATGTCGCCGGGCTCGTGGTGCTCGGGGTGGCGCTGGTGTCGGAGGGCGTCTCCCTGGTGCGGGCCCTGCACCAGGTGCGCCGGCAGCACGGCACGTCCCTGCGGGCGCTGCGGGACCCGGCGCTGCGGACGGTCCTCGCCGAGGACAGCACGGCGGTGCTGGGCGTGGTCCTCGCGATCGTCGGCATGGCGCTGCACATGGTCACCGGGCAGGTCGTGTGGGAGGCGTCCGCGTCGCTGGCGATCGGCGCGCTGCTCGTGTACGTCGCCTTCCGGCTCGGCCGTGACGCCCGCGACCAGCTGATCGGCCAGGCCGCCGATCCCGACCTCAGCCGCCGGATCCGGGAGCTGCTGCAGGCACAGTCCGAGATCGACAGCGTGGAGGCGCTGCAGACCATGCAGCTGGGCCTGGAGTCCATCCTGGTCGCCGCCCGGATCGACCTCGTCCCCGGCCTGGACAGCGAGGAGGTCGAGGACGTCGCGGTGCGCATCAAGCGCTCGCTCACCCGGGAGGTCCCCCAGGCCGACCAGATCTTCCTCGACATCACGGACGCCCCGACCCGCGCGGCGTCCCGGAACCCGGACACGCACACGAAGAGCCCCGCCGCGACGGGGGAACACGGCGGGGCCTGAGGGACGGTTGCCCCGCGCAGAGCGCGTCATGCAGGGGAGTTCCGACGGGCCGCGCGCGTGCACCGTACGACCGCTGCCCCCGCGCCCGGCGCCCGGTTGAGGCGACGCACCCCAGGGATCATTCTGAGAACATGGAGGAAGCCGCCGCTGCGGCGATCGTCGATGCCCGGGGCACGCTGACGGGATGGAGCGAGGGTGCCCGGCGGCTGACGGGATACACGGCCGAGGAGGTCGTGGGACGCGCCGCGCAGGAGCTGCTCGCCGAGGACCTACCGCAGCCGGGGCTGACCGCCCTGACCGGCACCGCCGTCCTGCGCCACCGCGACGGCCACCCCGTCCCGCTGTGCCTGAGCGTGCACCCCGTGACGGGGGCGGACGGCTCCCCGCAAGGATTCGTGGTCACCACCGCGCCCGCCACGGCGCACGCGGTGCTGGTGGCCAGGGCTTTCCAGCAGGCACCGGTCGCGATGTCCGTCTTCGACCTGGGGCAGCGCTACATCCGCGCCAACGACAGGGCCGGCGAGATGCTGCAGGTCGGCGCGGACACGTTGACCGGGCGGCACTTGCCGGACACGGTGGCCGACGAGGAGTCCGGCCGGCGCCTCCACAGCCAGCTGCGCCGGGTCGCCGAGACCGGGCTCCCCGTGCACTACGAGAGCTACACCCGCGCCCCGTCGGAGCGCCGGGAGCACGCCTGGACCATCGACATGTGGCCGGTGTGCGGCGCACCCGGCGAGACGACCGCCGTCGCCATGTCCGCCGTCGACAACAGCGAGCAGTACTGGGCGCGTCGGCGCCTGGTCCTGCTCATCGAGGCCTCCACCGTCATCGGCACCACGCTGGACGTGCCGCGCACCGCCGGGGAGCTGCTGGAGGTGGTCGTGCCCGGGTTCGCCGACTTCGCCAGTGTGGATCTGCTCGACTGGGTTCTCGGCGCGGAGGAACCGCCCGTCGAGGCGGAGGGAGACGTCGTCCTGCGCCGCATAGCCCACCGGTCGGTCACCGAGGGCACGCCCGAGGCGGCCGTCCTGCTGGGAGACGTCGACACCTACTCTCCCTTCTCGCCGCCCGCCCGGGCCCTGCGCGAGGGCCGCGCCGTGCTGCGGGGGGCCGGCGAACCCGACTTCGACCGCTGGGTGCAGGAGCGCAACGCCCGAGGGGTGGGCGACTCCGTGTACCGCAGGGGCGCCCACTCCCTGGTGGCGGTGCCGCTGCGGGCCCGCGGCACCACCCTGGGCGTCGCGGTGCTCGTGCGCACCGTCAACCCCGCCCCCTACGCCGCGGACGACGCCGTGCTCGCCGAGGAGCTGGCGAGCCGGGCGGCCGTCTGCGTCGACAACGCCCGCCGCTTCGCCCGCGAACGCGCGACCGCGCTCGCCCTCCAGCACAGCCTGCTGCCACGCGGCCTGCCAGGTCAGGCCGCGGTGGAGGTGGCCCACCGCTATCTGCCGTCCGGATCGCTGGCCGGAATCGGCGGTGACTGGTTCGACGTGATCCCGCTGTCCGGTAGCAGGGTCGCCCTCGTCGTCGGTGACGTCGTCGGGCACGGCATCCGCTCCTCGGCCACCATGGGCCGGCTGCGCACGGCCGTGCGGACCCTGGCCGACGTGGACCTGCCGCCCGACGAACTCCTCACCCACCTGGACGACCTGGTCATCCACCTGGCCACGGGCGAGGGCGGTGACGAGGTGGGCGAACTCGGTGCGACCTGCCTGTACGCGGTCTACGACCCCGTCACCCGCCGCCTGGCCCTGGCCACCGCGGGACATCCCGCGCCGGCCGTCCTCGCCCCCGACGGCACCGCCCGGCTCGTCACGATGTCAGCGGGTCCGCCGCTCGGCGTCGGCGGCCTCCCCTTCGAGGCGAGGGAGCTGGACCTGCCGGAGGGTTCGCTGATCGCCCTGTACACGGACGGGCTGATCGGCGAAGGCCGCGAGCGCGACCTGGACCACGGCACCACCGAGCTGTGCCGCGCCCTGGAGACCCCGAGCGGCTCCCTCGACGCGCTGTGCGACACGGTCCTGAAGTCGGTGCTGTCCGAGGAGCCCGGCGACGACGTGGCCCTGCTGCTGGCCCGCACCCGGGCGCTGGGCGCCGACCGGGTGGCCACCTGGGACGTTCCGCCGGACCCCGCGTCCGTGGCCACGGCCCGGCAGTACGCCGTCGACCGGCTCGCCGACTGGGGGCTGGACGAGGCCGGGTTCGTCACGGAACTCGTCGTCAGCGAACTGGTGACCAACGCGATCCGCTACGGCGGGCCCCCCATCCAACTGAGACTGATCAGGGACCGCTCACTGATCTGCGAGGTCTCCGACGGCAGTTCGACCTCACCGCATCTGCGTCGCGCGTACGCCTACGACGAGGGAGGCCGCGGTCTGCTTCTGGTCGCCCAGCTCACCCAGCGCTGGGGCAGCCGGCAGACCAGCGAGGGAAAGACGATATGGGCCGAACAGCCGCTGCCGGACTGACCGGCGGCCCGCACCGCGCTCGAGCCGCTCGAGCCGCTCGAGCCGCAGGAGCCGCTCGAGCCGCACGAGCGGGCGGCCCGTGCGGCTCGACGCGAGGGGGGTCACTTCCCGGTCGGCTCCAGCACGAAGACGGGGATCTCCCGGTCGGTCTTCTTCTGGTAGTCGGCGTACGGCGGATACGCGGCGACCGCCCGCTCCCACCACACCGCCTTCTCCTCGCCCGTCACCTCACGGGCCGTCATCTCCTGCCGCTGCGGCCCGTCCTGAAGCTCCACCGTGGGATGCTGCTTCAGGTTGTAGTACCAGACGGGGTGCTTGGGCGCGCCGCCCAGCGAGGCCACGACGGCGTACCGTCCTTCGTGTTCGACACGCATCACGGGAGTCTTGCGGATCTTGCCGGACTTGGCGCCGAGGGTGCTGAGGATGACCACCGGAAGCCCCGTGTCGAGCAGCGTCGTGCCCTTGGTGCCGCCCGAACTCTCGTACAGCTCGACCTGATCGCGCACCCACTGCTCCGGGCTGGGCTCGTACTCGCCCTCAAGAGGCATGGCATCCGTCCCATCGTCGTGTACGACTGCTGTCTCGTCCGTGGTGCCGCAGACCCACGCTCCGGGTCGCGGGCCACACGGTTCACGATTCAACACCAGCCGCCCGCGGATTCATCCTCACCACGCGTCGGCCGGCATCCGGATCGCCAGTGCCGCGACGACCGCGCAGGAGACCAGCGCCGTCACCAGCCGGCCGCGCCGCCCGGTCAGTGCCCGGCCGAGCAGCGCGCCGCCGCCGGCCAGGAGCAGCTGCCAGCTCGCGGACGCGGCGAACGCCGCGAGCACGAACACGCCCTGGTCCAGGAGCCGTACGGTCTCCGCGGTGCGGCTGCCGACCACCAGCGCGGCGAAGTAGACCACGGTGGTCGGGTTGAGCAGCGTGACGCCCAGCAGGCCGAGATACGCCCTCGCGGGACCCGGCGGCACCGCATCGGCCGTCGCGGCGGTCACCGGCGAGCGGTACCGGCGCACGGCGCGGACGCCGCCGTGCACGGCGAGCGCGGCCAGCACCAGCGCCGCCGCCCAGCGCAGCGGGACGAGCACCGGCTGGAGCGCCGCGGCGAGAGCGCTGCCGCCGGCGGTCGCCACCAGGGCGTAGAGCCCGTCGGCGGTGGCGACACCGAGCGCGGCGCACGCTCCGGTCCGCAGGGACGTACGGGCGGTCAGGGACACCAGGTAGGTCCCGACCGCACCGACGGGCATCGCGATGCCGTAGCCCGCGACCAGGCCCGCGACGAGTGCGGCGGTCACGGCAGGTGAGTGACGGGCCTCCGCGGCGGGCCGCACCGCTGCTGTCGCGCCCGTACCCCGCGAACGGCGGCGCAGGACGGCGGCAGAAAGGCTTCGGTGATCGGCATGCGCAGAGCCTGGACGACCGGCGGAGCACGGGCAAGCGAATTACTTTGGCCATATGCGGCGGTCGGCGCATCTGGCCGAACTTCGAGTGGCCCTGTAGGTGCCCGAGGCATCTAATGATGATCGGTAAAGGGAATCTTCGTGCGAGGTCATTCATGACGAAAACCGGTACGACCGTGTCAGAACCCGTCGCCTTCCCCCAGGACCGCACCTGCCCCTACCACCCGCCCACCGCCTACGAGCCGCTCCGCTCGGCCCGGCCCCTGACCCGGGTCACCCTCTACGACGGCCGCGACGTGTGGGTGGTCACCGGGCACGCCACCGCCCGTGCGCTCCTCGCCGACCCGCGCCTGTCCTCCGATCGGACCCGGTCCGCGTTCCCCGCCGTCACCGCACGCTTCGCCGCCGCCCGCAACCGCAGGCTCGCCCTGCTCGGCGTCGACGACCCCGAGCACCGCACTCAGCGCCGCATGCTGGTGCCGAGCTTCACGCTGAAGCGGGCCACGGCACTGCGCCCGCGCATCCAGGCCATCGTCGACCGGCTCCTGGACGCCATGGAGGCCGCGGGCCCGCCGACCGAACTGGTGAGCGCCTTCGCGCTGCCGCTGCCGTCGATGGTGATCTGCGCGCTGCTCGGCGTGCCGTACGCCGACCACGACTTCTTCGAGGAGCAGTCGCGCAGGCTGCTGCGCGGCCCCTCCGTGGCCGACACCCAGGACGCCCGAGACCGGCTGAACACCTACTTCGAGGATCTCATCGACCGCAAGCGTGAGGAACCGGGGGACGGACTGCTCGACGAGCTGATCCAGGAGCAACTACGGGAGGGCGCCCTGGACCGGGACGAGTTGGTCTCCCTGGCCACGCTCCTGCTGGTCGCCGGGCACGAGACGACCGCCAACATGATCTCCCTCGGCACCTTCACCCTGCTGCACCACCCCGATCAGCTGGCCGAACTGCGCGCCGACCCGGGTCTGATGTCCGCCGCGGTGGAAGAGCTGCTGCGTTTCCTGTCCATCGCCGACGGGCTGGTGCGGGTGGCCACCGAGGACATCGAGATCGCGGGTACGAGGATCCGGGCCGACGAGGGCGTCCTGTTCTCCACGTCCGTCATCAACCGCGACACCACCGCATTCCCCGAACCGGACACCCTCGACTGGCACCGTCCGGCCCGTCACCACGTCGCCTTCGGTTTCGGCATCCACCAGTGCCTCGGCCAGAACCTGGCGCGGGCCGAGCTGGAGATCGCCCTGCGCACCCTCTTCGAGAGGCTGCCCGGACTGCGGCTCGCCGCCCCGGCGGAGGAGATCCCCTTCAAACCGGGCGACACGATCCAGGGGATGCTGGAACTCCCCGTGAGCTGGTAGGAGGCTGCGGCCATGACCGACATCTCCATCTCCATCGACCCGGACGTCTGCATCGGCGCCGGCCAGTGCGCCCTGACCGCCCCCGGAGTCTTCACCCAGGACGACGACGGCTTCAGCCAGGTGCTGCCCGGCAAGGAGGACGGCGGCGGCGACCCACTGGTGCGGGAGGCGGCGCGCGCCTGCCCGGTGGGCGCCATCACCGTCTCCGAGAAGGGAAGCTGAAGGAGGCCGACCCCGGCGGCCCGGGAGGAACCGGCCGAACGGGCCGAACGGGCCGAACGGATCGAAGAGACCGAAGAGACCGAAGAGACGAAATAGGCCAAAGAGACCGAACAGACCGAACAGACCGAACAGACCGAACAGACCGAACAGACCGAACAGACCGAACAGACCTAAGAGACGTAAGAGACTGAACACACCGAACCGGTCACCTGCCGCCCGCCGTGATCACTAGGGTGCGGGCGTGACCCGACACGACAACACACCCTTCCTCTACGTCGTCGTCTGCGCCGCCGGCGTCGCGCAGGACGTCCCCGAACTGATCACCGCCGCGCAGGAAGGGGACTGGGAGGTGGGCGTCATCGCCACCCCTCTCGCCCTCCGGTTCTTCGACACGGCCGCCGTCGAGGAGCGGACCGGCCGCCCCATCCGGTCCGCGTGGCGCGCCCCGGGCGACCCCCGGCCGTTCCCGGACCCCGACGCGGTCGTCGTGGCCCCCGCCACCTTCAACACGATCAACAAGTGGGCCGCCGGCATAGCCGACACCCTGGCCCTCGGGACCCTGTGCGAGGCGTACGGGCTCGGCGTCCCGATCGCCGTCCTGCCCTGCGTGAGCGAGGCGCTGGCGGCCCACCCCGCCTACCGCGCGAGCCTCGAACGGCTCACCGGTGTGGGGGTGCGGTTCGGCGACCCGTACGCCGGAGAGGCGGCCGAGGACGGCACCCGCCCGCGGTTCCGCTGGCAGCGGGCCCTGGACCTGCTCACGCCGCGCCCCTGACGGGGGGCCGTTCACCAGGGCGTACGCCGACCCGACGTTCTACTGTCGTGCCATGACCGCAGACCGTATCGCGCTGGCCGTGCACGACCACGGGGGCGACGGGCCGCCCCTGCTGCTCCTGCACGGCGCCGGGCGCACGCTCGCCGACTGGGCGGCTGTGGCCCCCCTCCTCGTGGCCCGGCACCGCGTGCTCGCCGTCGACCTGCGCGGCCACGGCCTCTCGCCGGACGGACCCTGGCGCCTGCCCGAGGTGCTCGGCGACCTCGAGGAGGTCCTGACGGCGCACGGCATCCCGGGCGCGCTTCCCGTCGGGCACTCCTTCGGCGGCATCCTCGCCGTGGTGTACGCGCTGGAGCACCAGGACGTCACCCCCGGGGCCGTGAACCTCGAGGGGTTCGGCTGGGGACGCCCGGACCAGTACGTGGGCCTGGACCCGGACTATGTGGCCCAGCACCTCGCCCACGTACGGGAGTTGAACGCGGCCGGCCAGGGCAGGAAGCTGCCCCCGGACGGGGTCAAGGACCTCCTCGCCGAACAGCGCGCGATCTCCGAGCGCCTCGGCATCCCCTACGAACTGCTGGAGGCCGGCATCCGGCGGTCCGTGCGGGAGCGGGACGACGGGGCCCTGGAGCTGCGGCCGGGACGGGAACAGGCGCTGCAGATGCTCGAGGTCATCGACTCGCTGGACCTGTTCGCCCTGTTCCGCAGGATGACCGCGCCGCTGCTTCTCGGCCGGGCCCAGCGGCAGGTGCCCTCCGTCCCCGGCCTGGACTGGTTCGATCCGATGATGCTCGCCTACGCCAGGGGGCTCGCCCGCGACCTGGCCGCCCTCGCCGAGGAGCGGCCCAATGTGACCGTCGCCCCGATCGACGGCACGCACGCCATGCTGCTGGAGAACCCGCGGGCGGTCGCGGACGCCATCCTCGCCTTCACGTCCTGACCGTGGTGCTCAGTGCGGACCCACGGCGGCGAACTCGGTGCCGCAGGGGCCCGCGCCCTCGCTCTCGGGCAGCGCGACGGGTGTGCCGTCCATCGTCAGGGTGTCGTAGTAGGCGCCGATGCGCTCCGCGGAGCGGCCGACGTAGTGGCCGATGAAGGAGCGGCGGAAGCGGTCGGCGCTGCGGTTGGGCTGTGAGCCGTGCACCAGGCTGCCATTGAAGAACAGCACGTCGCCGGGCTCCATCACGACGGGCACCGGCTCAAGGCCGGGCGGCGGTGGCACGTACTCACGGGCGAACGACAGCTCGATGTCCGCCTCCTCCGGGCAGAACAGGTCCATCCGGTGCGTGCCCGGCACCACCTCCAGGCCGCCGTTCTCCCGGTCGATCACGTCGCAGGCGATCCATGCGGCCACACAGGTGCCCGGCTCCACCCGCAGATAGAAGTTGTCCTGATGCAGCGCCTGACCGCGGGCGCCCGGCGGCTTGAAGTAGAACATGCTCTGCGCGGCCAGCACCTCCTCGCCCAGCAGCGTCTGGAGAATCTCCCCGAGCCTCGGGTCCAGCAGGAAGCGCAGCGACAGCTCGCTGATGCGGTGCGGGACGCGGGGGTGGACCCGCAGCGGATCGGCGGCCTCGTCGGCCGCGGACGCGCGGGGCTCGAAGTGCCCCGGTACGGGGCCCGCGTCCTTCAGCGCCGTGAACTCGGCGCACAGGGCGTCGATCTCGGCCCGGGAGAACAGCCCGCGCGCGACCGCGAACCCGTCCTCCTCTAACCCCTCCATGCCGGTGACTGCCATGGGCCCTCCCTTCTCAACGGCCTGGTGTGTGCCTCACGCTAGGTGGGAGTACCTGTGGGGAGGATGCCTGTGCGTGCTGACGACTTGCCCGGGACTGCTGTCCCGGCCCCGCCGCCCGGCCTGGTGACGGTCGGCCGCTTCGACCAGCCGCCGGGATACCGCATCAGCCGGCCACGGGGAGCCGACAGCTGGCTGTTCACCTGGACCACCGGCGGGCGGGGCACCCTGGGCCAGGGCGCCACCCGGGTGTCGGCCGGTGACGGGGACCTGGTGGTGCTCGGGCCCGGGGTGCCCCACCGGTACGGGACAGCGCCCGGGGCCCGGCACTGGGCGTTCTGGTGGGTGCACTGCCAGGCACGGAGTTCCTGGGTCGGCCGGCTGGGGCCCCATGAGGTGGGTGACCGTCTCTACACGGTCGGCGCCGGACACGGGCGGGACCGTATCGAGACGGCCTTCAGGCGCCTGCTGGCCGACGCCCGCTGGGGCGGGCTCGGCACACCGCCCGAGCCGGTGCCGCCCGCAGGCGGCGAGGTCGCCGTCGCACACGGTACCGTCGCCCGCGAGCTGGCCCTGTGCTGCCTCGAGGAGATCGTGCTGCTCGCCACCGCCCGGGTGGGCCCGTCCCCCTCCGGAATCGACGAACGGATCCGCCTCGTCGAGGCGTTGGTCGCGGCCGACCCGGCCGCGCCGCACACCGTGCGGTCCCTGGCCGAGGGCGTGTCCCTCTCCCCGGCAGCGCCCGTGGGCGGAGAGCCTCTGGTCGACCCGGCCGACGCGGACCGGCGGTTCGCCGCCGCCGAGCCGCCGGCCGATCCCGCCGACGCGTACCGGTGGTTCGCCCCCGCGCCTGAGCCACCTGCCGACGCCGAGTACCGGCCCGCCACGGACGCACCCGGCAGCGACCCCGGACGTGGCACCCCGGCCGCCTCCGCCGGGCTCGGCTCCCGCTCCGCCGGCGCGCACAAGGCCCCCCGCCGCTCCCCGCAACGCCGGCAGCTCGTTCTCGCCGTGGCGACGGTGAGCGTGCTCATCCTGCTGCCGCTGGTGGTGTGGTCCGTCGCCCACTCCGGCGGGGGCGCCCCCGCCGGCACCGCAGCCCCGTCCGATGAGCCGAGCCCCGGAGCACGGGCGAGCGCCTCCGGATCGCCATCGCCCTCCTGGGTCGGCGCCGCCGCCGAGGTGCCCACCGGTGCCTTCCGCGGCCGGCTGCGCAACCAGGACAGCGGGCTGTGCATCGGCCTGGACCGCAAGCAGGCGGTGGCCGGCGCCGAGGCCATACTCGTCTCGTGCACCTCGTCCGCGACCGTCACCCGTCACCTTTTCCCGGCGCGGCGCCGAAAAAGGCCCAGCATCCCGGTCCTTTCGGCGAGCAGAACTCCGTGTGCAGCCTTGTGCCTTGGAAGGAACCCGCTCAGTGCACAGCCCCCACCCCCCGCGTCCGCCCTATCCGCCCCGTCCCGGCGCGGCACCGGGAGAATCCGACGAGAACCTGGCCGCCCGGCTCAGGGGCCGGCCCGTGGGCGAGACCACCCTGCCCGTCGCGCTGCTGATGGCGAGACACTGGCAGGCGGCGTACGACTACGCGGTCATCTGCCTCGCCTCCTGCCGCGACGTCGCTGCGATGGCCACCGCCGCCGCCTTCCACCGGGTCCTCGGCGACCTCACCCGCTCCCGTTCGGCGGTGGCGCTGCGCCCGAGGCTTCTCGTGGTGGTCCGGGACACGGTCGCGGAATGGGCGGCGGAGGACCGGATATCCGGTGTTCTGCCGGAGCTGAGGAAACCCGCGGGCGGTCGCGGTATGCGCGCCGCGAAGTTCCTGACACCCGAAACCAGCGCCCTCGCCGAACACGCTTTCCGCGCTCTGTCCCCATTCGCCCAGTCCCTGCTGTGGCACACCGAGGTCGAAGTCGAACACATATCCGTCCCAGCCGTTCTGCTCGGCATGGACTCCGAGACCGCGGCGGCCGCACTGGAACAGGCACGCGAAGAATTCCGGGCGGGCTGTGTACGCGCCCACCGGGAACTCGCCCCGAGCGCCGAATGCCGCTTCCACAACCGGCTGCTCGACATCCCCCTGCGCCGCGGCGGCGACCTGCTGCCCGAGGTGCACCAGCATGTCCTCCAGTGCCGCCACTGCCGTTCCGCCGCCGAACAACTGCGCCGCTGCGAGGACGGCCTCGACGCACCGAAGCGGTCCTCGGCTGGGGCGCCCGGCGCTACCTCGACTCCCGGCACGGCCGCACCTCGCACCCCGCGCGCACCGGCTCCCGCGGCCGGCGCCCGGGCGGCGGCGGACGCCACCGGTTGCTCACAAAGATCCCCGCGGCGGGCCGCAGGATCACCGCGGGGGAGCGGAACATGAGGACGCTGCTGACCGGCGTCGGCTTCGCCACCGTCGCCGTCCTGCTGACCCTGCTGGTCACCGGGGTCTGGACCGACGACGGAAGCGGCGCCGACCCGGTCGCCTCCACCAGCGCCGGCGGCGGCCCCAACACCCCCTCGCCCCGCTCCGGCCCCCAAGCGCCGCCCGACACGGCCGGACTGCCCACAGCCCCGCAGGAGACCCGACTGCACGCCGTCGCCGCCGGCCTCTGCCTCGACATCCGCGGCGCGGTCAGGGACGGTGCGGGCACCCGGCTCGCGACCTGCTCCTCGGCGTGGACCCAGAAGTGGTCGTACGAGAGCGACGGCCTGCTGCGCAGTGTCGCGGACCCGGGCCTGTGCCTCGACTCCCACGCCACCGACGGAGCTGTCACGCTCGCCCCGTGCGTCGAGGCGGGCCAGGCGCACGCCGACGACGTCCGCTACGACCTCACCGTGGGGGGCGAGTTGCTCCCGCGCTGGGGCATGGGCCTCGCCGTCACGCCCGCGAGCCCCGACCCCGACCCCGACGCCGACGCCGACATCGTCGTCAAGGACCGCGACGGTTCCGACGCCCAGCGGTGGGCGACCGACGCCCGCTCGTACGGGCAGCCGGCGGCCGTGGACGCACCCACCCTCGATCCCGTCCGAGCCAGCGCCCTGCTCCGAGCGACACACCGGCGAGCCGAGGGCCGCGTCCTCATGCCCGACTACCGTCCGTCCGGGAGGGTAGTCGGGGTGGGCGGATGATCCCGTGATCACCAGTGGTCGCGGCAGACGGACAGAGAGGCGGCATGACGTGCGGACCGTCGGAGTGGAAGAGGAACTCCTCCTGGTCGACCCGGAGACCGGTGAGCCGAAGGCGTTGTCGGCCGCGGTGCTCGCCCGCGCCGCGCAGGACGAGGCGGACGAGGGCCTGTTCGAGAAGGAGCTCTACGGTCAGATGCTGGAGTTCGCCACGCATCCGCAGACGGACATGGCGGAACTCGGCGCCGAGATCGTCCGCTGTCGCCGGGAGGCGGCCGAACACGCCGGGGCGATCGGCTGCGCCGTGGCCGCGTTGGCCACCTCACCGCTGCCGGTGAGCCCGTCCATCAGCATGAACCGCCGCTACCAGTGGATGGCCGAGCAGTACGGAATCGCCACGCGGGAGCAGTTGGTCTGCGGCTGCCATGTGCACGTCTCGGTCGAGTCGGACGAGGAGGCCGTCGCGGTGGTCGACCGCGTGCGGCCCTGGCTCCCCGTACTGGTCGCCCTGAGCGCCAACTCCCCGTTCTGGCAGGGCAGGGACTCGGGCTACGAGAGCTACCGCAGCCGGGTGTGGGGGCGCTGGCCCTCCGCGGGGCCGACCGAGCTGTTCGGGTCGCCCGAGCGGTACCACCGTCGGGTGGCCGACATGGTCGCCACCGGAGTCGTCCTCGACGAGGCCATGGTCTACTTCGACGCGCGTCTGTCCGAGCGGTACCCGACGGTGGAGATCCGGGTCCCCGACGTCTGCCTGCACGCGGACACCGCGCAGCTGATCGCCACCCTCGCCCGCGGGCTGGTGGAGACCGCGGCGCGCGAGTGGCGGGCGGGCCGGGAGCCGGTGGACCACAGCGTGAGTCTGCTGCGGCTGGCCGCCTGGCAGGCGGCCCGGTCAGGCCTGGCGAGTGAGCTGCTGCACCCGAGGACGATGCGGCGCATGCCGGCGGAGTCGGTGGTGCGGGACCTGCTCGACCACGTCGGTGACGCGCTGGCCGGCACCGATGACCTCGACCGAGCGGACCAGGCCGTGACCGGGCTGCTGGAGCGGGGGAACGGCGCCCGGGTGCAGCGGGAACTCATGGAGCGGACCGGGAGCCTGCGCGACGTCGTCCTGGAGTGCGTACGCCACACCCAGGGTCAGCTGCAGTCCTGACCTGGCGTCAGAAGAAAGGGGCCGCGCCCCAGGCCGGAACACCCGGGGACACAGCCGCAATCTTCAGCGTCAGCAATGTCAGGACACGACGTCGCGGAGTTCCCCGCTCGCCAGGAAGTCCGCCGCGTTGCGGACCGCCGCCAGCGCGATCCGCACCAGCGTCTCCCGGGTGACACCGGCGACATGCGGCGACAGCACCACGTTCGGCGCCTTCAGCAACCTCAGGGCCGGGGTGGGCGGTTCGGGGTCGAAGACGTCGATCCCCGCCCCGGCCAGCGCGCCTGCCTCCAGCGCGTCCGCCAGCGCGTCCTGGTCGATCAGGGCGCCCCGCGCCGTGTTGATCACGAACGCGGTGGGCTTCAGCAGCGCGAGGCGCTCGGCGTTCAGCAGATGCCGGGTCGCGTCGGTGAGGGGCGCGTGCAGCGTCACGTAGTCGGAGGTGCGCAGCAGTTCGTCGAGCCCCACGTACCGGGCCCCGAGCCGTGCCTCCGTCTCCGCGTCCAACGGCTCGGGGCCCGCGTACACGATCGACATGTCGAAGGCGGCCGCCCGACGCGCCACCTCCTGGCCGATGTGGCCCAGCCCGACGATGCCGAGGGTCTTGCCGGACAGCTCCGTGATCGACTGCTGCAGCCGGGGCAGCGCCCAGTCGGCGTCGACGAGCGCGGTGTGCGCCGGGACCAACTGCTTGGCCAGGGCGAGCATGAGCGCGAAGGTCTGCTCGGCCACGTTCTGCTTCTCGGCGCCGCTGGAGCCGATGTTGCAGACCGGGATGTTCCGGGCACGCGCCGCGTCCAGGTCGACGTAGTCGAAGCCGTGACTCGCGCACTGGATCAGCCTCAACTCCGGCGCGGCGGCGATGTGTTCGGCGGTGACCGGGCCGAGCCCGGTGACGATGACGTGGGCCTCGCGCAGCGACGCCGGATCCTCGTCCGTCCTCTCCACCACGGTCACCCGGGCCTCGCCGGGGAAGACGGTGGCGAGCGCGGCGCCCGCCTGCCGCCCGCCGACGTGCGGCGAGACGACGGCCAGGACGTTGTTGGTGGCGGTGGTGGCGGTGGTGGCGGTGGTGGCGGTGGTGGCGGTGGTGGCGGTGGTGGCGGTGGTGGTTGTGGTGGCCGTGGTGTCGTCGGTACCGGTCGTGTCGGTCATGCGGTTTCCTCGATCAGGTCGGCGGGGCCGAGCGTGGCGTGGCGGGCGTGCCCGGCGAGGGCGAGGGTGAGGTCGAACTCGGCGAGCAGACAGCGGATCACGTGCTCGACGCCCGCCTGGCCGTCGAGCCCGAGACCGTAGGCGTACGGCCGTCCCACGAGCACCGCCCGCGCGCCCAGCGCAAGCGCCTTGAACACGTCGTCGCCGGTGCGGATCCCGCTGTCGAACAGCACGGTCAGCCGGTCCCCGACCGCCTCCACCACTCGCGGCAGCGCGTCCGCGGCGGCCACGGAACCGGCCACCTGCCGGCCGCCGTGGTTGGAGACCACCACCCCGTCCATCCCGGCCTCGGCGGCCGCGCGGGCGTCGTCGGGATGCAGGATGCCCTTCAGGACGATCGGGCCGTCCCAGTGCTCCCGCAGGAACGCCAGGTCCGGCCAGGTCTTTCCGGGATCGGCGAACATGTTCACGAAGTGCAGCACTGCCGCGTCGGGGTCCTCGTGCACCGGCTTCGCCAGACCCGCCTGGAACGCCGGGTCGGAGAAGTAGTTGGCGGTGCCCACCCCGTGCAGGAACGGCAGATACGCCTGGTCGAGGTCGCGGGGCCGCCAGGCCAGCAGCGGGGTGTCCAGCGTGACGAACAGCGCCGTGAACCCGGCCGCCTTCGCCCGGGTCAGGAAACTGCGGGCGACCTCGCGGTCCTTGGCCCAGTACAGCTGGAACCACCGCTCGCCGTCACCCGACGCCTGCGCGACCTGCTCCATCGGCGTGCTGGATGCCGAGGAGAGGACGAACGGCACGCCCTGCGCGGCCGCGGCACGCGCCGCCGCCGATTCGGCGTCCGGATGCATGATCGACAGCACGCCGATCGGAGCCAGGGCCAGCGGTGCGGGCAGCCGCCGTCCCAGCACCTCCACGGAGAGGTCGCGGTCGTGCACGTCCCGCAGCATGCGCGGCACGATCCGGCGTCGCTCGAGCGCCGCCCGGTTCGCCCGGGCGGTGCTGCCGGTGCCCGCGCTGCCCGCCACGTAACCGACCGGGCCGGGACCGAGCCGCTGCTCGGTCAGCGCCTCCAGCCGGGTCAGATCGGTGGGCAGCCGCGGTACGGCGCCCGTCATGCCGTTCAGATAGATCTCGTACTGGAAGTCCGCCCAGTGCTTCGCCATCCCGTACGTCCCGCCTCTCGTCCCTGAGACCGCGTGGTACGACCACGCTGTACGCCGATGATCCTGGCGACCGTGACAAGGTCCGTCCACCGTGGTGCGCACATCGCGCGGCTGGAATCATCACCCTGTGACAAGTGAGCCGCTCAAGGCCCGCAGCGCCGTCCGGGCGGAGATCGTCGCCGACCCGCGGGTGGTGGAGGCGGTCGTCGCCGCCGTGCACGCGACGGTGCCGGTGTACGCCGCGCTCGACGACAGCCGGCTGCCGGAGGTGCGGGCCATCGCGGCCTGGGGCGTGGACCGGCTGCTGCACCTGTGGGCCACCGACGGCACCCTGGGACCGGCCGATCTGCGCCGCTTCCGTGGGATCGCGGCGGCCCGCGCGGCCGACGGCCGACCCGTGCAGGCCGTGCTGCGCGCCTACCGGGTGGCCGCGGCCGTCCTCACCGATGAGGTCGCCGCCCGTGGCCGCGCCCTCACGGCGGCGGACGGCCTCGCGCTGGCCCGGGTCCTGCTGACGGCCCTGGACACCCTGTCGGAGGAGATGGCCACGGCGTACGCGGCGACCACCGAGGACCTGGCCGGGGACCGGGACCGCGCGCTGCGACTGCTGCTCGACGACCTGATCGCCGGCCGGCACGCCTCGGTGGGCGCGCTGACGGACCGCTCGGCCCGGCTGGGCGTCCAACTCCCCGACCCGTACTGCCTGCTGGTGGCCGAGCCCGCGACGGGTGGCGGCCCCGACATGTCGTACGAGGCCGCCGCCGGACTCCTCGGTGCGCTCGGCGGCGGCGCCGGGTCGCTGTCGACGGTGCGCGGCTCCCGCGCGGTTCTGCTGCTGCCCGCCACGGCCGTCGGCCGGGCACCGGCCCTCCTGGACGCCCGGGCGTGGCGTGGCTGCGCCATCACGGGTGAGGGCCTGGACCGGGTCGCCGTCGCGCACCGACTGGCTGCCGACGCCCTCGACACGGCCCCCGCCCACGCCCACCGGCCCGGCCGCATCCTCAACGACGCCGACGCACACGTGCTGGCCCTGCTCGCCGGCCACCCGGCGGCCACCCCGGACCACATCGCCCGTCTCGTCCTCGGCCCGCTCACCGACCCGGAACAACGCCACCTGCTCCAGGCCCTGACGGCGTACATCGACGCGGGCTCGGCCACCGCCGCCGCCCGCGCCCTCCACCTCCACCCCCAGTCCCTGCGCTACCGCCTGCGCCGCGTGCACGCCCTGGCGTCCCGCGATCCACGCGACCCCTGGCAACGCCTGACCCTGGACATCGCCCGCACGCTCAAGGCCTGACCGGCTTCACGTCCTGGCCCCGGCCCCCACACGGGCCGCCGCCCGGACCGGTGCGCCGTCCGCGCCCGGCAGGTGCAGCGGGAACAGGAACACGTCCACCGGGCGGCCCGCCGCCTGCGCGGCGGCGACCTGGTCCAGGCCCCTCAGGTTCTCGGCGATCACGCCGCCCACCCCGCACAGCACCCGGTGCGCGGGCAGGTCAGGGTCGCCGGTCGCGTCCACGCTCAGCGCGTCCACGCCGACCGTGCGGACGCCTGCGCCCACCACCGCCTCCATCGCCTCCGGCGTCAGCCAGGGATGGGCCAGGTAGGCGTCCGTGCCCCAGTACGCCGACCAGCCCGTGGCCACCAGCAGGATCGCGCCCGGCCGCAGCCGCAGCAGGCTCAGCGCGGGCGCCAGCAGTTCCGGTGTGATCGGCGTCCGGGCCGGCAGGCCCTGTACGTCCGCCACCACCGCCGGGCCCGCGAACCGCTCCAGCGGCAGCGCGTCCAGCGCGGGCCACGCCGAGTCCACGTGGTACGGCGCGTCGACGTGCGTCCCGGACTGCGAACCCAGGTGCAGCGCCAGCACGTTGACCCCGTCCGTGGCCACCCGCAGCGCCCGCTCCACCTCGACCTGCGGGTCACCGGGATACACGGGCATCCCGGTGACCACGGGCACCGACAGGTCGAGCCAGGACTCCATCAGCCGCCCTCGACCGCGAGTGCGGGGGCGGAGTCGCCCTGCGGCGCGCCAGGAACGGTGATCGGCGGCACGGGCACCTCGGCCGTACGGGCCAGCCGCGCGCCCTCGGGCCCGTACGCCGCCCGGGGCTCGGGGAAGAGCCGCAGCAGCGCCAGGTACAGGACCGCGGCGACGGCCAGTGACAGCGGCAGGCTGATGTCGACGCCGTTCGCCAGGTTTCCGAGCGGGCCGACGAACTGGCCCGGGATGTTGGTGAACAGCACGCCGATCACCGCCGCCACCCACCAGGCCGTCATGCCCCGCCAGTTCCAGCCGTGCGCGAACCAGTAACGGCCGCCGCGCTGGCGGCGGTTGAAGACCTGGAGCGCGTCCGGGTCGTACCAGCCGCGCCGGGTGTAGAAGCCGAGCATCATCACGACCATCCACGGAGTGGTACAGGTGATGATCATTGTGGCGAACGTGGAGATCGACTGCACCAGGTTCAGCCCGAAACGGCCGATGAAGATGAACGCGATCGACAGCACGCCCACCACCAGCGTCGCCTGCACCCGCGTGAGGCGCGGGAAGACGGACGAGAAGTCCAGGCCCGTCCCGTACAGCGACGTCGTGCCCGTCGACATGCCCCCGATCAGCGCGAGCAGGCACACCGGCAGGAAGAACCAGGTCGGGGAGATCGCGAGCAGTCCGCCCACGAAGTCCGGGGCCGCAGGGTCGACGTACTTCGGCGCCTGCTTGGCGATGATGCTCGCGGTGGCGAGCCCGAACACGAACGGCAGCAGCGTCGCGATCTGCGACAGGAACGCGGCCCCGACCACCTTGCGGCGCGGCGTGTCCGCGGGGATGTAGCGCGACCAGTCGCCGAGGAAGGCGCCGAACGACACCGGATTCGACAGCACGATCAGCGCGGCGCCGATGAAGGACGGCCAGAACAACGCCTTGGTCGCCGGATCGGCCGAAGCGGTGAAGACACCCGCGTACGACGGGTCGAAGTCCCCGGCGAACGCGATCGCGCCGAGCAGGAACAAGACGGTCGCCGACGTCACCGCGATCTTGTTGACGAACAGCATGAACCGGAAGCCGTACACGCACACCGCGAGCACCAGGCCCGCGAACAGCGCGTACGCGACGACGTACGACGGTGTACTGCGCTCGAGCCCGAACAGCCTGTGCGCGCCGCCGACCAGGGCGTCGCCGGAGCTCCACACCGAGATCGAGAAGAACGCGATGGCCGTGAGCAGGGACAGGAACGAGCCGACCACGCGGCCGTGCACCCCGAGGTGCGCGGACGAGGAGACCGCGTTGTTCGTGCCGTTGACCGGGCCGAACACCGCCATCGGACACAGGATCAGCGCACCGGCGACCACGCCGAGGACCGTCGCCGCGAGCCCCTGCCGGAAGGAGAGGCCGAACAGGATCGGAAAGGCGCCGAGGACGCAGGTCGAGAAGGTGTTCGCGCCGCCGAAGGCGACCCGGAACAGGTCGAGCGGAGTCGCGGTGCGGTCGGCGTCGGGGATGCGCTCCACACCGTACGCCTCGACCTCCGTGAGGGAGGGCGGCGCGGCGGCGGAGGAGGCGGAGGAGGCGGAGGAGGCGGAATTCTCGGGCAACGGGGCTCCAGCGGGGGAGGGACGGCGGAGCGGTTCGTGGCGCTGCGGGGGCGGACGGCTCCGGGCCACCGCAGGGGAGCGCGGTGCGCGAGGAAGCCGTCCATGGGGATTCGCCGACGCTAAATCCGCGGACACGGCCCGCACCAGAGGATTCTTCATCCAGTTCGGGAGCGCTCGGTGGATGATTCATCCACTACGGACGATGCGACCAGATGGCCTTCCACCCTGTTCTGGGGCAGACAGGAAATCTGTAACCTGAGGTGGAGGTCTGTCCATCGGACCGAGGAGTCGAGGATGGCCCTCTCCATCGACGATGCCGATGCCGCGCTGTACACGATCGGCCAGGTCGCCGGGATGCTGGGCGTCCAGCCCGCCTTCCTGCGGCGGCTGGACGCCCACGGCATCGTGGTCCCGGCCCGCTCCGCGGGCGGCCAGCGCCGCTACTCCCGGCGCGAGATCGATCGGGTCGCCGAGGTGATGGACCTGGTCGCGGAAGGGGTGACCCTGGCCGGGGTGCGGCGCGTCCTGACGTTGCGCGAGCGGGTGGGGGTCCTGGAGGAGGACCTGGCCGCCGCGCGCGCCGCGGCCGCGCCGCCCGGGGAACGGAGCCGGGCGGACGGTCACCCGGACGAGCGGCCGGGAGCCGTCTCCGGCTGAGGGTGGGCGTCGGCCGGCAGCAGCGGCGCGTCGTGCCGCTCCGGGCGGTGGCTGCCTTCCCCGGGCACCGGGCTGCGCGGGGCGTCGGAGCCGCCGGGCAGCGGCACGGGACGGCGTGCCACCAGACGGCCGACCCAGCGGCGGCCGCAGTGCACGCACGGCGGCGCGCCCTCCAGCGTGTACGGGGAGGGCACGGGGGTGTTGTCCCGGTAGAAGTACTCCCACTCGTCCCCGTGGCCGTCCGTGGACCGCTGGACGTCGTAGTCGACGCTCCAGCGGTGCCAACACGAGCCACAGGTGAACTCGACACGTTCGACGGCCAGTTCGGTGATCACACACACCACCTCCGGTCGGTCGGGAGCGGACGGAGGGACGACCTGGACGGTACCCGCTCGCGCACCGTGTGCCCGCGGTCGCCCGCCGCGCCCGGTGTCATGTCTGTCACGCGGCGATCTCCCTGACGTCGGCGGCGGGACACTCGGCGCGGACGGTCAGGACATCGCGCTCCACGCTCACGTCGACGGACTCCGGATCGACGCCCGGCGGATCGAAGCGGACGATGGAAGAGCCCCTCGCTCCGATGGGCGTCCACCGGTGCCTACGGACACCCGTATACCTCGCCAGGCCAGGCTTGACAAGAGGCGACTCAAGTTTTATCCAGACTAGTGAGGAAGTCAGGTGCGAACCCGCAGCCCGGAGGGGCAGCCGCCGGGCCGCTCGCACTCGGCGAGGAGGTGGGACGGTGGACACGTGGAAGGCCACCGGTGCCGCGCCGGACCACTACGACGTCCTCGGGGTGGACCCCTCGGCCTCGGCCGAGCGGATCACTTCGGCGTACCGGCGTCTGGTGCGCCGACTGCACCCCGACACCCGGTCGGACGAGGTGACCGAGGAGGCGCTCGCGCGGGTGCTCGACGCCTACGAGACGCTCCGTGACCCCGCCGCACGCGCGGCCCTGGACCGCCGGCGGCGCGCCACGCCCGCTGCGTCCCCCGCCCCGGTGCGTGGTGTCACGGCCGTCGTGACGACTGCCGCGGGGCTGTTCCCGGCACGAACGCCCCTGCTGCGCGCGGGCCCGGTTCGGGTGGAACGGACCCTCTGACCCGCTGGAGGAAGACGGACGACGAGGAGGGAAGCCCCATGGCACGTCCGGTCGGTATCGACCTCGGCACCACGAACTCGGTGGTCTCGGTCCTCGAGGGCGGCGAACCCACCGTCATCACCAACACCGAGGGCGCCCGGACCACGCCCTCGGTCGTGGCCTTCGCCAAGAACGGCGAAGTGCTGGTCGGCGAGGTCGCCAAGCGGCAGGCGGTGACCAACGTCGAGCGCACCGCGCGCTCCGTCAAGCGCCACATGGACGACCAGAGCTGGCGCTTCCCGGAGAGCGGCACCATCGACGGCAAGCAGTACCGGGCCCAGGAGATCTCCGCGCGCGTGCTGCAGAAGCTGAAGCGGGACGCGGAGGCCTACCTCGGTGAGGACGTCACCGACGCCGTGATCACCGTGCCCGCGTACTTCGACGACACGCAGCGGCAGGCCACCAAGGAGGCCGGGGAGATCGCCGGGCTCAACGTCCTGCGGATCATCAACGAGCCGACGGCGGCGGCGCTGGCGTACGGACTCGACAAGGAGAACGACCAGACGGTCCTCGTCTTCGACCTCGGTGGCGGCACCTTCGACGTGTCCCTGCTGGAGATGGGCGAGGGCGTGATCGAGGTCAAGGCCACCAACGGCGACACCCGCCTGGGCGGCGACGACTGGGACCAGCGCGTCGTCGACCACCTGGTCAAGCAGTTCAAGAACGCCTACGGCGTCGATCTGTCCAAGGACAAGATGGCGGTGCAGCGGCTGCGTGAGGCCGCCGAGAAGGCCAAGATCGAGCTGTCGAGTTCCTCCGAGACCACCATCAACCTGCCCTATATCACGGCCTCTTCGGAGGGCCCGCTGCACCTGGACGAGAAGCTGACGCGCGCCCAGTTCCAGCAGTTGACCGCCGATCTGCTGGAGCGCTGCAAGAGGCCGTTCCACCAGGCGATCAAGGACGCCGGAATCGAGTTGTCCGGCATCGACCACGTGATCCTCGTGGGCGGTTCCACCCGGATGCCCGCGGTGACCGACCTGGTGCGGGAGCTGACCGGCAAGGAGCCGCACAAGGGTGTCAACCCGGACGAGGTCGTGGCCGTCGGCGCGTCGCTGCAGGCGGGTGTGCTCAAGGGTGAGGTCAAGGACGTCCTGCTGCTGGACGTCACGCCGCTGTCGCTGGGCATCGAGACCAAGGGCGGCATCATGACCAAGCTGATCGAGCGCAACACCACGATCCCGACGAAGCGTTCGGAGATCTTCACGACGGCGGAGGACAACCAGCCGTCCGTGCAGATCCAGGTCTTCCAGGGCGAGCGCGAGATCGCGGCGTACAACAAGAAGCTCGGCATGTTCGAGCTGACCGGTCTGCCGCCGGCGCCGCGCGGAGTGCCGCAGATCGAGGTGTCCTTCGACATCGACGCCAACGGCATCATGCACGTCACGGCGAAGGACCTCGGCACCGGCAAGGAACAGAAGATGACCGTCACCGGCGGCTCCGCCCTGCCGAAGGACGACATCGACCGCATGGTCCACGAGGCCGAGCAGCACGCCGAGGAGGACCGCAAGCGGCGCGAGGCGGCCGAGACCCGCAACCAGGGCGAGCAACTCGTCTACCAGACGGAGAGGCTCATCGCCGACAACGCGGACCGGATCCCCGCCGACGCGAGGAGCGAGACGGAGAGTGCCATCGCCGAACTGAAGGAGCAGCTCAAGGGCGACAACACCGCGGCGATCCGGCAGGCCGTCGACAAGGCCGCCGCCGCGGCCCAGAAGATCGGCACCGCCATGTACGACAAGGCGCGCGCCGAGGGCGGCACGACTTCGGAGCAGGGTGCCGCGGCGGGCAGCGGCGCCAAGGCCGACGAGGAGGTCGTGGACGCCGAGGTCGTGGACGACGACGACACGTCACGGGCGGGCTGACCATGGACCGGAGCCGACCGCAGAGCACGGAGCTGCGGCGTCTGCTCGACGAGCGCACCGCCGACCTGCAGCGGGTGAAGGCCGAGTACGACAACTACCGCAAGCAGGTGCGGCGCGACCGCATGGCGGTGCGCGAGATCGCTGTCGAGAACGTCCTGCGCTCACTGCTGCCCGTGCTGGACGCCGTCGAGGCCGCCCGCAGACAGGAGGCGATGACGCCGGGCCTCAAAGCCGTCGCGGAGGCCCTCGAGACCCAGCTGGGCTCGGTGGGCCTGCAGGCGTTCGGGGAGGAGGGCGAGCCCTTCGCCCCCGAGTGGCACGAGGCGGTCACGCATGTGGTCGCCCCGGACGCCGACGGCCTGACCTGCACGGAGATCCTGACGCCCGGCTACCGGGTCGGCGACCGCCTGCTGCGCCCGGCCCGCGTGACCGTCACGGGACCGCCGCCGTCCGGCGCGATCCGGGTCGGCGAGGGAAGCGCGGGGGAGCGGGCCGGTGCCGAACGGGGTGATCCCGCCGCAGGCTGACAGGGTGACGCAGAAGTCCGTGGAGGAGGGGGCCGACCCGGCGGCGGCGGGTTCGGCCCCCTTTCTGGGCCGCCTCTTTCCTGACGGGCGCGGGCCTCGGCGAGCCGTGGCGGCGGCCGGCCGTTCGCCCCGACGGAAGACAGCGCTTGCTCGAGCCGATAAGCGGAATGTTTCAGGCCGATTGCCGAGCCGGGGGAATCCGGCCATCCGACCGATTCCAGCGACCCACACCCGCTCAGTTTCGGGCCTCAAGTGTTCGATCTCTGTGACATCACGCCACTGATTCAACACTCAAAGTTACTGAAATGTGAGGGGTCGATGTGAGTTTCGTGTCAGGAGTCGGCAGACTCGCGCTCGCCGAACCGGCACCCGACCGGACGGCTCCGGCACAGGCTCCGTCGGGGCTGTGCCGGCGACCCGACCCGAGCGGAAGGATGCACACAATGCCGAACACCGCGCGCTGGGCAGCGACCCTCACCCTGACGGCCACCGCCGTCTGCGGCCCCCTCACGGGGTCCGCGCTCGCCGCCCCGACCGCTGCCCCCGCGACCCTCTACGCCCCGTCGGCGCTCGTGCTGACCATGGGCCACGGTCAGCAGGCCACCACCGCCACCCCCGAGCGCGCCGTCACCTTGAACTGCGCCCCGACCGCCTCCGGCAGTCATCCGGACGCCCCCGATGCCTGCGCGGAACTCCGCGCCGTCGGCGGCGACTTGGACGCCCTGTCGTACCAGGAGGGCGTGATGTGCACCAAGCTGTACAGCCCGGTGGTCGTCACCGTGCAGGGCGTGTGGCAGGGCAAGCGTGTCGACTACCAGCGCACCTTCGCCAACGAGTGCGTGAAGAACTCCTACGGGACCGCCGTCTTCGAGTTCTGACGGACCGGGGTCGCGCGGACTGACGCGAGCATGGATCCAAGGCTCGTGACTGGGGAGTGCGAGCCCTGTCGCGACACGCCACGCGATCCCCCGCCGGGGGCCGGCCGGACAGAGTGGGGCTGCCGGCCGGCCCCCGGAATCACTCGGCCGTGACGGCCCAGCGCCCCACCTCCCGGTAGGCGGAGTCGTATACGGCCGACTCGTCTCCGGGCTTCAACTCGTAGTGCTTCAGGTTCCCGCCCCAGTACCGCAGGATCCGCCCCAGCTCCTCGGCGGCGTTCCCGTCCCAGCCGTTCTCGCCCATGTCGACCTCGAGGACGAACTTCACGCGGGCGCCTCCCTTTTCATGGTGACGATGTGTCCCGCGGTCATCGTTGCACCCAGGTGGCCGGGACAGCTCGGCTATTTCACGCTCACCTCGCACCCGAACCGGCGGTCGTGCCCGACCACCCGCTTCTCGCCAGTCAGCGTCAGCTCGACCGTATGGCGGGTGTCCGTGCTGGAGGTGGCCAGATCGACGAACAGGCGCCCCGGCTCGAGGACCCTTGAGCCGTCGGGGCCCGTGTACGCCGCCGCGTCGGCCGGGACCGTGACGTGGACCACCGCGGACTCCTTCGGCCGCAGCGGCACCCGCGCGTAACCGATCAGCCGCGTCACCGGACGCGCCACCCGCGCCACGGGGGTGCGGAGGTAGACCTGCACGACCTCCGTGCCGGCCCGGTCACCGGTGTTGCGGACCGTGAGCCGCAGCGACGTCTCGCCGTCCGTGGCCGGAGCGGGGTCGTCGACCTGCGGCGCCTCCCAGTCGAACCGCGTGTACGACAGCCCGTGCCCGAACGGGAACAGCGGCGTCGGGTCGATGGAGCTCGCGTCATGCACCTGTCCCAGCGGCGGGGTGAGATACGTCCACGGCTGCCCACCGGGGTCCCGCGGCACGCTCACCGGCAGCCGCCCCGACGGGTTGACCCGCGCGGACAGCACCCCCGCGACGGCCCGGCCACCCTCCTGGCCGGGGAAGAACGCCTGCACCACGGCGGCCAGCCGGTCGGCCCAGCGGCCGAGCGCGTAGGGCCGCCCCGTCAGCAGGACCAGGACCACCGGAGTCCCGCTCTCCAGCAGGGCGTCCAGCAACTCGCACTGTCCTTCGGGAAGTCGGAGGTCGGGTGCGTCGCAGCCCTCGCCCGAGGTGCCGCGCCCGAACAGCCCGGAGCGGTCCCCGAGCACCGCGACGCACAGATCCGCCCCGGCGGGGTCGTCGACGAGCCGGGCGCCCGGGAACTCGGCCGCCAGTGCCTCCCGTACGGTCGGCACCGTCACGCCCATCGGCACGTCCGGGTGTTCCACGCCGACGTGGCGCGGGAAGGCATAGCAGCCCATCATTCCGGCCGGATCGTCGGCGAGCGGGCCCACCACGGCGATCCGCCCCCCGTCGCCGAGCGGCAGCACACCGCCCGTATTCGCGAGCAGCACCACCGACTCCTCGGCGACCCGCGCCGCCAACTCCCGCAGTCGCGGCGGGTCCAGGTCGAGGACCGGTGGCGGCTGCGGCTCCCAGTCCGGGTCCAGCAGCCCGAGTTCGCACTTCTGGGTCAGTACGCGCAGCACGGCCCGGTCGACCGCGGGCTCGGGCGCCTCGCCCGACCGGACCGCCTCGAGCAGGGGGGCGCCGAAGCAGCGTACGGCGGGCAGTTCCACATCGACGCCCGCGGTCAGGGCCAGCGCTGCGGCCCCGCCCGGCGAGTCCGCCACGCGGTGGGCGGACTCCAGCAGGGTCACGCCGAAGTAGTCGGAGACGACCGTGCCCTCGAACCCCCATGCCTCCCGCAGCAGTCGGGTCAGCAGAGGGATGTGGGCGTGGGCGGGCAGCGCGTCCAGGTCGTTGTAGGCGGGCATCACCGACCGTGCCCCGCCGTCGCGCACCGCCATCTCGAACGGCGGCAGGATCACGTCCGCGAGCTCCCGGGGGCCGATCGACACGGGCGCGTGGTTGCGGGCGCCGCGCGAGGCGGAGTAGCCCGCGAAGTGCTTCAGGGTGGCGATGACCCCGGCCGACTGCAGGCCGCGTACATAGGCCGTGCCGATGGTCCCGACCAGATACGGGTCCTCGCCGATCGACTCCTCGGTACGGCCCCAGCGGGGATCGCGCACCACGTCGAGCACGGACGACAGCACCAAGTCGTGGAGCAACTCGCTGCTGTCGGTCGCACGGCAGCCGTACCTGCTGGACGACAAGGTCTACGGCATCCCGTTCGACATGGGAATGGTCGGTTTCTGGTACAACAAGGCGCTCTTCAAGCGGGCCGGCATCAGCACGCCACCGACCACCTGGAGCGCCTTCCTCGACGCCGTGCGCAAGCTGAAGTCCGCCGGCATCACGCCCATCGCCCTCGCGGGCAAGGAGAAGTGGCCCGGCATGTACTACTGGGCCTACCTCGCGATGCGCACCGCCGGCATCGACGCCCTGCAGAAGGCCAGTGACAGCAAGGACTTCACGGAACCGGGGTTCGTGCAGGCCGGTCAGCACCTGAAGGACCTCGTCCAACTGCAGCCGTTCCAGACGGGCTTCCTCGGCGCCGCCTACTCCACCCCCACCGGCCAGGCCGCGGCCGTCGGCAACGGCAAGGCGGCCATGGAGCTGATGGGCCAGTGGGCGCCCCAGACGGAGCAGAGCGAAGGCAAGGGCATCGGCAAGGATCTCGGGTTCTTCCCCTTCCCCGCGGTCGAGGGCGGCAAGGGCTCCCGCAGGCGGCCTTCGGACTGCCGATGACGATCGTCGTCCTGCGCGGCTTCTTCCGGGAGATCCCCGGTGAACTGGAGGAGGCGGCCACCCTCGACGGCTGCGGCCCGTTCGGCTTCTTCTGGCGGGTGCTGCTGCCTATGGCGCGGCCCGCGCTCGGCACCGTCTCCGTCCTCGCCGTGGTCGGCAGCTGGAACAACTTCCTGCTGCCGCTGCTCGTCTTCAACGAGCCCAAGTGGTGGACCATCCCGGTCGGCGTCCAGCAGTTCCAGGGCCAGTACGCCTCGGACACCGCGCGCGTCTTCGCCTACCTCGTCCTGGTCATGGTCCCCGCCCTCGCCTTCTACGCGGTCGCCGAACGCCAGCTCGTCGGCGGCCTCGCCGCGGGCGCCACCAAAGGATGACGCACCCTTCCCGCGAACGTACGGCTCAAGCACACACCTGACTGTGAGGAGTCGCACCATGCGCACCACCACTCCGTCCCGCACCCGGCTCGGACTGGCCGGCGCCCTCGCCGCGCTGCTCTTGGGCGCCGGCCTCGCCACCGGACCGGCGGCCCAGGCGAAGGAGAAGCCGCCGACCCTGGCCGAACTCGCCCAGCGGCACGGCCGCTACTTCGGCAGCGCGACGGACAACCCCGAACTGACCGACAGTGCCTACACCGCGCTCCTCGGCAGCGAGTTCGACATGATCACCCCCGGCAACGGCATGAAGTGGTACGCCACCGAGCCCGAGCAGGGCGTCTTCGACTGGACCAAGGGCGACGAGATCGTGAACCTCGCCCGGAGGAACCACCAGCGCGTCCGCGCTCACACGCTGGTCTGGCACAGCCAGTTGCCGAACTGGCTCACCTCGCGCGACTGGACGCCCGACGAGCTGCGCGCCGTGCTGAAGAAGCACATCACCGCCGAGGTACGGCACTACCGCGGCAAGGTCTATTCCTGGGACGTCGTCAACGAGGCGTTCGACGAGGACGGGACCTACCGCGAGACCATCTGGTACAAGACGCTCGGCCCCGGCTACATCGCCGACGCGCTGCGCTGGGCCCACCGGGCCGATCCGCACGCCAAGCTGTACCTCAACGACTACAACATCGAGGGCACCGGCCCGAAGAGCGACGCCTACCACCGACTCGCCCAGGACCTCAAGGCGCAGGGCGTCCCGCTCGACGGCATCGGCTTCCAAGCGCATCTCGCCCTGCAGTACGGCTATCCGTCCACGCTGGAGGACAACCTGCGCCGCTTCTCGCGGCTCGGCCTCGACACCGCGCTCACCGAGGTCGACGTCCGTATGCAACTGCCCGCCACCGACGAGAAGCCGGCCCAGCAGGCGACCTGGTACCGCGACCTGACCAAGGCGTGCCTGGCGGCGCGCCGCTGCGTCGGGATCACGGTGTGGGACTACACGGACAAGTACTCGTGGATCCCGGCGTACTTCCCCGGCGAGGGCGCCGCCCTTCCGTGGGACGAGCAACTGCGGCCCAAGCCGGCGTACTTCGCGCTGCGGGAGGCGCTGGGAGGGGAGTAAGCGCGTCCCGCGTCGTGGCCCGGCGGTGTCCGCACCGCCGGGCCACGCGCGTCAGCCCGCCTTCTGCGGTGGCGCCGTGCTGGCCCGCACCACCAGCTCCGTGCCCAGCTCCACGCGCGGCGAGTCCGGCTGCTCGTCGCGGGCCAGTCGCAGCACCGTACGCACGGCGAGCTTGCCCATCTCCGCCAGCGGCTGGCGCACGGTGGTCAGCGGCGGAGCCGACCAGCGGACTTCCGGAAGGTCGTCGAAACCCACCACACTCATGTCCTCCGGCACCCGGAGCCCGCGCCGCCGCAGCGCCTCGATCACGCCCAGCGCCATCTGGTCGCTCGCCGCGAAGATCGCGGTCGGCGGCTCCCGCAGGTCCAGGAGGGCGTTGCAGCCGGTGAAGCCGGACTCGTGGTAGAAGTCGCCGGGCACGATGAGGGACTCGTCCACGGCGATCCCGGCGCCCTCCAGCGCCGCCCGGTAGCCGTCCAGCCGGGCCCGCGAGCACAGCAGCCGGGGCGGGCCCGCGACCAGGCCGATGCGGCGGTGCCCGAGGCTCAGCAGATGCTCGGTGGCCGCCATGCCGCCCGACCAGTTGGCCGCGCCGATGGTGGGCGCGTTCAGGGCGGGGGAGCCGGCCGGGTCGACGACCACGATCGGCACGCCCAGGATGCGCAGCTCCTCGTGCAGGACCGGCTCGAGCACCGAGGTGACGAGGATGACCCCGTCGGAGGCCCGCGCCCGCAGGTTCTGCATCCACTCCCGGGCGTCGCCGGAGCGCCCGTGGATCGCCGACACCACCGTGCCCACCCCGGCGGCGTGGGCCACCTCCTCGACCCCCCGGATGATCTCCACGGCCCAGGGGCTGTCGAGGTCGTTGAAGACCAGGTCGAGCAGGGCGGCGCGGGTGCCGGCCGCCGAGGCGCGCTTGCGGTAGCCGTGCCGGCGCAGCAGGTCCTCGACCCGGGCACGGGTTCCCGGGGCCACGTCGGAGCGTCCGTTGACGACACGGGACACGGTGGGCACCGAGACCCCCGCCCGCCGGGCGATCTCCGTGATCGTGACCTTGCCGCGCTCCTCGTGTGCCTCCTCCGCGTCGGCCTCGTGCGCTGCCACTTGCCCCACCTCCGTTGCTCCGGGACGCCCTCTCGAAACTTTGCAGAAGTCTTCCGGAAAAAAGGCGGTCGTGTGAAGCCGCATGAGAGGGACGTCCTGCGCGCCCGAGCCTAGTCCTCGACCGTTCGGTATCCCGGCCGAGGTCGCGTCGGGCTGCCGGTCCCGAGGAGCACCCTCGCTCACCTCGAAGAAGAGCGCCGACTATCATCGGGTGCCTGACGAGGCAATGGCGCCGAGGACAGCAGCCCCCCGGCCGAACCCCCTCCCTCGGCCCCCACAGAAAGCAGGACATGTCCGCCACGCCCGCTTGCCTCCTCACCGCCCCCGAACTGCCGAGCGACCCCGTCGACATCCGGCTCGTCGTGACCGACATGGACGGCACGCTCCTCGACGGCAGCGGACGCGTCCCCGACGGGCTGTGGCCCCTCCTCGCCGAGCTACGTCGCCGCGGTGTGCTGTTCAGCCCCGCCAGCGGCCGCCAGTACGCCACGCTCGCCCGGCAGTTCGCCGACGCGGACGACGGCATGGTGTTCGTCGCCGAGAACGGCACGTACGTCGTCCGCGACGGCGTGGAGCTCAGCTCCGACCCCCTCGACCCCGCGGTGGCCGCCCGCGTCATCGGGACCACACGGCGGCTCGCGGCCGACGGCGTGGACGTCGGGGCGGTCCTGTGCGGGAAGAACTCCGCCTACGTCGAGCGCAGGGACGACGCATTCATGGCCGAGGCGAGCAGGTACTACGCCCTGCTGAAGCCCGTCGACGACCTCACCACCGTGGAGGACGAGTTCCTCAAGGTGGCCCTCTTCGACTTCGGACCCGTCGAGGGCACCACCGCCCCCGCCCTGGAGCCGCTCACGGCCACCCACCAGGTCGTGGTCTCGGGCGAGCACTGGGTCGACATCATGAACCGCACCGCCAACAAAGGTGCCGCCCTGCTCAGGCTCCAGCGCGACCTCGGCATCACACCCGCGCAGACGCTGGCGTTCGGCGACTACCTCAACGACCTGGAGATGCTCGACGCCGCCGAGTGGTCCTTCGCCATGACCAACGCCCACCCGGACGTGGTCCGCCGCGCCCGCTACCTCGCGCCGCCCAACACCGAGAACGGCGTTCTGCGCACCATCACCCGCCTGATGCACCTGCCCACCGGCTGACCCTCAGAGGTCGTTCACCAGCACGGCCGCCCCGTCGAAGCGCCCCGCCTTCAGATCGCCGAGCGCCCGCTGCGCCTCCGGCAGCGGGTACGGGTGCGTGGTCGCCCGCACGCCGTACCGGGCGGCGAGGTCCAGGAACTCCCGGCCGTTCTCGCGCGTGTTCGAGGTGACGCTGCGCAACTCCTTCTCGTAGAACAGCTCGCTCTCGTACCGCAGGGCCGGGACGTCGCTCATATGGATGCCCGCGACCGCCAGCACCCCGCCCCGGTCCAGCGCCCGCAGCGCCACCGGGACGAGATCACCGGCCGGCGCGAACAGGATCGCCCCGTCCAGCGGCTCCGGCGGCGCGTCGTGGGCACCGCCCGCCGACGCACACCCGAGCTCGAGCGCGAGCCCCCGCGAGGCCTCGTCCCGGGTCAGCACATGCACCGTGGCCCCCTGCGCCAGCGCCACCTGCGCACACAGGTGCGCGCTGCCGCCGAATCCGTACAGCCCGAGGCGACCGCCCGGCGGCAGGGACGTCCGCAGCAGTGCCCGGTAGCCGATGATGCCGGCGCACAGCAGGGGCGCCAGCGCCACATCGTCCACCGCCTCCGGCAGCCGGTAGGCGAAGGCGGCCGGCACGGTCGTGTACTGCGCGTAGCCGCCGTCGGCGTCCCAGCCGGTGTACTCGGAGGCCGGGCACAGGTTCTCGGCGCCGCGCACGCAGTACCGGCACGTGCCGTCCGTACGGCGCAGCCACGCCACGCCCACCCGGTCGCCGCTCGCCCACCCGCTCACGCCCCCTCCGATCCCGACCACCACGCCCACCACCTCGTGCCCGGGCGTCACCCCCGGCCGCCGCACCGGCAGGTCACCCTCGGCGACGTGCAGATCCGTACGGCACACACCGCACGCCCGCACGTGCACCAGCAGCTCACCGGGGCCCGGCACCGGGGCCGGCCGCTCCACGAAAGCGAGCGGCTCCCGCTCGACGGGCCCCGGTCGGACCACCACCCATGCGCGCATCACATGCCCCGTCCCGTCCACGACTGCCTCCTTCCAGTGTCGCCACCCTGGCGGTCCGTCGCGCGACACGGCCCCGCGCTCGGGACGGCCGGAGCGTGGCAGGGCCCGGGCTCCGGCCGGCGTCGCCCCACCGCCCTGGCCGATCCCCACGGGACCGGCGGGACTCGTGGCCGGCCACCGCGACGGCAAGAGCGTCCCGCACACCGCCGCCCTGATCGGCCTGTGTCTTCCGGACAGCGCGGGTGCCCGGCCCGCGACCGGGGCGGCGGCCGGGGCGTGGCATGATCAGGGGCATGCCTGAACGTGTTGTGGCCGCCTGCGACGGGGCTTCGAAGGGAAACCCGGGACCCGCCGGATGGGCCTGGGTCGTCGCCGACGTCGACGAGATCCCGAGCCGCTGGGAGGCCGGCCCGCTGGGCACCGCGACCAACAACGTCGCCGAACTCACCGCGCTCGAACGGCTGTTGAGCGCGGTGGACCCAGGCATCGCGCTGGAGATCCGCATGGACTCCCAGTACGCGATGAAGGCGGTCACCACCTGGCTGCCCGGGTGGAAGCGCAACGGCTGGAAGACCGCCGCCGGCAAGCCCGTCGCCAACCAGGCACTGGTCGTCCGCATCGACGAGCTGCTCGCGGGTCGCGAGGTGGAGTTCCGCTACGTGCCCGCCCACCAGGTCGGCGGCGACCGCCTCAACGACTTCGCGGACCGCGCCGCCAGCCAGGCGGCCACCGTGCAGAAACCGGCGGGCAGCGCCTACGGCTCCCCGGAGCCGCCGCCGTCGCCCGAGCCGGCCACCGCCGCCCCGGCCCGCCGTGGCGCGCCCGCGCGGAAGCGGACCACCTCCCGCACGATCAAGGCGAAGTTCCCGGGCCGCTGCGTCTGCGGCCGCCCGTACGCGGCGGGCGAACCCATCGCCAAGAACGCCCAGGGCTGGGGCCACCCGGAGTGCCGTACGGCCGACGACACCTGATACGACTTTTCCGGGCATTCAGACGCCCTCGCGCGCGGAGCGGTACGTTCCTGAGTCATGAACGGGAACAGCCGTCTGCCGGAGGAGCTGCGGGAGCTGATCGAGTCCGGCCCCATGGCGCATCTGAGCACCATCAACCCGGACGGAAGCCCTCAGGTGACCGTCATCTGGATCGGACTGGACGGCGACGACATCGTCAGCGGCCATATGGCGCGGCACGTGAAGCTGCGCAACATCGACCGGGACCCGCGGGTCGTGCTGTCCTTCGACGCCCCACGCGTGCCCGGGGTCTTCCTGAACCAGTACGCCGTACTGCGGGCGCGGGCCGCGGTGGAGCCGAGCCACGGCGCCTGGGACCTGCTCAACCGCCTCGCCAAGGTCTACATGGCCCCGGACGCCGGGTTCCCGGCGCCCAGGGGACCCGGGTTCATCGTGCGCTACACGATCGAGCGCATCGGCGGCGTCGGGCCCTGGGCGTCGTCGTCGCGCTGACAGAGCCCGGAAACTCTGTCACAACCGCGCGAAAGCCTGCTCTCCGCTGTCCGCCGCCCGGGCGCCGGGCGTCAGTCGGTGGCGAACGTCCGGGCCCCGACCGTCAGTCGGTGTCGAACGTGTAGTACGCCCTGTGGTCCAGCAGGTCGGCGGGGCGCACGTCGTTCCACGGCCTCATCGGCTCCTCCAGGTCGACGACGTCCGGCGTGCCGCCCGTGGGAAGGTAGCCGGCGCCGGGGTGGCGGCGCTGCCACTCGGCCCACAGCTTGTCGACGTAGGCGTGGTGCAGCCAGAAGACCGGGTCGTTGGGAGAGACCCCGGTGGCCATCTGACCGCCCACCCACACATGGACGCGGTTGTGCAGGTTGACGCCCCGCCATCCCTCGAGATGGTTGCGGAAGCCGTCCGACGCGCTGTTCCAGGGCGCCATGTCGTACGTGGACATCGCGAGCACGGAGTCGACCTCGGCCCGGGTCGGCAGGTCGCGTCCGCCACCGCCGAGCGAGCGCCGCAGATATGTGCGGCCGTCCACGCGTACCGCGAGCGGCCAGTTGCCGGTGGACGCGGCGAACGGCCCGTCCATCACCCGTCCGTCCAGGGGGCGCCCGGTGCCGCCGAGGAAGTCCGGAGCCCACAGCGAGGAGCGTGGCGAGCGGTCGGCGGTCCAGTCCCAGTACGGCAGGGCGACGGAGGTGTCGACGGACTGGAGCGCCCGCTCGAACTCGATCAGGAATCTGCGGTGCCAGGGCAGGAACGACGGCGAGCGGTGCCCCGTCCGTGCCCCTGTGTCGGTGTCGCCCATGATGAAGGCGTTGTGGGTGGTGACGAAGGCGTCGTAGCGGCCGTTGCGCTTGAGTTCCACGAGCGCGGCGACCAGCCGCCGCTTCTCGTCGGCCGTGAGGGTCGCCTGGTTCTTGCGTACGGTCATGTGCGGGAGGCTCCGAGAGGTGCTGGGTGCGGGCGGTCAGGTGAGGGGGACGAGCGGGGCGCCCCGCAGTTCGACCACGGCTGCGCGCGCGGCGGCTCGCGGGCTCGGCACCGGGTCGTAGTGGCTGACCACGCTGATCCAGCTGCCGTCCGCGTTGCGCATCACGTGCAGCTCCACACCGTCGATGAAGACGCCGTATCCACCACCGTGGTGGTGCCCGCCGGCCACGGGGCGGCCCTGTATCCGGCGGCCCAGATAGACCTCGTCGAAGGCTTCCGGCACACCGTGGTCGTGGCTGTGGCTGTGGCCGTGGTCGTGGCCCGTGGCCGCGGCCGACGGGGCGGGCAGGCCGGCGGTGGCGGCGACGGCGGCGCCTGCCGCGAGGGTGCGGCGGCGGGTGAGTCGGGGCATACGAATCCTCCGGTCGAAGGGGGTTGGTGTGACGCGTCCTGCCTATCCGCCGACCGGTGAGCCCTGGAAATCGACGGAAGACGGTTGGCTACGATCAGGACAATTGCCGCCATGTCCTATAAAGTTGAACGAAGATGATCTTGCTGTCGCGCCGGATCGCGGGCGCGTCGGAACAGGAAATTCCGCCCTCTCCGGCGGGTTTGGAAGTGGATCTTTCTCTCCTGGCGGCCGTCTCGTGGCCCGGCTCACGCCCTGCATGTGACGCGAACTGCCGTTCCCGGCCGGGTGGTTGGGGGTCCGGAGGGCATCACCGGCGGCAAAGCCTTGGTGAATGGTCATTCACCCGCTACGGTGAATTGCCATTCACCACGATTGCCCCTGGCCGATCCACTGGAGTGCGCATGGTCCCCATACCCGCCGGACCGGCCGGGCGGCCGGAAGTGCGCGACCGGCCCGCGGTCCCCGCGCTGGCCTTCGGCGGCATCCTCATGGCCGTCATGCAGACGGTCGTCGTGCCCCTGCTGCCCGACCTGCCCCGGCTCACCGGCGCCTCCGTGGGCGCCGTCTCCTGGATGGTCACCGCCACCCTGGTGTCCGGAGCGGTGCTCACCCCGGTGCTCGGGCGCGCCGGGGACATGTACGGCAAACGACGGGTGCTGCTGACCGCACTGGCCCTGATGACGCTGGGCTCGGTGCTCTGCGCGCTCTCGTCCGACATCGGCGTGCTCATCACGGCGCGGGCGCTCCAGGGCACGGCCGCCGCGGTCGTCCCGCTGTCGATCAGCATCCTGCGCGACGAACTGCCGCCCGAGCGCACCGGATCCGCGGTCGCCCTCATGAGCTCCACCGTCGGCATCGGCGCGGCCCTCGGCCTGCCGCTGGCCGCGCTCGTCATCCAGTACGTGAACTGGCACGCCATGTTCTGGGTGACCAGCTTCTTCGGCGCCGTCGGTCTCGCTCTCGCGCGGTGGGCGGTGCGCGAGTCGCCCGTCCGCGCCCCCGGACGCTTCGACGTCCTCGGCGCACTCGGCCTCGCCGCCTGGCTGGTCTGTCTGCTGCTGGCCGTGTCGCAGGGCGGCCAGTGGGGATGGGGGAGCGCGCGGATCCTCGGCCTGTTCACGGGCAGCGTGCTGATCCTCGCGCTGTGGTGCCTGCACCAACTGCGCGCCGAACGGCCCCTCGTCGACCTGCGGTTGGCCGCCCGCGCCCGCGTCGCCCTGCCGCACCTCACCGCCCTGCTGGTCGGCTTCGGCTTCTACGCCAACTCGCTGGTGACGGCACAGCTCGTCCAGGCACCGAAGGCCACCGGCTACGGGCTCGGCCTGTCCATCGTGGGCGGCGGTCTGTGTCTGCTGCCCGGCGGTGTGATCATGCTGCTGTTCTCCCCGGTCTCCGCCCGCATCTCGGCGGCCCGAGGCCCCCGGACCACCCTCGCCGTCGGCGCGGCGGTGCTCACCCTCGGATACGCCGTACGCATCGCGGACAGCCGCCACCTGTGGATGATCATCGTGGGCGCGTCCGTCGTCGCCACCGGCACGACCCTCGCCTACTCGGCGCTGCCCACCCTCATCCTGCGCGCCGTGCCGGCGGGGCAGACCGCCTCCGCGAACGGCGTCAACGTGCTGATGCGCACCATCGGCCAGGCCAGCTGCAGCGCCTGCGTCGCCGCCGTCCTGGTCCACCACACCGCCCTGGTGGGCGGCGCCCCCGTCCCCACGCTGCACGGCTATCTGCTGGCGTTCGCGATGGCGGGTACGGTCGCCCTCGTGGCGTGTGCCACCGCCCTCGCCATCCCGGGGGACCGTACCCCGGGCGGCACCTCCGCGCGCAGGACGCCGTCGCCCGACACGGCGCTGGAAGGAGCCTGAGCACCGTGACCACGTCACCGGCCACCGCCCCCGCCCGCCGCGACGCCGAGACCACCAAGGCCGCCATCCTGCGCGCCGCCCGCCATCTGCTCGCCCGGCACGCGCACGCGGACATCACGCTCAAGGCGGTCGCCGACCGGGCCGGGGTCAGCCCGCCGCTCATCCTGAAGTACTTCGGCAACAAGGACACCCTCTTCTCCCAGGTGATGTCCTTCGAGGCGGATGCCGCCGCCCTGCTGGACGCACCGCTCGAGAACCTCGGCCGGCACATGGTCCGCCATGTGCTGCTCAGCCAGACGCGACAGGGCGCCGACCCGCTCCTGCGCATCGTCTTCGCGCCCCTGCACGGTGAGCAGGGCGACATCCTGCGCGCCAACTTCCGCACCCAGGTCAGCGACCGCCTCGCCGCGCGCCTGAGCGGTCCCGACGCGGGCCTGCGCGCCGAACTCGCGGTGAGCGCCCTGCTGGGCCTCGGCGTGATGTTCGGCATCGCACGCGGCACCCACCTGCGCGCAGCGGAACTCGACGACATCGCCTACCGCTGGGCACCGGCCGTACAGGCACAGCTGACGCCCTGATCCGGGTCAGCCCACCCCGGCCGGCCGGAACTGGATGCTGATCCGGGGTCCGGTCGTCCGGCTGCTCTTCGGGATCGAGTGCTCCCACGTCCGCTGGCAGGAGCCGCCCATCACGATCAGGTCCCCGTGCCCGAGCGGACGCCGGACGGCCTGCCCGCCGCCGCGCGGCCGCAGCGCCAGATCACGCGGCACGCCCACGGACAGGATGGCGACCATGGTGTCCTCGCGTGCGCCCCGGCCGATGCGGTCCCCGTGCCAGGCGACGCTGTCCCGGCCGTCCCGGTAGTAGCACAGACCGGCCGTCACGAAGGGTTCGCCGAGCTCCGTCGCGTAGTGCGCGGACAGGGCGTCGCGCGCCTCCTCCAGGACGGGGTGCGGCAGCGGGTCCCCGGCGTGGTAGAAGGCCAGCAGCCGCGGCACGTCCACCGTGTGGTCGTACATGTGCCGCCGCTCCGCGCGCCAGGGGACCTCCTCGGCCAGCTGCACGAACAGCGCGCCGGCCCCGCTGAGCCAGCCCGGCAGCACATCGATCCACGCCCCCGCGCCCAGATGAGTCCGCCGCAGCCCGTCGAGCGGACCGAGACGGATATCGTCGGTCTGGTCGAACAGCGAGCCCTGGAGATGCGTGGCCATACAGGCAGCGTACTCCGCTAATTCGAAAATCTGTTCAGTCGCATCCCGGTGGTGCGATCTCGGTCACATCCACCCGGCCGGACGCTGATCAGTAGAAGCCCCGCTCGCTTTTGAGAGCGGGGCCCCTTTCCGTCAGTGCTCCTTCTGCGGAGTCAGCTCACTGGGTCGTACGACGACGTACCCCTCGCCCTCCAGCTTCAGCTGCACCGCCTCACCCGAGCCGCCGCGCAGCATCGAGCCGATGGACTGCGACCGGTGCAGCGAGGTGCGCAGCCGGGCCGTCCAGCCCACCACCGCGTCGGTGTCGACGAACACCGGCAGCTCGGGCGAGACGGGTATCACCAGCGGATTACCCTCGCAGATCAGACCGAGCCGGCCCTGCCCGGTGAACAAGCTGTTGAACAGCCCGCCACCGGCGATCCCGGCGCCCTTCACGGTCTTGATCTCGTACGACAGGCTCGCGTCGAAGCAGAGCACGTTGCGCCCGTTGACGGTGAACTCGTCACCCGGCTCGACGTCCACGATGAAGCAGTTCTGCGCCTCGTGCGCGAACCAGGCCTCGCCCTGCCCGCGCACGGACATCAGCGGCAGCCCCTCACCGGTGACCGCCCGTTTGAGCATTCCGCCGACGCCCTGGCCCTTGCGTTCGAACCTCAGGTCCCCGCGGTAGGCGACCATCGAGCCCTGCCGCGCGAACATCTCGCCGCCGACGACGTACCGGATGGACTTGGCGTTCTGCAGGGACATGCCCGGGGCGGCGGCGGGCTGCACCATGTGGTCACTGGAAAAGAGATCACCCTTCATGCGGGCATCCTGTCCCGGAGGGCTCCCCTCCGCCAAGATCACGGCTGTTCTGAAACGGCAACAACTCATTGTTGGGTCAGGAGTAGTTCGGTTCGAACGGGTCGCTTCCTGACCACTTCCTTACATGTTTCAGCCACTGTCGAAGCATGATCACAGCAATACGTGTACCGGCGGCCGTGCTCGCCGCCTCCCTGCTGCTGGCCGGGTGCCAGTCGGACGGCGGGGCGGCACAGACGCGCGCGGCCGTCGCCGCCGACGGGGCCGAGGGCACGCCCGCACCCGCGGCGACACCGGACGCGCCCGAGGAACTGCCCGGCCTCGGGCTCAGAACCCGCGCCGGGATACCGTCGAACGCACGCCAGATGGTCGTGGTGACCGGGAAGGGCCGGAACTCGTCCGATTCCACCGTCGTGTTGTACGAGCGGACCGACTCAGGCTGGAAGGCCGGCCGGCAGTGGCCCGCGCACAACGCCCTCAAGGGCTGGACCGACCACCACATGTCCGGTGACCTGCGCTCACCGATCGGCGTCTACGCTCTCACCGACGCCGGAGGGCGCCTGCCCGACCCCGGCACCCGGCTGCCGTACGACCACTCCCACGGCTTCACCGCCCTCGGCACCGGCTTCGACGGCGAGTCCCTCGGCGGCGCCTTCGACTACGTGGTGGCCATCAACTACAACCGCAAGCCGGGCACCTCACCGCGTGACTGGACCCGCCCGCTCGGGGGCAGCCGGGGCGGAGGCATCTGGTTCCACGTCGACCACGGCGGCCCCACCCACGGGTGCGTCACCCTGAAGGAGGCCGACATGAAGGCGCTGCTGCGCGCTCTGGACCCGGATCGGCACCCGGTGGTCGTGATGGGCGACGCGACGTCCCTCGCGCGCTGAACCGTCCCGCGGCCGGATCCGCACACGGATGTCAGGAAGCTGTCAGCCTGTGGGAAGACCCTCTTCGCGGGCCGTCCGCGGGCCGTCCACGGTCCGTTGCGCCTAGCATCGGCCGCGTGTGCGCACATGTGCTGGTCGCCGAGGACGACGAGATGCAGGCCGAGCTGATACGTCTGTCGCTGGTGCGGGAGGGCCACACCGCGACCGTGGTCCACGACGGCGGGACCGCCCTCGAGGCGGTCCGGCGGCACCGGCCCGACCTCGTCGTCCTCGATCTGATGCTGCCGGTGATCGACGGATTCGGCGTGTGCCGGGTGCTGCGCCGCGACGACGACAATACGCCGCCACGCACACCGACTGGTCCGGCGTCGGCGCCACCGTACGCGCGCTGTCCGCCCGCACCCGCCGGCGCATCGCCCTGACCACGCCCGACCGGGTCCCGATCGCCGACTCCGCGCGCCACGGCACCCCCCTGCCGCCGCAGGCCGCCGCCACCGTCGACCCGCTGCGCACCGACACGTACTCGGAACCCGGGGCCCAGCTGAGCGGCATCGATCCCCGGGCGGTGGGACCGTACCGGCTGACGGCGAACGAGCGTGCACGGGTGCGGGAGCTCGCGCTGGAACGGCAGGCGTGCTACCGGCGCGGCGGCTACGAGGCGACGGTCGAGACCGCGCCGAGCGGCCGGTCCGTGCTCACGGGCGCGGAGGGAGCCGTCTCCGACGCCCATGTGTCGGCCGAGTGCGCCGACGGAAGGCTGAACACCCCGACGCCCACCGAGGACAAGGCCATTGCCGCGCTGACGAGCCTGGTCCGGACGTGTCTGAAGCGGGAGGGCATGCCCTCGCGGCTGTCCCTCTCGGTGGCTTTCACCGTCAAGGGCGCCGAGCTGAGCAACCTCTCCGCCAGGAAGGCAGGGAACGCGCGGCCCACCGCGGCGGAAAAGAAGGGCAGCGACTGCATCGCCCAGGCCCGTCGCCGGCAGCTCGACCCCTACG
The DNA here is from genome assembly GCF_040682835.1 of Streptomyces sp. NPDC051104. Lineage (NCBI taxonomy): Bacteria > Bacillati > Actinomycetota > Actinomycetes > Kitasatosporales > Streptomycetaceae > Streptomyces > Streptomyces sp. NPDC051104. The sequence continues at coordinate 26,062 of NZ_JBFBBS010000034.1, read as the reverse complement.
TCGCCCCGACGGCCGAGCTGTTCCTCGGCACCGGCGGCAGCACCCTGCCCCGCTTCGACATGTCGCCCGCCAACAAGGCCGAGGTCATCGCCGTGACCGGGCTCGTCCTCGCCCTGACCGTGGCCGTCACCGTCGTGGTCGCCACCCGGCTCGTACGGCCGCTGCGCGCTCTCACCCATGCCGCACAGCAGCCGCCCGACCGGCACGTCCGCGTGCCCGTCACCACCCGCGACGAGACAGGAATCCTCGCCGAGGCGTTCAACGCGCTGACCGAGCGCCGCGAACGACTCGAGGCGCAGCGCAGGGCGATGGTCAGTGATGTCGCGCATGAACTGCGCACCCCGCTCACCAACATCCGCGGCTGGCTGGAAGTGACCCGCGACGGCACCGTCGCCCCCGACGCCGAACTGCTGGCCTCGCTGCACGAGGAGGCCCTGATCCTGCAGCGGGTCATCGACGACCTCCAGGACCTCGCCGCGGCCGACGCCGGCACCCTGCGGCTGCACCGCGAACCCGTCCGCGCCGCCGAACTCCTCGCCCAGGTGGCCGCCGCCCACAAGGTCGCCGCCGACACCGCCGGCATCCGCCTGGTCACCCGGGTGGACGGCGAGCCGTGGCTGGACGCCGACCCCGTCAGGATGCGGCAGGCGCTCGGGAACCTGGTCTCCAACGCGATCCGCCCACCCCGGCCGACGGCACGATCACGCTCGCCGCCCGCGCGGAGGACGCCAGTGCGGTCTTCGAGGTCGCCGACACCGGCAGCGGCATCGCCCCCGAGGACCTGCGCCACGTCTTCGACCGGTTCTGGCGAGCGGAGAAGTCCCGCAGCCGGCGCACCGGCGGCAGTGGTCTCGGACTCCCCATCGTCCGCCAACTCACCTCGGCCCACGGCGGAACCGTCACCGTCACTTCAGAGGTCGGCACAGGCTCGGTCTTCACCCTGCGGCTGCCGGCGACGCCCGCACCCGCGGACGTCTGACCCGGCCGCGCAGACGCCGACACGCCCCTTCCGCGGGGTCGGGGGCCGACGCCACGCCGCTCAGCGCCGGCTTCTCCCGTTCGACCGGTGATCGGCGGCGAAGCGGGGAACGATGTCCCGGGAGTCTCGATGCGGGAGGACGGGAACGCATGACGGTGCTCGGTGTCGACATCGGAACGTCCAGCGGCAAAGGCGTGCTGGTCGACGAGGACGGAACGGTTCTCCGCACGGCCACGCGCCCGCACACGGTCAGCCGCCCCACGCCCGGCCACGTCGAGATGGACGCCCGCCTCTGGTGGGACGAGCTCGTCTCACTCGCCCAGGAACTGCTGGCCCCCGGCACCGTCGTGGACGCGGTCGGCGTCAGCGGCATGGGCCCCTGCGTCGCCCTCGCCGACGAGACGGACACCCCGTTGCACCCGGCGATCCTCTACGGCGTCGACACCCGCGCCACCGCCCAGATCGCCCGTCTCGACGCCGAGTTGGGCCGCGACACCGTCCTGCGGCGCTGCGGATCCCTGCTGTCCACCCAGGCGGTGGGCCCCAAGATCGCCTGGCTCGCGGAGCACCGCCCCGACGTCGCCGCCCGCGCCCGGCGGCTGTACATGCCCAGCTCCTACCTGGTCAACCGGCTCACCGGCCGCTACGTCCTCGACCACCACTCGGCGAGCCAGTCCGTGCCGCTGTACGACTCAACCGCCCAGGACTGGTACCGGCCCTGGGCCCGCCGTATCGCACCGGACCTCGAGCTGCCGCCCCTGCGCTGGCCCGGTGACATCGCCGGCCACGTCACCGCCGACGCGGCCGCGGCCACCGGGCTCCCCGCCGGCATCCCGGTCGTCTCGGGGACGATCGACGCCTGGTCGGAGGCGCTGAGCGTCGGCGCCCAGCACACCGGTGACCTGATGCTCATGTATGGCAGCACCATGTTCCTCATCAACACCGTGTCGGAGCGGCTGCTCGTGCCCGAACTGTGGAGCACCGTCGGCGCGTTGCCGGGAACGCGCAGCCTCGCGGGCGGTATGGCCACCTCGGGGATGATCACCGACTGGCTGCGGGACCTGCTCGGCGAGGGCGACCCGGACGCGCTGCTCGCCGAGGCAGAGGCGTCCGGAGCCGGCGCCAGGGGCCTGCTGATGCTGCCGTACTTCGCGGGGGAGCGGACCCCGGTCGCCGACCCGGACGCACGGGGAGTGATCGCCGGACTGACCGTGGAGCACACCCGCGGCGACCTCTACCGCGCCGCGCTGGAGGCCACCGCGTTCGGCGTACGGCACAACGTGGAGGCGATGCGCGCGGCCGGTGCCGACATCCGCCGGGTGGTCGCCGTCGGCGGAGGCACCCGCGGCGGCCTGTGGACCCGTATCGTCTCCGATGTCACCGGCCTCGAACAGGAGATCAGGACGGTCACGCTCGGCGCCAGCTACGGTGCCGCGTTCCTGGCGGCGAGCGCGATCGGCAGGACCGACATCGACAGCTGGAACCCGGTGCGCGAGCGCGTCACCCCCGACACCCGCCTGCGGTCCCGCTACGACGACCTCTACGACCTGTATCTGCGGCTGTACCCGGCGACCCGTGACATCGGGCACGCGCTCGCCCGTCACCAGCGCGCGACCGCGAAGGTCCCGCCGACGTGAGGTCCGCCGCGCTGGGACGGCGCGGCGGACGCCCTTCAGAGCCGGCTCAGCCCTTGATCTCGGTCCAGGCCTGCACCCACTTCGCGTACGGCACGCACTTGACGTCCGTACGGCCGTCGAGGCACTGCTCGATGGGCGTCGTCCAGAACGCGATGTCCTTCCAGTAGCTCTCGTCGGTGGCGTGGAAGGTGTCGCAGAAGGCCGGATCGCTGGTCTGGTCGCAGGACTTGATGTTGGAGGGCGCCTCGCCGTAGTACTCGGCGACCTCCGCGTTGACCTTCGGGGAGATGATCCAGTTCATCCATTTGTAGGCGCAGTTGGGGTGCTTCGCCTTGGACGAGAGCATCCACGTGTCGGACCACCCCGTGGCGCCCTCCTGCGGCAGCACGGCCTTCACCTTGGCGCCCTCGCTCTGGGCGAGGTTGGCGATGACCTGCCAGGTGGTGCCGATGACGGAGTCGCCGCTCTTGAAGGCGGCGATCTCCTTCAGGTAGTCGCTCCAGTACTCGCCCACGTTGGCGCGCTGCCGCTTCAGCAGGTCCACGGCCGCCTCGAACTGCTTCTGGTCGAGCGCGTAGGGGTTCTCGATGCCCAGTCCCGGCTGGGTCTCGTGCAGGTACAGGGCCGCGTCCGCGATGTAGATCGGGGAGTCGTACGCGGTGAGGTGACCCTTGTACTTGGCCGCGTCGTCGAAGACCGCGGACCAGGAGACGGGGGCCGGCGAGACCTCCTTGGTGTTGTACATCAGCAGGTTCGCGCCGCGGCCGTGGGGGATGCCGTACGCCGTGCCATTGACCGAGTTCCAGCTCTGGTTCTTCAGTCCGAAGAAGACGTCCTTGTAATTGGGCACCAGGTCCGTGTTCACCGGGGCCGCCTCGCCGGAGGCGATGAGCCTGAGGGAGGCGTCGCCCGACGCGGAGACGGCGTCATAGGCGCCGGTCTTCATCAGTTTGACCATCTCGTCCGAGCTGGCCGCCACTTTGTTGTGAACCTGACATCCTGTCTGCTTTTCGAAGGGAGTGACCCAGTCCGCCTTCGGGTCCGAGGAACCGTCCTCGACATAGCCCGCCCAGGAGATCAGGTTCACCTGCCCCTCCGTCCGGCCCAGTCCCGACTGTGCCTTCAGGTCCGGCGGGTTGAAGCCGGCCGAGGAGGACGCGCTCGACTCGGCGAACAGCCCGCAGGCGCTGACGAGCAGAAGGGAGGAAACGGCGGCCGTCGCTTTGAGGGATCTGTTCAGACGCAAGGGAATCTCCACAGTGGGGGGAATCGGGGGCGAAGTTGTGACGGCGGGTGACAGCGGGTGCGTTGGCGTACAGGATGCGACCCGGGTGAACGGCACGGCGGTCGGCCGCGCACGCACCCGGAGTGGGGGTGGCGCGGTGACCGGAGCGGCCGCGGTCACCACCGGGTGGGGTGGCGCACGTGGACAACGCTCCAGGTCGGGGGCGGGTCGGTGACCCTGCCAGGGTTTCGTCCGCAGGCCGGGGTGGTGCCTTCGGGCGATCGGCGTGGCCAATACCTTACGGAGCGTTGCCGTCCGGTTCAACTTCAGGAGGTGGCAAGGGAGTTGACGCTGAGTCAAGATGCGGCGAGGCGAACCGGGCGTATACGGTCGCGGTCATGTCCGACTCCCTGAAGCAGCCCGGCTCCTCGCCCTGCCTCGTCCCGCCCCCCGTCCCGACGGGTCCGAGCACGGCCGCGAGCGTCGGCAGCAGCCGTACGGGCGCGGCGACCGCACTCCTCGATCCGGTCACGGACACGGGTGTCGCGGCCCGGGTGCGCGGCACCCTGGAGGCCGTCTTCGACACCGTCGCCCAGGTCCGCGCCGACACCACGGCGCTGCTGGCCCGCATCGGCGCCCGGGGCCGCCGCCCGGCGACCGCCGACCTCGCGGCGTTGCGCCCCGGCCTGCATCTCCACCTCGCCCGGCAGGAGCTGGTCTCCGGCGTCGGCTTCGTCGCGGCACCCGGTCTGCTCACCGACGTCCCGGCCTGGCTGGAGTGGTGGCAGACCCGCGCCGACGGCTCGGTACGCCCGCTGCTGCTCGATCTGGACCCGCGGCAGTCGGCGTACTCCGACTACACGCACTGGGACTGGTTCGCGCTGCCCCGTGACACCGGCCGCCGCGCGGTCGCCGGGCCCTACGTCGACTACCTCTGCTCCGACGAGTACAGCCTGACCCTGTCCGCGCCGGTCCACGTCGAGGGCCGCTTCGCCGGGGTCGCCGCCGCCGACGTGTATCTGCGGCACTTCGAGGCGGCCGTGATGCCCCTGCTGCGACGGCTGCCCGCACCGGCCCACCTGGTCAACGCCCGTGGCCGGGTGGCGGCTTCGGCCGACCCGGCCCACCTGGTCGGCTCGCTCACCAAGGGCCCCGACTTCGGCGCCCTCCTCGCCGACGCGCGACCGGGCCGCCACCAGGGGCTGCGGCTGGTCCCGTGCGACGACATCCCGCTCGTCCTCGTCGTGGCGGAGGGCTGACGGGCTGCCGCCCGGCGCGTCAGCCGTAGGGCCTGTCTTTCGGATCAGCTCGGCGTCGCGGGGTCTGGCACGCACATCTGCGGCGTTGTCGTCGGTCCTCGACGCTCCGCGTCGACTCCCTCCTCCGCCTTGCAGCTGCACGCACCAGACCCCGCTCGGCTGGGCCGAAAAGGCCCGTTCCTTACGGCCGACCTGATCCGAAAGGCAGGCCCTAGCCCAGCGCCTCCTCAGCCGCGGCCGCGACCGCCGCGGCCACCGCCGCGAGCGCGGGCGAGTCCAGCTTCCACTGCTGCCAGTACAGTGGCGCGTCCGCCGGCCGGTCCTCGGCCAGGTGCACCAGCCGCCCCGCGCGCAGCAGCGGCCCGGCCTGCTGTAGGGGCACCATGCCCCACCCCATTCCGGCCGCGACGGCGTCCACGAAACCCTCCGACGTAGGGACGAGGTGCCGCCGCCCACGCGCACCACCGAACGGCCGCAGCTCCCGCAGGAACCGGTCCTGGAAGTCGTCGTACCGGTCGAAGGCGACGACCGGCGCCCCGCCGAGCACGTCCCGCAGCGGTACCTCGGGCCAGCCCGCCAGCCACCGCCGGACGAACCCGGGGCTCGCCATGGCCATGTACCGCATCCGCCCCAGGCTCCGCACACCGCACCCCGCGACCGGGTCCGGCGACGAGGTGACCGCGGCCATCACCTGGCCCTCGCGCAGCAGGGCGGCCGTACGGGCCTCATCCTCGCGGCGCAGTTCGAACCCGATCTCCAGCCCCTCGGCCACACGGGTGAGCGCCGGCAGGAACCAGGTCGCCAGCGAGTCGGCGTTCACCGCGATCGACAGGCGCGTCGTCTCCCCGGCGCCGGTCATGCCCAGCGCGGTGCGGGCGTCCCCCTCCAGTTGGGCGAGCTGGCGCGCGAACCGCACGACGACCTCGCCGGACTCGGTGGGCCGCACGGGCTTGGTCCTGGTCACCAGCACCAGCCCGGTGCGCTGCTCCAGGGCCTTGACCCGCTGACTGACCGCCGAGGGCGTCACATGCAGGACACGGGCGGCGGCGTCGAAGGTGCCCTCGTCCACCACCGCGAGCAGGGTCCGCACCTGGTCCAGGGGAAGCTCCGTCATCACGTCGGCGTAAGAAGCTTTAGCTGTACTTCGGGTGCCGCTCCTCTTTAGCGTCCCCTGCATGACCCACGCACTGACCGCCCTGGCCGCAGGGTTCGGCACCGGCCTGTCCCTCATCGTCGTGATCGGCGCCCAGAACGCCTTCGTCCTGCGCCAGGGCATCCGGCGGGAGGCCGTGCGCGCCGTGGTCGGCATCTGCGCCCTGTCCGACGCGGCGCTCATCGCGCTGGGCGTCGGCGGGGTCGGCGCGGTCGTCGTCGCCTGGCCCGCGGCGCTGACCGCGGTCGGCTGGATCGGCGGCGCCTTCCTGCTCTGCTACGGCGCTCTGGCCGCCCGCCGGGTCCTGCGGCCCTCCGCGATGCGGGTGGAGGGCGCCTCCGAGCGCTCCTGGAGGCGTGCGGTCCTCACCTGCCTGGCGATGACCTGGCTCAATCCGCACGTCTACCTCGACACCGTCTTCCTGCTCGGTTCCATCGCGGCCGGCCACGGCGCGCTGCGCTGGACCTTCGGCCTCGGCGCGGCCCTGGCCAGCCTGTGCTGGTTCGCCTCGCTCGGCTTCGGCGCCCGGCTGCTCGCCCGTTTCCTGTCCCGCCCGTCCTCCTGGCGCGTCCTGGACGGCCTGGTGGCGGCGACGATGATCGCGACCGGCGGCATGCTCGTCGCCGGAGCCTGAGGCGCGGCCAGTCCCCGCCCGCCGAGGCCGTAGGAGCGACCCGGGTGTCCGTCCGTCGGGCGGATCGGTGATAGTGAACCCGGAAACGTGTACGATGCAAGGAAGTCCGTGGACACGAGCGAGAGCACGACCGACAACGGAGCGGCCCCGGAAGAGGGCCCGCAACCGGCACAGGCCGGGGCTCGCGGCTGGCGGCGCTGGGCGATGGACACCCGCCCGCTGCGCCGCCCCGCCTACCGCCGGCTGTGGTCCTCGACGATCGTCACGGCGGTCGGCAGCCAGCTCACCGCGGTCGCCGTGCCCAAGCAGATCTACGACATCACGGGCTCGTCGGCGTGGGTGGGGTACGCGAGCCTCGCCGGCCTGCTGCCGCTCGCGCTCTTCGCGCTGTGGGGCGGCGCGATCGCCGACAGCATGGACCGCCGCAGGCTGCTGCTGATCACCAACTCCGGCCTCGCCGTCACCTCCGTGCTCTTCTGGGTGCAGGCCGCCACCGGCCTGGAATCGGTGGTCGTCCTGATGGTGCTGCTCGCCCTCCAGCAGGCCTTCTTCGGTCTCAACTCCCCGGCCCGCAACGCCTCCATCGCCCGTCTCGTCCCGGCGGACGAACTCCCCGCGGCCAACGCCCTCGGCTCCACCGTCATGCAGACCGGCCTGGTGGCCGGACCCCTCCTCGCCGGCGCCCTGATCCCCGTCATCGGCCTGTCCGAGCTGTACCTGATCGACGCCGTGGCCCTGTGCGTCACGGTGTGGGCGGTCGTCCGGCTCCCCGCCCTGCCGCCCCGGGCGGCCGCGGCGAACAGCAGGGCGGGCTGGCAGGCGATCGCCGAGGGCTTCCGCTACATCTCCCTCCACAAGGTGCTGCTGCTGTCCTTCCTCGCCGACATCATCGCCATGGTGCTCGGCATGCCCCGGGCCCTGTTCCCCCAGCTCGCCGCGCAGACGTTCGCGCCCTACGGGGAAGGCCTCGCGCTCGGCCTGCTGTTCGCGGCCATCCCCATCGGAGCGGTGCTCGGTGGCCTGCTGTCCGGCACGTTCTCCCGCGCCCGCCGCCACGGCCTCATGGTGATCGCCGCGGTGATCGGCTGGGGCGCGGCCATCACCGGCCTCGGCCTGACCACGAACCTCTGGGTGGCCGTCGCGTTCCTCGCGCTCGCCGGCGTGGCCGACATGGTCTCGATGGTCTTCCGCGGCGCGATCCTGCTGTCGGCCGCCACCGACGAGATGCGCGGCCGGATGCAGGGCGTGTTCACGGTCGTCGTGGCGGGCGGGCCGCGCCTCGCCGACGCGCTGCACGGCACCGCCGGCTCGGTCCTCGGCGCCCGCGCCGCCATCGCGGGCGGCGGCCTCCTGGTCATCGCGGCGACCCTGGTCCTGGCCCTGGCGACGCCCGCACTGCGCACGTACCGGATCTGAATCCGAAATCCGAGCCCAATACACGGCACCCGGTAATTGCACAGTGATTTACGGGTTGACCAGGAAATACTCCAGGCGCGCATTTCCTCCGACCGGGGTATCGTCAACATATGAATACGGTGAGCTTTGCAATACAGGCGGCTGCTCGCGACGATCGCGTTGCTTCCCAGTGGACGCTCAGCGTGTTCTTCATCCTTGTGGGCGTGGTCGTCGCCGGCGCGCTGATCTGGGCGGTGCGGCTCGGCATGTCCGTACACGACCGGGAACCCGCACCGCCCCGCCCCGAGGAGCAGCCACACCTGCCCGACGGCGGAGCGGTCCTGGAGGAACGCGAGGTCCGGGAGCCCGAGGAGATGCCGCTCGCGGGACAGGAGAGCGAGCGGCTCATGCCCTACCAGCTCCACCACGCGGCGTCCCGGCGGTGCGGCGACCAGCACCGCAGGCGCTGGCTGCCGGGTTCCAGCGGCGGCTTCGGCAGCGGCGGCCCCGGCCACGTGTGAGCCGGCCGCCGACACCTCACCGCAGGTCCTGCGAGGGCAGGTCGGCCGCCGCGTCCTCCGGCGCCAGGTCCGGGCGCAGCCGCAGCCATGAGGCCTGTCTGAGCAGCCCCGACCGGGTGCGCGTGCTGTAGCGGACCTCGCCGACGAGTCTCGGCAGCACCCAGCGGGCCCCCGCCACCCGCGGGTCCCGCTCGAACGGACACCGCGAGGTCTTCACCGCCTCCAGCAGCCGGGCGAGTTCGGCGCGCTCGCCCTCGCTCCAGCCGGTGCCCACCCGCCCGACGTAGCGCAGCCGCCCGGCCTCGGCCCGCTGCCCCACCAGCAGCGCCCCGGGCAGTCCCCGCAGCCGCCCCTGGCCGGGCAGCCAGCCGCCGACGATCACATCGACGGCCCGTACATTGCGGATCTTGATCCAGGAACGGGACCGCACCCCAGGCTCGTAGACCGAGTCGAGCCGCTTGCACACCAGCCCCTCCAGACCCGCCTCCCGGGTCGCCTCCAGCGCCCGCGCCCCGTGGCCGACGATCGCGCCCGGCGTCGACCAGTACGCACCGGCCGGCGCCAGCCCCTCCAGCAGCTGCCGCCGCCGGGCGTAGGGAAGCGCGAGAAGGCGCTCGCCGCGCAAGAACACGACGTCGAACAGCACCAGGTGCACCGGGATCTGCGCCGCGCGGCGCGCCGCCAGCGCGGGGGAGTGGGCGAGGCCCATCCGGGACTGCAGCCGCTGGAAGTCACCGCGCCCCCGCTCGTCGAGCGCCACCACCTCGCCGTCCAGCACGGCGGGTGTGGCACCCAGGACGCCGCCCAGAGGCCGCAGTTCGGGGTACGCGCCGGTGATCACCTCGCCCGAGCGGGCCCGCAGCTCCAGGCTGCCGTCGCCCGGCAGATAGACCACCACCCGCTGGCCGTCCTGTTTGGTCTCGTACGCCCACTGCGCGTCCTGCCCGGCGGGCGGCAGCGTGCCGGGGCAGGCGAGCATGGGGGCGATCAGCGGGAGTCTCACGGGTCAGTTGTGGACACCGCCGCACACCCTCACGCGTCCCGGCCCTGCGTTTTCCCCCGAACGGGGCCCCGCTGTCCGGATCGGGTCGGCTGTGAGGACCCTAGGGCCGCCGGAAGATCGTGACGGAGTGACCGACGTCGTCGATCGCCCTGCTGCCGCGGATCAGCTGCTTCAGCCGGGCATCGGCCTTGGCGATCGACGTGTCGGAGACGACGAGCAGCCCGTGGACCCGGTTCGGAGGCACTTTCAGCGGGTCGCGCCCGTGGATGCCGTACCAGGAGGGCTCACCGCTGCCCTTGTAGACGAGCCAGACGCTCTTCTCGTCCGGGTACCGCTCGCGCAGCCGGTCCGCCAGCCGTCCGAGGTCCTGACCCCAGTCGACGTTCGAGTCGTGCAGCCTGAGATACGTCTTCGCCGGCCCGCCGAACGCCTCGTTGGAGTACGGCAGATAATACGGGTACGTCCGCACCGAACTGACCGCCACGAACGCGACCAGGGCCGCCGTCACCGCGTACACCCACCGCCGCCGCAGCGCGAGCACACAGGCCGCCGCGACGGCCAGGAACACCGGGACGAAGATCGCGTAGCGCACCCCGAGGTCGCGTGAGCCCTGCATGGCCGCGGCCAGCAGTACCCCCGGCACCAGCAGCACGTACGGGACGGCCGGGCGCAGCCGGGGCACCACCGCCATGGCCACCGCCCCGCCGAGCCACAGCGCGAGCATGCCGAGCGGCGTCTTCACGAGCAGCGCGGCCGGCAGGTAGTACCACCGGTTGCCGGTGTAGAGCCGGCCGAACAGATAGCCGCGCCACTGCGCGCTCTCCAACCCGAACTGGATCCGCATCCCGTCGCGGTACGGCTCCGGGAACGGCAACGCGTGGACGAGCAGGGCACCCGGACCGTGCACCGCGGGCGTGTGCGCGGGTGTCGTCCACCGCAGCCGGGGGTCGACGACGAGATAGACGGACCACACGACGGCGACGAGGACCAGCGCGACCCCCACGGCCGCCGCCCCGGCACGCGTCGCACGCCGCGGCCGTGGCACGCCGGCGCCCTGTGCCTGCCAGTACGACCACCCGGCCAGCACCAGCAGCACCGGGACCGCGGGCAGCGTGCTCATCTTCGTGGCCACGGCCGCCCCGGTCGCCACGCCGGCGAGCGGCAGATACGTCAGCGGCCGCCGCCGCGCCCGCCACACCATCCAGGCCGCCGTCACCACGAACCCCGCCGCTGGCACGTCCAGGGTGGCGAGGGAGCCGTTCGTGATCAGGTCGGGCGAGAACGCGTACAGGCCCAGCGCCACCAACCCGCCGACCGACCCGGTCAGTTCGCGGGCGAAACCGAACACCGCCAGCCCGAACAGCAGCGTCACCACCATGACCGGCAGCCGGGCCCAGAACATCACCCGCCACGGGTCGTTGCCCGACGCGTACAGCAGCCGCCGCCCCAACTGCCCCTCATCGCCCCGGAAACCCGGTTCGAGGTGCGGGTGTGCGAAGACCGTGCCGGTCGCGATGATCAGCTTGCCGAGCGGCGGGTGCTCGGGGTTGAAGCGCAGACTGTGCTCCCGCACGTACACGACGGCCGTGCCGACGTACACGGGCTCGTCGATGGTAGGGGTCTGCCGCACCGCGGTGGTGGCCATGGCGAACGCCATCTGGACCAGCAGCGCGCACACCGCGAGCACGAGCAGCGGCCGCCGGTGCCGCCGCAGAGCCGCCCAGCGACCCGAGCCTCCGGCGTCCGTCCGGGAGGGGGTGCCGGCCGGTTCCGGGGGCCCGTCGCCGTCGGACGTGGCGGGCGGCCGCTGGTCGTGCGTCATCGTCCGCGCCCCCAGGTCGTACGTCGCGTCCGAGCCGTCCGTGCCCCTGCATGCTGCCATGACCCTTGCTACGTCGACACGGCATGACCTTGCTCAATCGCGCGCGTGTCGTGTTCGGAAGGACGCGGATGCGCGCACGCCGCCGGGGCTGACCGTGCGGATCACGGAAGCGGCGGCTCCCTTGCCGCGAATGCCCGGGGGCCGGAACGCCCAGGATCCGATTCCCTCGCGGCAATGGGCTGTTATTGCCCCGGCGGCCTGTTGCGCAGTGTGTCGCCGAATTGACTTACGGGCGTTGCGGTCGGCCGAAGATCCTCCGGAGCCGTGTGCCCGGTCAGGGGCGGGCGTACTCCTCCCGGACGACGGCAGCGAGTTGGGCGAGGGCCTCCTCGGCGCGGGTGCGGTCGGCGGAGTCGAGCACCGCCAGCGCGTCCGCCGCGACCTCCCGGACGCGCTGGGGCACCTCGTCCAGGGCGGCCATCCGATAGGCGAGGGTGCGCCGTGCGGCACGCTCCTCTCGGGTGACCCCGAGGGGGCCCGTACGGGGGAAGACCGCGGCCTCGTACGCGGCGACGTGCACGAGCACCCCGTGCGCGATCCCCTCCGCGTAACCACGCATTCCCGCGTGCCGCCGGGCCGCGGCGAAGTGCGCCAGCGCACGCCGGCGGAAGACCAGGGCGCCGAGTGCGCCCGCCGCGCCCGCGCACACCCCGGCCACGAGGGCGACCCGTGCGCCACCGAAGAGGGCGCCGATCAGGGCACCGCTCGCGGTGGTCAGACAGACCAGCCCGGTGACGAGCAGAAGAAGCGCGCGGGCGGGCGTGATCGGGGCCATGACGTGCAGTGTGCCAGCGGTGCGGGGGCCCGGTGCCCGGCCTGTCGTGCGCGTGATGTGCGACACGTACGCGATCGCCTTTCCCGCGGCCCTGAAGCGATTCATGCTGGGCACGGCTTGATCGGTGATCTAGCCAGGCAAATCCATCGGCCGTCCGATCTTGCTTGCATTTGACACTTTGTTGCGTGCGCGGATAGGAACATGGCCGGAAGTGGAGAGGTGGACCGTGCACGAGCCCCATGTGATCGGCGACTGGCAGGAATGCGGGGACGAGCATGCCGGTCTTCGTGTCCGTGTCCACGGGCTGGAAAAGGCGGAGCCGCCGCGTGGGCGTGACGATTCGGCCGAAGGCCTCACCTATTTCCGCTTCCGGGTGACCGTGGAAAACCGGTCGGCGGAACCGGTCGGCATCCATCTGGAAGACGGTCAACTCGATGTGAGGACCGGTCCCGACGGCGAGAGCGCATTTCTCGACTGGCGCAACTCGCACTTCATCGAGGGCTTCGACGTCTATCCGCTGCGCCGTGCGACCGCCGTCCTGTACGCAGCCGCCCCGGAACCCGCTCTGAGCCTCGTGGACATCCAGGTCCAGCTGAAGGCGGACGACGAATGGACGGACCGGTATCTGTGGTCCGGCGACATGACCGTCCCGGACGGCCCGCAGGGCACGGCCACCCGAGCCGACGGCATCTCCGAGACCCTGGCCGGCCAGATCAGCACGTTCCTGCGCGAGCAGGCGGAGCGCGGCCAGCACTGAGCGCCGGAGGTTCCGGTGCCTGTGGGGGGGCGCTAGCTTCGGACGGCGCGGGCCAGCCACGGCGTGAGCGAGGTGCGCAGGATCAGCTCCTTGTACGTCTCGTCCCCGGGCAGCGGCACGATCAGCCACTGACCGGGCGGGAAGAATCGCCCCGTCACATAGGCAAGGCCGCCGTAGACGGACCGCAGGAACGCCGGGACCACGTCCCGGGGGAGATCCTCGAAGTCCACGTCGTCGACAGTGATCTTCGCGTCGTCGTCGGGGAAGAGCTGGGCCGTGACGGCCGGTGAGCCTCCCAGCTCGACGAACGCCTCGTGCGGCAGCGAACCGTCCGGATCGAGAACCGCGAACGCCCCGGCCGAGGCGCGGCGGGAGGTCTGGTCCGCACCGATGTCGTGGGTGACGGTCATCGCCAGGTCGTACTCCCGCGCGATCTCACGTATCGCCGTGACGGCCGACTCGGTGGTGGGCAGATGCGGATGCGTCATGGCCCGTCACCCTAGCGGGTCGTGCCGCCGTGCCACTCGGCGAAGGCGGACGGCGCTCAGGCGAGGAAGTCGAGGACCAGTCGGTCGATCTCCTGCGCATGGGCGAGAGGCAGCGTGTGATGGGTCGCCGTGGGCAGCACATGGATCCGCGCGTGCGGCGCTCGTTCCCGTACGCGCTCACCGATCGTGCGGGTGTCGTGCGCGCGGCTGCGGGCCGCCAGCACCACCAGCAGGGGCACTGCGGAGTGGCGCAGGAGTTCCGGGCCGGGCGGGCGAGGGTCGACGATCTCCGGGACGTACCCGGCCGTGCCGCGAGCGGTGACTTCCAGCCACCCCTCGTCCAACGGCGTCCCACCCGTCTCCCACTCCAGAAATCCGCGCGCCGCCCGCTCGCCGGGCTTCAGGAACAGCGGCACGGCCCGCAGCAGGTACTGCGCCCGGTATCCGCCGAAGCAGCGCGTGGGATCCAGCAGCACAGCCCCGCTCACCCGCTGCGGCGCGTGCAGGGCGTAGGTGAGGGACAGCCAGGCCCCGTAGGAATGCCCGCAGAACGCCGCCCGCTCGATCCCGAGCTCACCCAGCACCTCGTCCAGCCATGCCATCAGATCGCCCGTGCCGCGCGCCACGCGGCCGTCCGCGATGCTCCGCCCGGCCTGGCCGATGGTGTCCACCGCGTGGACCCGGTACCGGGCGCTGAGCCTCTCGACATCGGCGAGCCAGACCGTCGACGTGGCGCCTCCGCCGGGCAGCAGGACCAGCGCCGGTGCGTCGTGGGGGCCGCAGGAGTTCACGCGCGTCGTCCCGTACGTGGTGGGTACGTCGGCGGACTCGACCGGCACCGGCCAGCTCCCCAGCACGGCGTCGTACGCCGACAGAAAGCGTTCCTCGGCTTCCGAGCTGCGGAAACGCGGCGCACCGGACATGGGACCTCCCCGGTCGAAGCGGCATTCGAGACTAACTCACTGAACGATATACTCACTCACTGAGGTATTAACCGACGGAAAGGCGCCACGTGGACCACCGGGACCCGCGTCTGCAGCTGGTGCACCTGCTGCGCGGCATCACCGTCGAACTCGACCTGCTCGGTGCCGAGTTCGCCGCGCGGAACAGCTTGCACCCCACCGATCTGCGCGCACTGATCCACCTGCTCGACTTCGACCGGACGGGGACCGACGCCACGCCCGGTCGGCTGGGTGCGCAGCTGGGACTGAATTCCTCGGCCGTCACGGCCGTCATCGACCGGCTGGAGCGGCGGCGCCTTGTCGACCGCGGACACGACCCGCGCGACCGGCGCCGGGTCCTCCTCACCGTCACCGACCAGGCGACCGACCTCGGCTGGTCCTTCTTCGGTCCGCTGATCAGCCGGCTGCTCGCGGCGGAAGGGGAGTTCGACGAGAACGAACTGGACGCCGTCCGCCGCTTCCTGCGGACGACGCAGTCCGTCCTGATGGCGGCGCGTCAGGAGAGCTAGCCGCCTGGTCGCGTCGTCGATCGACGGCAGCCGCGACCTCGAGACGATCGCCCACCGGGTCAGCGCCCGGTTCGGACGCGAGGTCCCGCTCGACGCCGCGAGCGTACGCAGCGTCGTGCGTGACCCCGACAACCCCCGGCGGCTCAGGCCGGGTCTCGAGGTCGGCGACTGGCTGCACCTCAACCCGGAGGGATACCGCGCACTGGCCACGGCAGTCCCTCCGGCCCTCTTCCGTAACACGGGGGAGTGGTAACGGAGTTGGCGCGGTGTCCTTCGTTCGGGGACTGGCACCGGCGAACACCGGTTCCCTAGGATGGTGTGCCCGCCGAGCCGGTTCGACGGCGCGGCCCGGATCTGGGGGAACGATGCAGCCTGGCAGGCAGTTGTCCACGTCGATCGACGCCACGGTGCCGACGGCCGCCCGTATGTACGACTACTACCTGGGCGGCAAGGACAACTACGCGGCCGACCGGGCCGCGTGTGAAGAGCTCGACAAGGTCGCGCCCAGCACGCGGGCGCTCGCGTTGAACAACCGGCGGTTCCTGCAACGGGTCGTGCGGACGCTGGCGGAGGAGCACGGCATCCGCCAGTTCCTCGACCACGGATCCGGACTGCCCACCCAGGACAACGTCCACCAGGTCGCCCAGCGCATCGACCCGACGTCGCACGTCGTGTACGTCGACAGCGACCCGATGGTCCTGGTGCACGGCCGTGCCCTGCTGGAGCAGGACGAGCGCACCGTCGTGATCCAGGCCGACATGCGGGACACGGAGGCGATCTTCAACCACCCGGAGACCCGACGCCTGATCGACTTCTCGCAGCCGGTCGCCGTGCTCTTCAACTCGGTGATGCACTGCATCCCGGACAGTGAGGCCGACGGACCGCCCGCCCTGGTCCGCCGGGTGGCCGAGCGGCTCGTGCCCGGCAGCTTCATGGTGATGTGCCAGCTCGTCAGCGAGGACGCCCAAGTCCGCGACTTCGTCACCGACTTCATGGACCAGGCCACGCAGGGACACTGGGGGCGGGTGCGCCAGGAGAAGGACGTGGAGGCCTGGTTCGACGGCATGGACATCCTGGAGCCCGGTCTCGTGGAGGTCTCCACCTGGCGGCCGGACTCCGAGGTCGCCCCCCGCCAGCTCACCCAGGAGTGGATCGAGTTCGGGGGAGTGGGACGTATCCGCTGACGGGCCACCCATACCGGGGGCGTCCGCCGACGCCCACGCCCCCGGTCACCCGGCCGGGAAGCATCACCCGGCCGGGTAACGCTCCCGAAGCGTCCTGCGCAACAGGGCCAGTGACTCACGCGGGTCGAGCGCCTCGTCGGCGAGCCGGTCCAGTACCACCCGGTACTCCTCCGTCTCGTCCAGGTCCTCCAGGAAGTTGGCGCTCCTGATGTGCTCCAGGTAGACGATGTCCGGCAGGTCCGCGCCACCGAAGCGCAGATACGTGACCGGGATCGCCGGGGCCGACGCGTTCGTCACGTCCAACAGTACGACCTGCACGGTCACATGCGGACGCTGCGCCATCTCGACCAGGTGCTCGAGCTGTTCGCGCATCACCTCGCGGCCGCCCAGCACCCGCAGCAACACCGACTCGTCGACGACGGCCCACACTCGAGGGGCGTCCGGACGCGACAGCAGCTCCCGCCGCCGCATCCGCAGCTCCACCCGGCGCTCCACCTCGGCGGCCGACGCCGTCGGCAGACCGCGCTCCACCACGGCCCTGGTGTAGGCAGGGGTCTGCAACAGCCCGGGTACGTACTGGATCTCGAAGGTGCGGATCGCTGTGGCCGCCTCCTGAAGTCCGACCAGGCGGTCGAACCACTCGGGCATCAGCCGCTTGTCGTAGCGCTGCCACCAGCCCGGCTCACCGGCCCGCCGCAGCAACTGGACCAGCACCGAGGCCTCGTGGTCGTCGGCCTGGTACAGCCGCAGCAGCGCATGGACGTCGTCTTCCGTGGGCGGCCTGCGTCCCTTGCCCGCCTCGATGCGCGACAGTTTCGCGGGACTGAACCCGAGAGCCCGCGCCGCCTGCTCCTGGGAGAGGCCGGCGTCCTCGCGCATGCCCGCCAACTGCACGCCGACCAGCATCTTCAGGAGAGTCGGAGCGGGCTGGGTCCGAGTGAGATACGGTTCGAGACGGGAGACGCGGTGCGACGAGGCGGACATCCTGACTCCCGGTCAGCCGACGGACAACAGGCCCTCATTATCGCACCCCGTCGCGCCGTGTCGCAGGGGACGGCAGGACTCAACCGACGGGATCCGGCTCACACCAGATGATCGAACTCCCCGTCCTTGGCGCCGGCCAGGAACGCGGCCACCTCGGCGGGCGTGTACACGAGCGCTGGTCCTTCCGGATCGCGCGAGTTGCGCACCGCGATGGCCCCGTCGGCCAGGCGGGCCAGCTCGACACAGTTGCCCTCGGCGTTGCTGTGCCCGCTCTTGATCCAGCGGGCGTCCAACGAGCCCGCCTGCACTCCGTTCGGCACTGAAGGCACCACAGTCTCCTTCCGTTCTCCGTCGTGCAATTTCCCATGCAATTGCACGACGGTACTGACTGCGTGGATAATAGCGGCGGCGTCCACCGCTTCACAGACGTCCGCCTGCTGACGTCCCATCAGAGCGGTGCCGTGTCGTAGCAATGCCGTGTCGTTCTTGGCCCCACACTGTCTGCGGGAGTGGAAATGGCCACATCACTGAAGGACCTGGGGCATGTGCCGTGGGACTCCATCAAGGACTCCAGCGGCTCCGCCGAGGCCATCCCGGTCCTGCTCCACGACGTCGCCCGGGGTGACGAGCCCACCGCCCGGGCGGCGCTCGGCCACCTGCGGGAGCGCATCTGCCAGTACGGCTTCGTCGTCGACCAGGCCACGGCGGCCACGGTCCCGTTCCTGTGGGAGCTGGCCCGGCTTCCCCAGGTGACCTGCCGTGTGGAGATCCTTCACCTGCTGAGGAGCATCGCCGACGCCCACCAGTGGGAGAGCACCGCCTCCGCCTACCCCAAACTGCTCAACTACCCCCAGGACTACGTGGGGTGGGAGCGCGCGGCCCGCCGTGCCGTGCGCGCCGACCGGGGGGTACTGCGTCAACTGCTCGCGGAGCAGGACGTCGAACTGGTCGAGGCCGCCGCCGAACTCGCCGCCGCACTGGCCGGGTGAGGCATCGGACCGGTCACCAGAGGCCTGCGGACCGGTCGCCAGGGGCTGCGGAACGCTCGCCGACCCTGCGAACCGGTCGGCCGAGGCCGGCAGATCCCGCGCCGAGCATTTTTTCGCACTCATGGCTCGCCCACGGACGGGTATGCGTGGGGCGATGAACGAACCACACCACGCCACGCCGACCCTCGACACAGGCTCCGGGGCCCGGTGCCGTCCCCGCGACGCCACGGGCCCCGCAGGCCTGCCGGACTCCTTGCGCGCGCGATGAAACCGGTGGACCTTCCCCCGCGGGACGGCGGGAACCCGGGAGCCGCCGACGAGCGTGACACCAGCGCCTCCGTACGCCCGCGGCGCGCGCACACGCCCGACGGCGTGCGGCAGAGCGGCCCGTCCCCGCCCGGCGGCCCGGTGACCAGCGCGGCCACGGCGCGCGCGCACGTGCTCGCGGTCGTCCGGAGCCACTGGGACGCCGCGCCCGTGCGGCCGGCCGAGCAGGCCGTCACCGACCTGTTGCTCGTCACCTCGGAACTGGTGTCCAACGCCATCCGCCACGGGGGCGGACTCGCCGGTTTCGAGGCCGTCCCCACGCGGGAGGGCGTCCGCCTCGTCGTGCGCGACCGCAGCCCGGACATCCCCTCCGTGGCGTTCGGTACCGGCGAGCTTCCCAACAGGCACGACCGGGGCGGGTTCGGCTGGCCGTTGATCATCAAGCTGGCGCGCGACATCGTCATCGAGCCCCGCGTGGACGGCAAGACCGTCAGCGTGCTCGTGCCACTCGGCTGAATCGTGTTTCCAAGGGCGAAGCGGGGCAACGCGGAACAGGACGCCCTGTGAAGGAGCCCACATGATCGCCGTAGCCCTGCTCATGCCGGTGTCCATGCTGTGCCTCGTGCTCGCGCTCGGCAGCTACGAGGAACGTCTGCTCACCCCGGGCGGCACCAGGAAGGCCCGCGGCGCGGGACGCCGCCGGCTGCGCGCCGTGCCCCGCTCCTCCCCGGACGGCGCGGACGGCGCCGACACCGGGTCCCGGGTCCGCGAGAAGCCCACGGCGCAGAAGGCCGGAGACACGCGGGCCGCCGACAGCACCGCCCCGGACGGCTCCGGGTCGCGGTGGCGGGCGGCCTGATCCCACGAGGCGCCCCGCGCTCACCGTCGGCCGGCCGACGGCACCGCGGCGGGCTCCCGCCTCGGCAGGGCACGGACCTGAAGGGCCCCCGCCCTACCAGGGCAGGAACACGTGCACGTCCTTGCCCTCCGGCTGGACGACCACGCTCACCTGGTGGCACAGCGTGTGCACCAGGTGCCAGCCGATGCCTCCGCTCTGGCCCGGCTTGAAGGGACGCGGTGCCGGAGGCGTCGTACTGGTGTCGTGCAGCGTCACATGGACACCGTCGTACGTCGGACGCATCCGCAGGCCGAACGGCCCGGGCGCGTACTGGACGGCGTTCGCCGCCAGCTCGTCGACCACCAGGAGTATGTCGTTCCAGTACTCGGGACTCGTCGGAGGCGAAGCCCGCGCCAGCCGTCGCAGAAACTCCTCGGCGGCCAGCCGTGCCCCGGTGACATCGGGCAGGTCACCGCCGAAATCCGCCACCAGGGCCTCGACCGTCTCGAACGGCCAGGCCTTGTCCCAACGCGGCTCGGTTGCCATGCCGTCCTTCCCCCGGCCGGCACCCCGGCCGGTTCTCGTCGTTCGTCGCTCTGTCGCCCGGCGCCCTTATGACGGTTGCCAGAAAGCCGGAGGATACGCATCCAGGATCACGGTACGGGCGGCTCCCCGGCCGTACCGGCGTTCTCGGCGGTCTCGCCGTCCACGTGACACAACAAGAGGCACACGTCGTCCTCGCCCTCCGAGTCCCTCAGCATCGGCTCGAGTACCCGGTCCGCGGCACCCTCCAGGCCGCCGTTCCGGTCCGGTACGGCCAGCGTGGACATCGCCTCGGTGAGACGCTCGATGCCCGGGTCGATGCCGTACGCCCTCCGCTCCACCAGGCCGTCCGTGTAGAGGGCCAGCGTCGAGCCGGGCGGCAGGGGCGCGGTGTGGTCCTCGATCTCCTGCTGCACCGGAACGCCCAGCATGGCGCCCGGCTTGGCGTCGAGGGTGTGCACCCGGCCGTCGGGCGTGCGCAGCACCGGGGGCGGATGACCGGCCGCGGCCCAGGTCAGCACCGGCTCGCCCGGCCGGAAACGGGCGATCACCGCGGTGGCGTACAGATCCGGCTGCAGATGGTGCAGGAACAGGTGCAGCCGGGTGAGGAGCCGGCCCGGGCTGCCCCCGTCGACGGCGTACGCGCGCAGGGCCGTCCGCAGCTGGCTCATCATCACCGCCGCGTGCAGCCCGTGCCCGGTGACATCGCCGATGACCGCGATCAGGCTCCCGTCGGGCTGCCGGAAGGCGTCGTACCAGTCGCCGCCGATGTTGAGACCGTGGGTCGCCGGCAGATAGCGGGCGGCGAGCCGGAGCCCGGGGGTGGCGGGCAGCTCGGTGAGCAGCGCCCGCTGCAGGGTCTCGGCGATGTCGCGGCTGTGCTCGAAGCGCTGGGCGTTGTCGATCGCGATGGCGGCCCTGCGGGCCAGTTCGATCAGCATCACGGCGTCGTCCGGATCCCACCGGTCGCCGGGCGGGGTGAGGGTGATCACGCCGAGCGGCACCTGCCGGGCCGACAGCGGGAGGCACAGCAGCGGCCGGGTGGGGTGCAGGGCGGAGGGCGGCCGGTCGTCCACGCCGGGCAGACCGCCCGGTTGGGGCGCCGCGTACTGCGGGCGGCCCGTGCGTGCGGCGAGCACGGCGGCGGCCGGGCGGGGCGCGTGGCTCGGCTCCGCCTCGTCGTCGCCCAGCAGCCATACGTCGGCGGTCCGCGCGTACGTCGGTGTGAGCAGCTCGGGGAGCAGGCGGACGATCTCGCCGTGGTTCAGGGACGCCGTCAGTGCCGCGCTGGCGTCGGCGAGGAAGGTGAGCCGGCGGCGCGCCTCCTCGGCCTCCGTGCGCGCGGCCCGCTCGGCGGCGAACAGCTCGCGCTGCGCCTGTCCGGCGGCGTCGAGCTCGGCGTGCAGCGCGAGGACGCCCTGGTTCGTCTGGTGCAGCTCCTCACGGTGGAAGGCGACCAGCGCCTCCTGCTCCGTCAGCGCGTCCAGGACGCGCGCGGTGTCCTCGTCGGCGCTGAACAGCGCCTCGGCAAGGGCCTCGGCAGGCAACGTTCGCACGTCAAGGAGCGGCGTCCGGTGCGTGCTCTCTGGGGCCCCCTGCTCGGAGAGCTTGGGGGAGTGCCGGACGGAAGTCCTCGTACTGGATGTACTTGGGCTTTCGGCCGGTGCGGTGAGTGGGGGTCCCCCCTGCTCGAAGAGATTGGGGGTGGGGGTCCCCCCTGCTCGAGCGAAGCCGAGAGCTTGGGGAAGTGCCGGGCGTCGCGATGGGGCGAACGTCGCCTGTTGGGGCCCTGGGGCCGGCGGGGAGGCGCGCAACGCCACCGTGTCCGCCCGGCCACCCCGCTCCGGTGCCGCAACCTGCGCCTGCCACGTCGGTTCCTCGTGGGGGCGCTCGTCCGGGTCGGGACGGACGGTGACCCACAGCCTTGGCTGCTCCTCGCCACCCGACGGGGGAGTGGTCCCGAGGGTCAGCCGCCAGGCGCCGCCCTTGGTGAGGCACTGGCGCAGCTGCTCGGTGAGCGCGGTGACCAGGCGGGTGCGGTCGACGACGGAGACACCGAGATCGGCCGCGATCCGGGCGGTGGCGATCCGGGCCCGGGCGGCATCGACGACGGTGATGATCTGCCAGGTGTGGGTCATGGTTCACGCCTCGGCGGTGTGGGGGACAGCACGGTCACCGTGGTGTCGTCGCGGACGGGCCGGGCGGCACTGCTGGCGTCCCGCACGATCACAGCGGCCGTCACCCCGGGGTCCAGCTCCGCGGAGGGCACGTCCTCACGCAGGGACCACCGGCTGGGCAGTCCGTCGCTGTGCAGGACGAGAAGACAGTCGGGCGACCAGGGCAGCCGCCGACAGGGGATGCGCGCCGGTCGGTGGGCGCCGACTATGCCGGGATGGGACAGCAGGTGCTGCCAGCCGCCGTCGGAACGGAACCGGGCGCCGATGTTGCCGATGCCGGAGAAGGCCAGACTCCCTTCTGCGAGGTCGACCTGGGCGACCGCGACGGCGGCGCCCCGGGTGCTGCGCAGCGCCGTGTGCAGGACGCCGAGCAGCTCGGCCGGCGGCAGATGGGCGCTGTCCCGCAGCTGCCGGACCGCCGCGTCGGACGCCTCGGCGGCGGCCGGGCCGTGCCCCAGTCCGTCGGCGAGGAGCAGCGTGACCCGCTCCCCGAACCTCACACACGCCCAGGCGTCACCGGATTGGGGTTCCGCCAGGGCGATGTTGACGCCGCCGGCCCGCACCGGGCCGTGGTCCTGCCGGGCGTGCCCGTGCCGCCGGCGACCGGACCCGGCCCTTATCCGGGCCAGGGCGATGGTGCCCCTCCCGAGCGCGCTGTGCAGGTCGAAGTCGTCCGCTATGCGCCGGCAGGTGCCGAGGCCGGCACCCAGCGAGGACGTGGTGGAGAAGCCATCGCCCAGGGCCGCCGCGAGGTCGGGGATGCCCGGACCGTGATCCATCGCGACGATCTGCAGCGCCGGCCCTCGAGCAGCCGCCTCCGAGGTGAGGTCCGCGTCCACCGTCTCGATGAGGACCCGACCACCGCCCGCGTGCTTGAGCAGGTTGGTGGCGAGCTCGGTGGCGACGAGCACGGCCGCGGCCGTACGGGCGTCGTCGAACCCCCCGTGGCCGCAGGCTTCATGCGCCGCCACCGCGACGTCCCGAACCCGGGTCGAGTCGTACACGGGCACGTCCCAGACGTGGGTCAACGGACCTCCTCGCGGGGCCGCGGCGGTCCGGCGGCCCAGCAGACGACGGTGACCCGGGTGCCTTCGCCGGGACGGGAGTCGATCGAGAACTCGTGGACCAGCCGCCGGGCTCCGCCGAGCCCGAGGCCGAGACCGCCGCCCGAGGTGTAGCCGTCGGTGAGGGCCCGCTCTATGTCGGGGATGCCCGGCCCCTCGTCGACGAAGGACAGGCGCAGTCCACGGGCGCGGCCGTTGTCCAGGAAGGCGAACTCCACCTGCCCGCCTCCGCCGTGGACGAGTGTGTTGCGTGCGAGCTCGCTGGCCGCGGTGATCAGTTTGGTCTGCTCCACCAGCCCGAAACCGATCTCGGCAGCCGCCTGCCGCACATGCTGCCGCACCCACGCCAGATCCATGTCCGTGCGGATGGGCAGGCATGTGGTGACGCGGCCCGATGTCTCCGTCACACGTTCTCCTGGCGTGCTGGACCGTGGGACAGGGGCGTGGACGCCTGTGTCAGCATCCTCAGTGCCTCGTCGGTGTCGAGCGCGGTGCGCAGACCCGGCAGCGTGAGGCCGAGTTCGACCAGGGTGATGGCCACCGCGGGTCGCATGCCGGCCACCACGGTCTCCGCGGCGAGCAGCCTGGCGCTCGCCGCGATCTCCGCGAACACACGCCCCAGGAAGGAATCGACGATCTCGACACCGGAGACGTCGATGACCACTCCGGTGGCGGAACTGCCCGCGATGGCCTCGCTGATGTCCTGCTGCAACTGTTCGGCGGCCTTGTCCTCCAGTTCGCCCTGGAGGGTGACGAGGAGCACGTCACCGAGCTTGAGTACGGGGACGGAAGCACCCGCCGGGTCCCTGACACCGCCGGTCACCGCTGGCCTCCTCCGTGGCCCGCCCGGTCGACGATCACGGCGCCCAGCTCGTGGAGGGCGTAGGCGAGGGCGTCGGCCAGGCTCGCCCGGGTGAGGACCGAGCCCAGGTCGATCCCCAGATGCACGATGGTCTGGGCGATCGCCGGCCGGATACCGGAGACGATGCACTCCGCGCCCATGAGGCGGGCCGCCGCGACCGTCTTCATCAGGTGCTGCGCCACCAGGGAGTCCACGGTGGGCACTCCGGTGATGTCCAGGATGGCGAACCGGGCCTGCTGGGCGACGACGGCGTCCAGCAAGCTCTCCATCACGACCTGGCTGCGGGCGCTGTCCAGGGTGCCGATGAGCGGTACGGCGACGATGCCGTTCCACAGTTTGATGACGGGCGTGGCCACTTCGAGCAGTTGCATGCGCTGCCGCTCGATGATCTCCTCGCCCGTGCTCAGGGCGGTCTCCATGACCAGCACCCGCAACGTGCCCATCAGGGCGGTGAGCGCGACGGCGTGCCATCCGCTCGCCTCGCCGTCCGCCCCGGACAGTTCGGCGCCCAGCAGTTCCCTGATCGAGGGACCCAGGGCCGCCACCTCGTCGGCGATCTGCGACGGCGTCGCGCCCGCGCGGGACCGCGAGGCCGCCATGCGCGTGAGTTGTTCGCGCATCCCCGCGAAGCCCGGGGCCCGAAGATCCTCGATCCGTCCGGAGGCGGCCACCGCGGCGAGCGCCTCCACCAGAGAGCCCGCGGCTTCCACGGCCTCGTCGCGCGACACCGTGAACACCGTACGGAAGAGCGTCTGGTCGGCCCAGCGCTGAGAGATCTGCTCCCGACGGCGTAGCAGGAAGTCCCCCACGACCCGTGTCGACGCTCCTGGGTTCGTTGCCGACTCCTGGTCCGTCACGTCCCTGTCTCCTTCGTACGTACCCTCCCCCGACGGCTGGGGAGCCTGCCCGGAGAGCGCGGTTCCTTGTCGCGCGACCACTGTAATCATGGGAGATTCCCCCCGGCACCCGAGGGCGCCCCGGAGATCATCCGACGAGCGGGGGACCCGGCCAACTGCCGTCCGCATGCACGGCGTCGGACCGTTGGAGGCGGGCGACGACGAACACGGAGACCACTCGGGCGGACGACATTCCCCGACGGAGGCGCCCCGGTTGACCGGCCGTCAGCACACCCAGCCGGTGACCGGCCTCGTCGGCACACCCGCGGTCCGGCCCGCGCCTGAGAGCGACGCCCCGCCCACGAGCCTAGGGCCGGCTCAACGCGTCGCCCGTGTCGTCCAGTGCGTCCTGAACGGTCTTGTAGGACGGGACGGTCAGGCTCACACCCGTCAGGTCGAGGATCCGCTGGACGGCCGGGGCAGGGTCGATGAGGCCGATCGAGCCGCCCACCTGACGGGTCTCCTTGTAGGCGTTGAGAATGATGTTGATGCCCGACGAGTCCATGAACGGCACCTCCGACAGGTCGAGCAACAGGTGCTGCCGGCCGTGGTGCATCTGGTTGGCCAGGTGGTGGTGCAACTCCGTCGCTGTGTCGACGTCCAGGAAACCCTTCACAGTGACCAGCGCGACATCCTCCCGGGGCATCGTCACATCGATGGAGAGCGGGGTCTGCTCAGCCGACACAATGTCCTCCCATCCGTACGGCGTGGCGGGGCTCGCCTACCCCGGGGCGGACAACAGATGCACCGCGACCCGCGCTCCGGAGGTGATCAACATCTCGCTGCCGGAGTGGCACCCGACAGCGAGTTCGCCCCCGAGTACCCCCTAAACCTCCGCCTACACCCAGCCCTCACGGATGGGTGACACAAGACGCGGAAATCGGCCACGCATACTTCCCGGGAAGCCGGGCAGCAGAACCTCAGACCGCTCGTGGGCGCCCTCCCCCCTGGTGCCTGGAGCCGTCGGCCCCGCCGATGTCCCCCCGGCACGCGGCGGGGCCCTCTGCTGTCGGCATGCGGGCCCGGCATGATCCGAACGAGAGGCTGTGGGGCGTGTGGTGAAAGTCCCGCCCTTCGCC
>NZ_JBFBBS010000033.1:0-72182 GCF_040682835.1 Streptomyces sp. NPDC051104 | reverse complement strand
GGGGTCGATTCCCCGGCCCACTCCGCGATCGTCCAGCAGTTTTTGCGCGGCAGGTCAGACAGCAGGCCCAGCACCAACCGACCAGCCCGCAGGCGGGGTTCGACCCGAGCGAACCGACCCGCGATCCGGCCCATGGCCACCTCGAACGCCTCCCGCCAGCGGACGGGATCTATGCTGTGACCTGCGGCCACCGTCTCGTCGTTTGTCCACACAACTCACGATGATCAACGGTGGCCGCACCCGTCTCCGCACCCGGCCCGACCAGCGAGATCACGATCTACAGCTGGAGTACTAGGCAGGACTGTAGGGCGGGCCGCTGACAGGAGCGGTTCCGCTCGCCCTTCCCATTGATGCCGGTCGGCCTTGATGAGCCACCAGCAGACGCTTCGATATCCGGCCGCTGCCTCGGTGATCGGCTGTTGGGGCCAACTGCAACCAAGGTCGCACCGGCCGGATCCGCGTTTTGCCCTGGTGGGCGGTTGCAGAGGATTATCCGGCTACGAGTCGGATGACCGGTTGGTCGAAGCCCCGTCGAGCTGTTCGAGAGCTGCCCGCAAGGTCTGGTCGGAAATGGCCACCCCACTAACCTCCTGTTCGATGACGCTGCCGTCCGGCAGCGTCCGTCGGAGGCGGATCGAGCGTCGGCGGTCGCGTTGCAACCACAGGCGAAAAACTCTGACGGCGGCCCCCACGGTGACCGAAGATCCACCGAGTTCCACCAGGATTACGGGTAGTATTCCTTTCGATCCGCTCACGGCGGTGGGAGGGGATCCTGCGACGATGGCCGGCTCGTCGCGAAGCATTGACGTGAGCTCACCGACGGCCTCCTGCACGGCGGGGTGATCGTCGGTCAGCGACGCAAGGTGGGGGACTACTTCGAGCTTCGATGGTTCCACGAACGACCCCTCCGGTAGGACTGGCCTTATATACTAGGGCGCCACCGAGGACCCTCGCGGGCTTCGGGGTTGTCGTAAGACGGGGGAGCCGCCGTGTATCGGGCACTCATAGTCTGCAACGCCGAATACGCGGGTGATCCGGACCTTCTTCCGCCGCTCATAGGCCCGCGCACTGACCACCGGCTGATCGCGGAGGCTATCGCGCACGCCCAGTTCGGCATGTTCGCCGATGCTGACATGACCGTTCTCCTCGATGTCACCACTGGGGAACTGATGCGGCGCGCTCACGTTTTCTTCGACAGCGCCGAACCCGACGACGTCCTCTTGTTTTACTTCAGCGGTCATGGGGCGACGAAGAACCAGAAATTCTATTTGTGTGGAACTGACACAAAGTTCCTCCTGCTGGCCGGCACCGCCGTACCCGACACTTTACTCAACGAGATCATGTCGGATTCCTCGGCGCGAGCAAAGATCATCGTTCTCGATTGCTGCCACAGCGGGGGGTTCAAAGGCTCCGGGCCTCCCGGTCACCTCGGTGGGAGGGGACGGTTCATACTGACCGCGACGGCTCCGGCGCAACTCGCGGATGACGCCGACGAGGACGGCAAAGCCAGCCCGTTCACTCGCGCACTCGCCGAGGGCATCACCCACGGAGCGCTCGACGAGGACGACGACGGCTTCGTATCCCTAGAAGACCTCTACAAGTACGTCGATTCCCTCGACTTCCGCGGGCCGAAGCCCAGCCGTCTATTTGACGGATACGGCCGGCTCCCCATAGCGCGGCGTCCGAAGCCGGAGCTGGAAATATCTTCCTCCGTCGGGGACTTCGCTTCCCTGGCGGCATCCGAGCCTACCCTGCGCGCGACGCCGGTAGCCGCTGACGACGGGCCCGGCTTTCTCGACCACCCGACCAACCGGACCCCGGTGAACGCCCAGCGGGTGAGCCGATTTCGCGGCGACCTGCGGAAAGACATAGCTCAGGACCTGCCTGGGCAGCTTTCCTCGACTGAATTTCTACAACGGGCAAGCCTCATGCGTGACGGCCAGCTCACCATCGCCGGGGCGTTGTTGTTTGGTGAGGAGCCCACCGCGGTGGTCGCCACCGCGATCGTCCAGTGTGCACGTGTTTATGGCACGTCCATCGATGACCCCAAGGACAAGGCGGATCTTCGCGGTACCGTCCCCGAGCAGATCCAGCGGGCCAGGGATTTCATCGCCGAACACACCCGGGCCGGCGAGGCGCCGTCCGAGCACGCGGCCACCACCGCGCCGCACTACGAATACCCCATGATCGCAGTGCGGGAACTCATCGCCAACGCCCTGGTCCACCGAAGCTATGCGCACGAGCACGCCTGCGTGCACGTCAAGCTCTTCGATGACCGGCTCGAAATCACCAACCCTGGATCGTGGTTCGGTGATGGCCTGGCCGAGAACGAACCGACCCCCATCAGCAGGGTCCGGTCCGAGTCGCGGCGGCGGAATTTCCGCCTGGCCAGTGTGCTGACGTGGGCGCGCCTGGTGGAGGGTGAGGGGTCGGGAATCCCTGCCACCATTGCCGACTGTCAGAAAGCGGGCGTCCCCGAACCGACGGTGGTCCAGCGGAATGGGCTGGTGACCGTGACCCTGTACCCGAGACGGCACACGGTCCATATCGCCGACGGGGCCGTCGTGCACCACGTCAACTACCGCCTCGGTCGACCGGCGGTCACATTCCCGGTCCAGATCGGCGTTGTCCCCTCGCAGGCGGAGTCGTTCCAGCCGCGCGGGAGCGACTCCGTCCTCGCCGCGCTGATGGAAGCTGACGGTGTGGACGCCGCCTGGCCCTCCGCTGTCGTGCTCAGTGGGATCGGCGGGGTGGGCAAGACCCAGGCGGCGGCGCAGGTTGCGCGCCGCCTGTGGTCGCGCGGAGGGGTCGATCTGATGGTATGGGCGGACGCCAGCACCCGCTCGGCGATCGTCGCGGCCTATGCCAGGGCCGCGGTGGACTTGGACCTCGCCGACGCTGCCCAGCCGGAGGAAGCCGGCCGCATCTTTCTGGCGTGGCTGCAGACCACCGATAAGCGCTGGCTGATCGTCCTGGACGACGTGGCCAGTCCGGCGGATATGCGGGGCTTCTGGCCGCCGACAACACCTTCCGGCCGCACCGTCGTCACCACCCGGCGCCGTGACGCGGCCTTCAACGGCGTCGGCCGCCATCTGGTGGGCATGGACGTGTTCGTCGAATCCGAAGCCGTGGAGTACCTGACCGCCAAACTAGCCGACCCCGGTCTGAGTGGATCGCCCGGCGAACTAGCCGGTCTGGCGGCCGATCTCGGGTATTTGCCGCTCGCGCTGTCGCAGGCTGTCGCCTTCATGATCGACCGGAGCATGGGATGCGCCGCATACCGTCGCCTGGTGGCCGACAGGCATCACTCACTGGCCGAACTGGCTCCAGACCCCGTGTCACTTCCGGACGACCAGAACGTCACCTTTGGTGCGGCCTGGTCGTTGAGCGTCGAACACGCGGATGCCCTTCAACCTGTCGGTCTGGCCCGGCCGATGCTGGAGCTGGTCAGCCAACTGGATCCTGCGGGGATACCGATCGGGGTGTTGACGGACCCGTCGGCTCTTGAGTATCTGAGCGTGTACCGTTCGGCCGCGACGCGAGCCGACACCCCGGACACCCCAGATACTTCCGGTACGTTCGGCAGCAACGCCAGCGCTCCGATGTCCGTTTCCGAAGCCGACGCCCTGGCTGCTCTGCGTTGCCTGGCTCGGCTCAGTCTGGTGACCATCGACGGAACTAGCCCGTACGAGACGGTGACGGTTCATCGCTTGGTGCAACGCGCGACCCGCGACGCCGCAGCGGCAGGACGCACCGACCGCGCGGCCGAGGCTGTGGCCCGGGCGCTGCTCGCGGTGTGGCCGGACGACGAGAGTGACGCCCTACTCGTTCATGCCCTGCAGGCCAACGCGGAGCATCTCTGGACGGTGAGCGGGGAGGCTCTGTGGGCGTCGGGGTCGCATGCCGTGCTCATCAGGGCCGCCACCAGCCTTGGCCGGGCCGGGCAGACAGTCGCCGCTGCCTCGTTCTTCGAGTCCCTGGCCGAAGAGGCAATCTCCCGCCTGGGATCGGCTCATCCGTTCACCTTGTCCATCAGGGCCAACCGCGCCGTCTGGAAGGCCGAAGCTGGGGATGTCTCGGGCGCCGGCCGCGAGCTTGAGCGGCTGGTGGACGACTGCACCCGAGTGCTGGGGCGGGAGCATCCGGACACTCTGGCGGTACGGCTGAACCTCGCGCGGTTCAAGGGCTCTGAGCACGACACCGGCCCGGGATCGTTCGAATCGTTGGTGGACGACTTCGAGAGAGTGCTCGGGCCCGACCATCCCGATACCCTGACTGCGCGCGCCAACCTTGCCACGTGGCGCGGTGCTCACGGGGACCCCTCCGGGGCGGCAGCCGAATTCCAGCGCCTGTTCGCGGATCGAGTCCGGCTGCAAGGCTCCGACCATCCGGACACGCTCGCCGTTCGCAGCAGCCTCGCTTCATGGCACGGGGCGGCTGGCGATCTCGTGGGGGCAGTAGAGGATATGGCGGGGCTGGTGCGCGACCTGGTCAAAATCCTCGGCCCCGAGCACCGTGACACCCTCAACGCCCGTGGGAACCTGGCGTCATGGCTAGGTGCGGCGGGGGACCCCGCGAGGGCAGCGGCTCAATTCGAAGAACTCGTTGGCGATTACCTCAGAGTCCTCGGCCCGGACCATCCGGACACCCTTGTCGTTCGGGGCAACCTGGCTTTCTGGCTGGGAGAGGCAGGCCATCCCATCACCGCGACGGCGGCACTCGAAACGCTCCTCGACGACCGCATCAGAGTCCTCGGCCCGGACCATCCCGACACTCTGGCCACCCGCAACAACCTGGCGAAGTACCGCGGGCTGTCGGGGGACATCGCCGGTGCGGTCACCACCCTGGAGGCATTGCTCGCGGACCGTCTCCGCGTTCTGGGACCCGAGCACCCGCTGATCAGGTCGACCCGCGATCACCTGGCCCACTGGCAGGCCCTGTCCTCCGCCGGATAGAGGTGCTGGACCCGGCGGTCAGCGGTCCCCTCCGAACACACGTCCCGTGATGAAGGAGGAGTTGTCCCCGGTGGCAATGATCCCGGTGTTGTTCCCGCCGATCGCCACCGACCGCACTCCCTCGGCTGTGACGTGAACCGATGGCTCCGGCAGCAGGGCGGCGACTTCCGCGAGTGCTTCGCTGTCGCGCGACAGCGCTCTCCGCAGTCTGAGCCGCAGCATCGCGCGGGCGTCGTCGTCCGCGGGGTTGGCGGCGACCTCCGCGACCGCCTCATGCAGCGCGTCCAGCGTATCGTTGCGCTCCCGAAGCACCCGCAGAACGTGTCGGCCGAGCTCGGCCGCCGGTCCGCCTTGCGATGAATCTGGCGCGTCATCGGCGAGGACGCCGGGCCCGTCGACGCCGATGGCTGCGACAATCGGCGAAAGGATTCGACCAAGTACGGCCTCGACCTCTTCCCGCACTGCCCACCTCCCGCTGGACGCGGTCCATCGCCCCGAAGCTGTCCGAGATGCTCCGTACCAGCTTAGGTCAGCGTTTCCCAAGCCAGCGCGGCTGCCCCGCGAACGGTCCGGACCCAGTGCCGTGCGTGTGCCCTCAGCGAGGCCAGGCGTCGCCGCCACGTCGCCGAGACCCCGGCCACGATCGTTAACGCGCCGCGCTTGGCGGAGGGCAAGGTCCGCCACTTGTTCCGGACCCGGTCCGACCAGCAACCTCCAGCGGCCTGATCTGGGCAACTGCAACTAAAACTGCAACTACGGAATGACGAAGGACCCGGCCGCACAGCAGCCGGGTCCTTCGTTTGCCCTGGTGGGCGGGTGCGGAGGATACGAGATTCGAACTCGTGAGGGGTTGCCCCCAACACGCTTTCCAAGCGTGCGCCCTAGGCCTCTAGGCGAATCCTCCGCCGGAAACATTACATGACGCCGGGGAGTGCTAGCGAACTCGTTCGGGCCCCGGCGATCGGGTAGGCTGGGGCTCAGCCCCTCACGCGGCGCTATCTGACTGAACTCCCCCAGGGCCGGAAGGCAGCAAGGGTAGGTTGGCTCTGGCGGGTGCGTGGGGGGTCTTTCGCGTCCGGGGACGGGTGCCCAGGGGCGGGCGCCGGGGGCGGTGGCCGGGCTGTGACTCGGGCCGGGCGCTTTGTCAGTGGGCGCCTATAACCTCGTAAGCGTGTCGTCTCTCGCGCTGTACCGCCGCTATCGCCCGGAGTCCTTCGCCGAGGTCATCGGGCAAGAGCATGTCACCGACCCGCTGCAGCAGGCGCTGCGGAACAACCGGGTCAATCACGCGTACCTGTTCAGCGGGCCGCGCGGATGCGGCAAGACGACCAGCGCGCGGATCCTGGCCCGTTGTCTGAACTGTGAGCAAGGTCCCACGCCGACGCCGTGCGGCGAGTGCCAGTCCTGCCGCGACCTGGCGAGGAACGGACCGGGGTCGATCGACGTCATCGAGATCGACGCGGCCAGCCACGGTGGTGTGGACGACGCCCGTGACCTGCGGGAGAAGGCCTTCTTCGGGCCCGCGAGCAGCCGGTACAAGATCTACATCATCGACGAGGCCCACATGGTCACGTCGGCCGGATTCAACGCGCTGCTCAAGGTCGTCGAGGAGCCGCCCGAGCACCTCAAGTTCATCTTCGCGACCACCGAGCCCGAGAAGGTCATCGGGACCATCCGGTCGCGCACGCACCACTACCCGTTCCGGCTCGTGCCGCCGGGGACCCTGCGGGACTATCTCGCCGAGGTGTGCGAGATGGAGAAGATCCCCGTCGAGGACGGGGTTCTGCCGCTGGTCGTGCGCGCGGGCGCCGGGTCCGTGCGTGACTCCATGTCCGTCATGGACCAGCTGCTCGCGGGTGCGGGCCCCGACGGTGTGACATACGCCATGGCCACCTCGCTGCTCGGGTACACGGACGGCTCGCTCCTCGACTCCGTCGTCGAGGCCTTCGCCACCGGGGACGGGGCCGCCGCCTTCGAGGTCGTCGACCGCGTGATCGAGCGGGGCAACGACCCCCGTCGGTTCGTAGCCGACCTGCTGGAGCGGCTGCGGGACCTCGTCATCCTCGCCGCCGTGCCCGACGCCGCCGAGAAGGGGCTGATCGACGCCCCGGTCGACGTGCTGGAGCGCATGCAGGCCCAGGCGGGCGTCTTCGGCCCGGCCGAGCTGAGCCGCGCCGCCGACATCGTCAACGAGGGGCTGACCGAGATGCGCGGGGCCACCTCGCCCCGCCTGCAGCTCGAGCTGATCTGCGCACGGGTGCTGCTGCCCGCCGCATACGGGGACGAGCGGTCCGTCATGGCCCGCCTGGACCGCCTGGAGCGCGGCGTCAACTTCTCCGGCGGCGGCGCGGCCCCCGCCACGGGGTATGTGCCCGGTCCCGAGGCGCACGGCGGGGCGAGCGCGGGGGCGTCGTCCGTTCCTGCAGTGCCGCCCGGCGGTGGTCCGGCCGCGGCTCGGGCCGCGGTGCGGGCCCAAGGCCCAGGCGCAGGCGCAGGCGCGGGCAGTGCGCCGGGGCCGGGTGCGTACGACGGTGCGGCGACGCCTGCTCCGGCACCGCCCGCACCGCCGGCACCGCCCGCGGAGACGCCGTCGGCGGCTCCCGCTCCCGCTCAGCCAGGGCCCCAGGACGCCCCTGTTCCCGCCGGTCCCGGTGCCTGGCCCACCGCTGCCGCCGCGGGCAGCGGCCGTCGGCCCGGCGGGTGGCCCACGGCGGCGTCCGCGGGCGGAGCGCAGCCCCCGGCCGCGCCCACGCGACCGGCGGCGCCCGCAGCCACGCCGGCACCGACAGCCTCCGCTCCCGCACCGGCCGCCGCACCGGCGCCCGGCGGGCTCGACCCCCGCGCGCTGTGGCCGAACATCCTGGAGGCGGTGAAGAACCGCCGCCGCTTCACCTGGATCCTGCTCAGCCAGAACGCGCAGGTCACGGGCTTCGACGGGACGATGCTGCAGGTCGGCTTCGTGAACGCCGGGGCCCGGGACAACTTCCTCAGCAGCGGCAGTGAGGACGTCCTGCGGCAGGCCCTGGGCGAGCAGTTCAACGTGCAGTGGAAGATCGAGGCGATCGTCGACCCCTCGGGCGGCTCGGCACCGCCGGCCACCTCGGGCTCCGGCTTCGGCGGCGGCGGTTACCCGTCCGGCGGGGGCGGTGGCTACGGCTCGGGCGCCCCGTCGGCGCCCCGTCCCGCACCGCAGCAGCCGACTCCGGCCGCGCGCCCGGCGGCGCCCGCGACCCCGGCCCCGGCCCCGGCGGCGCCCGCCCCCGCACAGACCGCGCCCCCCGCACCGGAGCGCCACGTGGTCGCCCCCGAGGACGACATGCCGGAGGACGACGATCCCGACCTCGACGAGTCGGCCCTCTCCGGCCACGAACTGATCGTCAGAGAACTCGGGGCCACGGTGGTCGAGGAGTTCTCGAACGAGTAGGAGGGCCGGGAGCACGCAGAGCGGGGGCTCTTGGGAGGAACCCACAAAACCCCGCCCCACCCCTCTTCGGCGGCCCCCACAAGGTCACTAGCCCGCGCCCGTTAGGCTGACCCCGTGAAGGTCCTCGTCATCGGTAGCGGCGCCCGCGAACACGCCCTGTGCCGTTCCCTCTCCCTCGACCCCGACGTCACCGAGCTGCACTGCGCCCCCGGCAACGCGGGTATCGCCGAGGTGGCGCGTTTGCACCAGGTCGACGCCCTCGACGGACAGGCCGTGGCCGCGCTGGCCGGCGAACTCGGCGCCGGGCTGGTCGTCGTCGGCCCGGAGGCGCCGCT
Source organism: Streptomyces sp. NPDC051104 (assembly GCF_040682835.1). NCBI lineage: Bacteria > Bacillati > Actinomycetota > Actinomycetes > Kitasatosporales > Streptomycetaceae > Streptomyces > Streptomyces sp. NPDC051104. Next base: position 63,468 of record NZ_JBFBBS010000033.1, on the reverse strand, counting down.
CGTCGCAGGGGTCGCCGACGCCGTGCGTGAGGCCGGGATCCCCGTCTTCGGCCCCTCCGGGGAAGCCGCGCAGCTCGAGGGCTCCAAGGCATTCGCCAAGGATGTGATGGCGGCCGCGGGCGTCCCCACCGCACGGTCGTACGTATGCACGAACGCCGAGGAGGTCGAGGAGGCGCTCGACGCCTTCGGCGCCCCGTACGTCGTGAAGGACGACGGCCTCGCCGCCGGCAAGGGCGTCGTCGTCACCGCCGACCTCGAGGCCGCCAGGGCCCATGCGGCCGCCTGTGAGCGCGTCGTCATCGAGGAGTTCCTCGACGGCCCCGAGGTGTCCCTGTTCGCCGTCACCGACGGCGAGACGGTCGTCCCGCTCCAGCCCGCCCAGGACTTCAAGCGCGCCCTGGACGGCGACGAGGGGCCGAACACCGGCGGCATGGGCGCGTACTCGCCGCTGCCGTGGGCCGACCCGAAGCTGGTCGAGGAGGTGCTGCAGACGGTTCTGCAGCCGACCGTCGACGAGATGCGCCGCCGCGGCACGCCGTTCTCCGGGCTGCTGTACGCGGGGCTCGCGATCACCTCGCGCGGCGTTCGGGTCATCGAGTTCAACGCCCGCTTCGGCGACCCCGAGACCCAGGTCGTCCTCGCCCGGCTGAAGACCCCGCTCGCCGGTGTGCTGCTGGCCGCCGCGAACGGCACCCTCGCCGACCTCCCACCGCTGCGCTGGAGCGACGACGCGGCCGTCACCGTGGTCGTCGCCTCCCACAACTACCCGGGCAGCCCGCGTACCGGCGACCCGATCACCGGGCTCGACGAGGTGGCGGCCCAGGACGCCCCGCACGCTTACGTGCTGCACGCCGGCACCCGGCGCGAGGGCGGCGCGGTGGTGAGCGCGGGCGGCCGCGTGCTGTCCGTCACGGCGACCGGCGCGGACCTCACCGAGGCGCGCCGCCGGGCGTACGCGGCGGTGGGGCGCATCGGACTCGAGGGCTCCCAGCACCGCACGGACATCGCGGCCAAGGCCGCGGGCACGGGCATCTGACGCGCCGGCGTCCGCCCTCGGCGCGTCCGCGTCGTGGTCACGTCGGGCGATGAACCTCGTGGGCCCCGGATCCGTCTCAGGATGCGGGGCCCGTGTCATGCGGTGGTGTCATGCGGTGGTGTCGCGCGGAGGCTCGGCGTCGACCGGGCGGAATCCTGGCCTGGCCGTTGCCCTGCGTCAGCCACCTTTCCCCAAAGCCATTCCATCGAGTGAGCGGTGTCCCGTCCGGCTGACGACGGCCGGAGCCCCAACTAGGGTGCGGCGCAGGCGTTCCGGCACTTGGCCCACCGGCATTGCGATGTCAGTGGCGGGTGCCACAGTGGGGGAGTGAGCAACGCACGGGCATCCGGCGGCGACTTCCGTGACGCAGACCGTCACGGCACGGGTCGTGCCGGGCAGAGGTGGGTCGGAGGGGGTGACGTCAGGTCGTGACCGGTATCGGTGTGGAGGCGGGCGCGCAGGCCGCGCGCTCGCGGGCCCTGGCCGTGCTGCGGATCCGCAGCCGGGCTCTGGCCGCCGCCCTGCTGCCCGCGGCCGTCGCCGTCGTGCTGCTCGTCGGCGGTTCCACCGGTCACCTCGGCGGAGGGCGCTGGGGGATCGCCCGCTGGATCGTGACCGGTATCGCTGTGGTGGTCCTGCTCTGCGCCGCCGGTATCGCCCTCGTGATCGCCCGCGCCCGCCCGGCCATGAGCCCGACGGTCCCCATAGCGGAGGGCGCGGCACCCGATCTGTACCGGATGGTGAGAGACCTGGCCGACCGCCTCGACGTGCCCGCGCCGTCCGCCATAGCGCTCACCCCGGACTGCGACAGCTGGCTGGAGGACCGTACCCACCCCGCTCACGGCCCGCCGTGTCCGCCGCCCGGGGAGGAGATATCCGGCGCCCGCGGCATACGCGGCCTGTCGGCCCCCCGGCAGCACCGCGCCGCGGCCGCGCCCGTGCTCGTCATCGGCTCGCCGTTCCTGTGGTGGATGCGGGTGGGCGAGCTGCGCGCGGTCCTCGCCCCGGTCGTCGCCGGCACGGGACCGTCGGCGCACCCGGACATAGCGGCGGCACGGCGCTTTGTCCGCGGGCTGGACGCCGCGGTGGCGGTGACGTCGGCACCGGCGCACGGGCCCGTGATCCGTACGGTGCTGGCGGGCGCCGGCTGGGTGGCGCGCCTGCTGTTGCGCAGCTGCCGCGGGCATGCGGAGGAGATGGAGCGGGGGGTGGCGGCCGCCGCGGCCGAGCGTGCACAGGCTGTGGACTACGGGGTCCGGATCGTCGCGCAGGAGCAGGTGGGGCTGGCGTACGCGGGCTGGGACCGGCTGCTGACCCGGGTCGCGCTGCCGGCCTGGCGGATGGGCCGCTGGCCCTCGCGCCTGGACGCGGGCGTGGTCGCGGCGCTCACGGAGCTGTCGCGCCGGGACCGGCTGGCCGAGGGCTTCACCTCGCGGCTGGGTGAGCGGCCGGCCTGTGACCTGCTCGAGGAGCCGGGCCTGGTGGACGAGGCCGCGTCCCTGCTCGCGGCCCGCCTCTTCCACGGAGGACCGGCCGAGTCCGGTCCCCATTGGGCGCCGGTGGGGTGGCAGGAGTACCCGGACGAGGTCGTCGACCGCAAGTGGCGCACGGACGCGGCCCGCCTGCACCGCGTCCTGGACGCCCTCGGCGTCCACCACGCCCACCACGACACGGTCCCCCACGCGGGCGGACCGACGCTGGAGCGGGTCCTGGAGTACCTGACGGTCCGCCCGGCCGCCGGCGCGGGCGGCACGCCGACGGGTGAGGGCGGGAGCGCGAGCGGCACGGCCACGGGTGAGAGCGGGGCCGACGGCATACGTCTCCCGGGCGAGGACGGCGCCGGCGACGAAACCGCCGACGTTCCCGACGACGACGCGGTCGCCAGTGTGCGGACCGCCGCACTCGTCGCCGGGCTCAGCGCGGAGATGGCGCGGGAGGAGGCGGCCGGGGCGATACCCGGCGGCGCCGGGATGCAGGGACCGGGGTCGGACCGTGTGGTGTGGGACGCCGCCGCGATGCTGCCGCTGTTCCCCCTCCAGCCGCCCCGCACCGGCCGCGAACTGCTTGTCGACCACGTCGCCGCGGTGGTGTGCTGCGCCGCGATGGACACGGCGGGAGCGGCGCCGGGCCTCGACTGGCTGGACGGCCCGTCCCTCGTGGTGAGGGGCGAACGCGCGGCCGACCTCTCCCCCCGGGTCCGCACCCTCGTCGAGGAGGGCGACCCCACTCCGCTGCGCACCTGGCTCCGCAACCTCGGCGTACGCCCCGAGAAACCGGTCCGCCTGGTCTGACGACCGTGTCTGACGACTGCTCCGCCCGGTCTGACGACTGCTCCGCTTGGTCCCATGACCACTCCGGCTGGTCCGAGGACGGGGTCCGCCTGGTCCGACGACCGCTCCGCCTGGTCTGACGACTGCTCCGCTTGGTCCCATGACCACTCCGGCTGGTCCGAGGACGGGGTCCGCCTGGCCTGACGACTGCTCCGCCCGCTCCGACGACCGCTGCGCCCGGTCCGACGACTGCTCCGCCCGGTCCGACGACTGCTCCGCCCGGTCCGACGACCGCTCCGCCCGGTCCGACGACTGCTCCGCCCGCTCCGACGACCGCTCCGCCCGCTCCGACGACTGCTCCGCCCGCTCCGACGACCGCTCCGACGACCGCTCCGCCCGCTCCGACGACCGCTCCGCCCCGTCCGACGACCGCTCCGCCCGGTCCGAGCCCGCGCCGACCTGGGGAAACTCCGCCCGCCCCGTTCCGCAAGCCCGACCCCTGGCCGGGGAATCCCATTCCGTTCACGTCAATTCGCGACGAACGGTGACGGAGTGGGTGCGTTATGTGATGTGCTGGGTACCGATCGCGCACTCGGTAAGGGCTTACGACGGCTCACGGGGGACGAGGGAGGGGACACGCATGGGGTCGGAACACATCCGCCGGTGGGAGTCGGGTGCTCTCGCGCACGCCGTGACGGATCCTTTCGGCCAGGGTCCCGTTCCCTGGCTGAGGGGCAGTGAGACGTACTTCGACGACACGGGCCAAGTGGTCCCCTGGTACGTGGACCCGACCCCGGCCCACGTCCCGGCCCAGGGTCAGAAAGGAGCCCGGATCCCGGCCCCCCGCACCAGCGGCCCCCGCTCCGCGGACGACGTCCACCGCCAGATCAAGGGCTTCACCTCGACCGGCGCCGTCGCCCCGGGCGAGGCCCTGGACTTCCACATCACCGTCGACCCGCCCCAGGAGTTCGCCGTCGACGTGTACCGGATCGGGTACTACAACGGCGACGGAGCGGCCAAGATCACCACGAGCCCCCGTCTCTCGGGCATCGTCCAGCCGGCGCCGCTCACCGCGGACCGCACGGTCTCCTGCCATCACTGGTGGCTGTCCTGGCGGTTGCAGATCCCGTCGTACTGGAGTGTCGGCGCCTATGTCGCCGTGCTGACCACCGCCGACGGCTACCGCTCCCACGTCCCGTTCACCGTCCGCGACGCCCGCCCGGCCGATCTGCTCCTGCTGCTCCCGGACATCACCTGGCAGGCGTACAACCTCTACCCGGAGGACGGCCGCACCGGTGCCAGCCTCTACCACGCCTGGGACGACAGCGGTCGGCTGCTCGGCGAGGCCGACGCCGCCACCACGGTCTCCTTCGACCGCCCGTACGCGGGCGCGGGCCTGCCTCTGCACGTCGGTCACGCGTACGACTTCATCCGCTGGGCCGAGCGGTACAGCTACGACCTCGCCTACGCCGACGCCCGCGATCTGCACGCCGGCCGCGTCGACCCCACCCGCTACCGCGGTCTCGTCTTCCCCGGCCACGACGAGTACTGGTCGGCGCAGATGCGCCGCACCGTGGAGCTCGCCCGCGAGCACGGCACCTCACTGGTCTTCCTCTCCGCCAACACCATGTACTGGCAGGTGGAGCTCGGCCCGTCCCCGTCCGGCGTCCCCGACCGCCTGCTCACCTGCCGCAAGCGGCGAGGCCCCGGTAAGCCGGTTCTGTGGCGGGAAATCGACCGTGCGGAGCAGGAGCTGATCGGCATCCAGTACGCGGGCCGGGTGCCCGAGCCCCACCCGCTCGTGGTCCGCAACGCCGACCACTGGCTGTGGGAGGGGACCGGCGCGGAGGAGGGCGACAAGCTGGACGGGATGGTCGCCGGGGAGGCGGACCGTTACTTCCCGCGCGCCCCGCTGCCCGACCACGAGGGCCGCATCCTGCTCGCCCACTCCCCGTACCGGGACGGCGAGGGCGATCCGCGCCACCAGGAGACCTCCCTCTACCGCGCCCCTTCCGGCGCCCTGGTCTTCGCATCCGGTACGTTCGCGTGGTCCCCCGCGCTGGACCGCCCCGGGCATGTCGATCCCCGTGTCCAGCAGGCGACAGCAAACCTCCTGGACCGCATCTGCAAACGGGACTGAACCCGCCCCTCCCCGGCCCCGCGGACCGGCTCGCTCCCGGCATGGGGGAGAATCGAGCCATTGGGACAGAACTACGGGGAGGGACCGTGTCCGGATTCGTCGAAAAGCCCGAACCCGTCCAGGTGCCGGGACTGGTGCATCTGCACACCGGGAAGGTGCGCGAGCTGTACCAGAACGAGGCGGGCGACCTCGTGATGGTCGCCAGTGACCGTACGTCCGCATTCGACTGGGTGCTGCCGACCGAGATCCCGGACAAGGGCCGGATCCTCACCCAGCTGTCGCTCTGGTGGTTCGACCAGCTCCGCGACCTGGTCCCGAGCCACGTCCTGAGCACCGAACTCCCGCCGGGCGCGCCCGCGGACTGGGCCGGCCGCACCCTGGTCTGCAAGTCCCTGAAGATGGTCCCGGTGGAGTGCGTGGCCCGTGGCTACCTCACCGGCTCGGGCCTCGCCGAGTACAAGGAGTCCCGCACCGTCTGCGGCCTCGCCCTGCCCGAGGGCCTGGTCGACGGCTCGGAACTGCCCGCCCCGATCTTCACCCCGGCGACCAAGGCCGCGGTCGGCGAGCACGACGAGAACGTCTCCTACGAGGAGGTCGCCCGCAAGGTCGGCGCCGAGACCGCGGCCCAGCTGCGGCAGGCGACCCTCGCCGTCTACGGCCGCGCCCGTGACATCGCCCGCGACCGCGGGATCATCCTCGCGGACACCAAGTTCGAGTTCGGTTACGACGGAGACACCCTCGTCCTCGCCGACGAGGTCCTCACTCCGGACTCCTCCCGCTTCTGGCCGGCCGACCAGTGGCAGCCGGGCCGTGCCCAGCCGTCGTTCGACAAGCAGTTCGTACGTGACTGGCTCACCTCCCCCGCCTCCGGCTGGGACCGCACGAGCGAGCAGCCCCCGCCGCCGCTGCCGCAGGAGATCGTGGAGGCGACCCGCGCGAAGTACGCGGAGGCGTACGAACGCCTGACGGGCGTCCGCTGGTCCTAGCCGACCCAGCCGACCGCATACAGGGCCCGGCGCTCGCCGGGCCCTGACGGCGGCACGAACATCCCGACGCACCCCGAGGCACACGAAGAAGCCCCCGGCCTGAGCCGGGGGCTTCTTTCTGGAGCGGACGACGAGGCTCGAACTCGCGACCTCAACCTTGGCAAGGTTGCGCTCTACCAACTGAGCTACGTCCGCACTGCGCGCTGCGCGAACCCAACTATACCCAACCTCGCTCATGGGTGGTGCACACGTGGGCACGCGGCGCTGTGGCAACATTCACACCGCCCAAGGTACCGCTGACACGAGAAAGGCCCCGGTCGATCGACCAGGGCCCTTCTTTCTGGAGCGGACGACGAGGCTCGAACTCGCGACCTCAACCTTGGCAAGGTTGCGCTCTACCAACTGAGCTACGTCCGCATTACCTCCGACCGCCAGCTGTAAAAGACACAGCCACCGATCGGTGCGAGCACCAGCCTACCTGATCCACAAGGGTGGTCCGGCCGGTCTCGTAGAGCGGGTGACAGGGATTGCACACTGCGCCTCCCCCTTGGAAAGGGGGTGTTCTGCTACTGAACTACACCCGCGTGACGCTCGGGCCTCGGCCTTTCCGGCCTCGCCCCTCGGCGTGCTCAGACTCTAGCTGATCGCCAGGGGTGCAACGCAAGTCGGTTGCGTACGGGCCCGGATGGGGTGGTGGAGCGCCCGTGCAAGGGGCGCGGGGCTGCGACACCATGCGGCTCCGGGGCGTGGGCGCGAGCAACCCACGACGACCGGCACGCCGGTGACGATGAAAACCCCCACGGCGAACGGCACCCGGGGCCCGGGGCGGAGCCCCGCGGCGGCGCCCCCACCACCGAGCCCCGCTCAGCCCACGACACCCGGAACCCCTGCCGAGCCCGCGCAGCTACTGCGCCTCGGCGAACGCCTCGTAGACCTTCTTGGGGATCCGCCCCCGCGGCGGCACGTCCAGCTTGTTGGAGCGCGCCCACGCGCGGACCGCGGCCGGGTCCGGGGTCAGGGCCGTGTGCGTGTACGCCCGGCCCGACTTGGCCTTCTTCCGCCCGGCCTCCACGTACGGCTCCAGCGCCTTACGCAGTTTCTTGGCATTGGCTTGATTGAGGTCGATCTCGTACGACTTGCCGTCCAGTCCGAAGACGATCGTTTCCGCCGCTTCTGAGCCGTCGATGTCGTCGAAGAGGGTGACCACGACACGCTGCGCCACGAATATCGGTCCCTTCGTGCGGCACCACCGCGATCACAGGCCATGACGTGCGCGACGATGACGTGCGCAGTCGTCCGGCGGATGTCGGGGAGGTGTCGACTGTCCGGCAGTAATTGGGCAAAGTATCGGCTATTGCCTTTTCCTTTGTACAGTGCCCGGCATTGCATTGTGAAGACAGACTGAATACCTCCGCGTGTCCGCCTGCAATGCCCCGGCATCCTTCTCTCGCGGTTTTTCCGAGGATTTTCCGTGCGGGGCACCGCGTCGATGCACGATCGTGATGGCGGTCACGTAGGATGCTACGAATCTACGCGAGTAGAAATTGTGTGCGGGTAGTCTGAAGGAACCTGCTCAGCACCACACACCGGGAGTGCCAGTGGCACGCGTCGTAGTCGACGTCATGCTCAAGCCGGAGATCCTCGACCCCCAGGGCCAGGCGGTGCAGCGCGCACTGCCGCGCCTCGGTTTCGACGGCATCTCCGACGTACGTCAGGGAAAGCGATTCGAACTCGAGGTGGACGGGCCGGTCGATGACGCCGCGCTCGCCCGCATCCACGATCTCGCCGAATCCTTCCTCGCCAACACCGTGATCGAGGACTTCACCGTCAAGGTGGAGGAAGTGGCGGAGGCCTCGAAGTGACCACCCGTATTGGCGTCGTCACTTTCCCGGGCAGCCTCGACGACCGGGACACCCGGCGCGCGATCCGTATCGCCGGGGCGGAGCCCGTCGCCCTCTGGCACAAGGACAAGGACCTCAAGCAGGTCGACGCAGTGGTCCTGTGCGGCGGTTTCTCCTACGGCGACTATCTGCGGGCCGGCGCCATCGCCCGCTTCTCGCCGGTTATGGAGCCCCTGATCGAGCAGGCGAAGGCGGGCCTTCCGGTCCTCGGCATCTGCAACGGCTTCCAGATCCTCACCGAGGCCCACCTCCTTCCGGGCGCGATGCTCGGCAACGACCACCTCCACTTCATCTGCCGCGACCAGAAGCTGCGGGTGGAGAACGCGGACACTTCCTGGACCAGCGACTACGACGCCGGCCAGGAGATCCAGATCCCGCTGAAGAACATGGACGGCCGGTACGTCGCCGACGAGTACACCCTCGACAAGCTCGAGGCCGAGGGCCGGGTCGCCTTCCGCTACCTGGTCCGCGGCGAAGCCGCTGATGGATACGGCAACCCCAACGGCTCGCTGCGGGACATCGCCGGCATCACCAACGAGGCCGGCAACGTCGTGGGCCTCATGCCGCACCCCGAGCACGCCGTCGAACCGCTGATCGGTACCGGTCGTACCGACGGCCTCCCGTTCTTCACCTCGATCCTCAAGAAGCTGGTCACCGCATGAGCAGGACGCCTCTGGACACGGTCGAGCACGCGACCGCGACCCCCGACGTCGAGCTGCCCTGGGCCGAGCTGGGCCTGAAGAAGGACGAGTACGAGCGGATCGTCGAGATCCTGGGCCGCCGCCCGACCGGCGCCGAGCTCGCCATGTACTCGGTCATGTGGTCCGAGCACTGCTCGTACAAGAGCAGCAAGGTCCACCTGCGCCAGTTCGGCGAGAAGGCCCCCGAGTCCGACGCCCTGCTCGTCGGCATCGGCGAGAACGCCGGTGTCGTGGACGTCGGCCAGGGCTACGCCGTCACCTTCAAGGTGGAGTCGCACAACCACCCCTCCTACGTCGAGCCCTACCAGGGCGCGGCCACGGGCGTCGGCGGCATCGTGCGCGACATCATCGCGATGGGCGCGCGCCCGGTGGCGGTCGTCGACCCGCTGCGCTTCGGCGCGGCCGACCACCCCGACACCAAGCGGGTCCTCCCCGGCGTGGTCGCCGGCATCGGCGGCTACGGCAACTGCCTGGGCCTGCCGAACATCGGCGGCGAGGTGGTCTTCGACGCCTGCTATCAGGGCAACCCGCTGGTCAACGCCGGTGCCATCGGTGTGATGCGACACGAGGACATCCACCTCGCGAAGGCGTCCGGCGCGGGCAACAAGGTCATCCTGTACGGCGCCCGCACGGGCGGCGACGGCATCGGCGGCGCCTCCATCCTGGCCTCCGAGACCTTCGACGACGCCAAGCCCTCCAAGCGCCCCGCCGTCCAGGTGGGCGATCCCTTCCAGGAGAAGCTCCTCATCGAGTGCACCCTGGAGGCATTCCAGGAGAAGCTGGTCGTCGGCATCCAGGACCTGGGCGCGGCGGGCCTGTCCTGCGCGACCTCGGAGCTGGCCTCGAACGGCTCCGGCGGTATGCGCGTCACCCTCGACGACGTCCCCCTGCGCGACTCGACGCTCTCCCCCGAGGAGATTCTGATGAGCGAGTCGCAGGAAAGGATGTGTGCGGTCGTCGAGCCGGAGAAGGTCGACCGCTTCCTGGAGATCTGCGCCAAGTGGGACGTCATCGCCACCGTCATCGGTGAGGTGACCGACGGGGACCGCCTGGAGATCTACTGGCACGGCGGCAAGATCGTCGACGTCGACCCGCGTACGGTCGCGCACGAGGGCCCGGTCTACGAGCGCCCGTACGCCCGCCCGTCCTGGCAGGACGAGCTGCAGGCCGACGACGCGAACAAGCTCCCGCGTCCGGCGACGTCCGAGGAGCTGAAGGACCAGGTCCTGAAGCTGGTCGGCTCGCCCAACCAGGCCTCCAAGAAGTGGATCACGCAGCAGTACGACCACTTCGTGCAGGGCAACACGGTCCTTGCCCAGCCCGAGGACTCCGGCATGATCCGCATCGACGAGGAGTCCGGCCTCGGCGTGGCCATCGCCACGGACGGCAACGGCCGGTACGCCAAGCTCGACCCGTACGCGGGCGCGCAGCTGGCCCTCGCGGAGGCGTACCGCAACGTGGCGACCACGGGCGCCAAGCCGCTGGCGGTCTCCGACTGCCTGAACTTCGGCTCGCCCGAGGACCCGGCGGTGATGTGGCAGTTCGCGGAGGCCGTGCGCGGTCTGGCGGACGGCTGTCAGCAGCTGGGCACCCCGGTGACCGGCGGCAATGTCTCCCTCTACAACCAGACGGGCGAGGCGGCCATCCACCCGACGCCGGTGGTCGCCGTGCTGGGCGTCATCGACGATGTCGCCCGGCGCACCCCGGTCGCCTTCCAGGAGGAGGGCCAGCTGCTGTACCTCCTCGGCGACACCCGTGAGGAGTTCGGCGGTTCGGCCTGGTCGCAGGTGATCCACGACCACCTCGGCGGTCTGCCCCCGCAGGTCGACCTGGAGCGCGAACGCCTCCTCGGCGAGATCCTGATCTCCGCCTCCCGCGACGGCATGATCGACTCCGCGCACGACCTGTCCGACGGCGGTCTGATCGAGGCCGTGGTCGAGTCGGCGCTGCTCGGCGGCAAGGGCGCGCGGCTGATCGTGCCGGACGGCCTGGACGCGTTCACGTTCCTCTTCTCCGAGTCGGCGGGACGCGCGATCGTCGCCGTGCCGCGTTCGGAGGAGGTCCGCTTCAACGACATGTGCGGCGCGCGCGGCCTGCCGGCCACCCGCATCGGTGTCGTGGACGGGGAAACCGTCGAGGTCCAGGGCGAGTTCGAGCTGACCCTGGCCGAACTGCGCGAGGCCCACGAGGGCACCATCCCGGCGCTGCTGGCGTAACCGCCCGTCGGACGGTCGTACGACGGCGAAGGTCCCACCCGGTCGACGGGCGGGGCCTTCGCCGTTCGCATTCCCCCCGGCCTCCGCCTCCCGCGTTCCCTCCGGCCTTCGCCTCCCCCGCCCACTAGGCTCGGCGTCATGCCCCCGGCCAAGAAGCGCGCTCGGACCTACGACCCCGTCAAGACCCGTGCCGCCGTTCTCGCCCAGTTCGGGAACGTACGGGAGGCCGTGAGCACCCTCACGGCCGAACAACTCGCGCTGCCGACCCGGCTCGGGGACTGGACCGTACGGGAACTGGCCACGCACATCGGGATGGCCCTCTCGGCCTTCGGGCGGTTCCTCGGCAGGCCGGAACCCGCCGCGCAGAACGCCACCGTCCTCGACTGGCCCTTCGCGACCTCCGCCAACTCCGGTGCCATAGCGGACACCACCCGCACTCTCGCCGCCCAGAACCCCGACCTCGACAGCTACCTCGCCGGCATCGAGAAGGAGTTCTCGGAACTCCTCGCCGCACACCCCGGCACCCGGCTGCTCGACACCACCGCGGGCGCCATGCCGCTCGCCGACTACCTGGTCACCCGCACCGTCGAACTCGTCGTCCACACCGACGACCTGAACGCCGCCGTCCCCGGCCTCGACATGCCCTACGACCGCCAGGCCCTCGCCGCAGCCACCCGGCTGCTCGCCGACGCGCTCGCCGTGAAGGCGCCCGGCGCCTCCACCGAGGTGCGCGTCCCGCCGTACGCCGTCGTGCAGTGCATCGAAGGCCCCCGGCACACCCGTGGCACCCCGCCCAACGTCGTCGAGACCGACCCCCTGACCTGGGTGCGGCTCGCCACCGGCCGTACGAGCTGGGACACGGCCCTCGCAGACGCCAAGGTCAGCGCGAGCGGCGAGCGGGCCGACCTGAGCGGGCTGCTGCCCCTGATGGCGTGAAGCCGTCGTGGACGCGGAGGCGACGCTACGCGACGGTCACTTCACGGAGGGCGCCCCGGGCACCCACCCGCAAGATGTGCGACGGCTCACTCATGGACACCGACGAGACGCTGAGCAAGCTCTCCGGTCGTCCGCGGTCGTCCGCGGTCCTCCGCGCCCGACCACCCGAGCGCCACGCTGACCAGCGAAAACGGCAAGGTCGTCAGCGCGGTCGCCGAGCGCGGACCACGTGCGTCCGGCCACTGCGCACGGCGTACGGCATCGATGACCGGATTCGGACCAGTGCGCGATCTCGCCTACACTCGGTGGCGTGCCACGTGGTGACGGTCGACTCAATCACGATCTGCTCCCCGGTGAGAAAGGCCCCCAGGACGCGTGCGGCGTCTTCGGTGTCTGGGCTCCGGGCGAAGAGGTCGCAAAGCTCACGTACTTCGGGCTCTACGCCCTCCAGCACCGAGGTCAGGAATCCGCGGGTATCGCGGTGAGCAACGGCTCCCAGATCCTCGTCTTCAAGGACATGGGCCTGGTCTCCCAGGTCTTCGACGAGACCTCCCTCGGTTCGCTCCAGGGTCACATCGCGGTCGGTCACGCCCGCTACTCGACCACCGGCGCCTCCGTCTGGGAGAACGCCCAGCCGACGTTCCGCGCCACCGCGCACGGCTCGATCGCGCTCGGCCACAACGGCAACCTGGTCAACACGGCGCAGCTCGCCGAGATGGTCGCCGACCTCCCCAAGGAGAACGGCCGCGCCACCCAGGTCGCTGCCACCAACGACACCGACCTCGTCACCGCCCTCCTCGCGGGCCAGGTCGACGACGACGGCAAGCCGCTGACCGTCGAAGAGGCGGCCCCCCAGCTCCTGCCCCAGGTCAAGGGCGCCTTCTCGCTCGTCTTCATGGACGAGAACACCCTCTACGCGGCCCGCGACCCGCAGGGCATCCGCCCGCTGGTCCTCGGCCGGCTGGAGCGCGGCTGGGTCGTCGCCTCCGAGACCGCCGCGCTCGACATCGTCGGCGCCAGCTTCGTCCGCGAGATCGAGCCCGGCGAGTTCGTGGCCATCGACGAGAACGGTCTGCGCACCTCCCGGTTCGCGGAAGCGAAGCCCAAGGGCTGTGTCTTCGAGTACGTGTACCTGGCCCGCCCGGACACCGACATCGCCGGCCGGAACGTGCACCTCTCCCGTGTCGAGATGGGCCGTCGCCTCGCCAAGGAGGCGCCCGTCGACGCCGATCTGGTCATAGCGACGCCCGAGTCCGGCACCCCCGCCGCGATCGGCTACGCGGAGGCCTCCGGCATCCCGTTCGGCTCCGGCCTGGTGAAGAACGCCTACGTCGGCCGGACCTTCATCCAGCCCTCGCAGACGATCCGCCAGCTCGGCATCCGCCTGAAGCTGAACCCGCTGAAGGAAGTCATCAAGGGCAAGCGCCTGGTCGTCGTCGACGACTCGATCGTGCGCGGCAACACCCAGCGCGCCCTGGTGCGGATGCTGCGCGAGGCGGGCGCCGCCGAGGTCCACATCCGGATCTCCTCCCCGCCGGTGAAGTGGCCCTGCTTCTTCGGCATCGACTTCGCCACCCGCGCCGAGCTGATCGCCAACGGCATGTCGGTCGAGGAGATCGGCCGCTCCCTGGGCGCCGACTCCCTGGCGTACATCTCCATCGACGGCATGATCGAGGCGACCGCCATCGCCAAGCCGAACCTGTGCCGCGCCTGCTTCGACGGCGAGTACCCGATGGAGCTGCCCGACCCGGAGCTCCTCGGCAAGCAGCTGCTGGAGACCGAGCTGGCCGCCGGTCCCGCCGCCACGGCCGCGACCGACGCGATCCGTCGCCCGTAAGACCAGAGGGTCCGGGGGCGTCCCCCGGAAGACCCAGCCACCAACCCGAAAGATCCCAGGCAATGTCTGAGACCCAAACCGGTGCTTCCTACGCGGCGGCAGGCGTCGACATCGAAGCGGGCGACCGCGCCGTGGAGCTCATGAAGGAGTGGGTGAAGAAGACGCAGCGCCCCGAGGTCCTCGGCGGCCTCGGCGGCTTCGCCGGCCTCTTCGACGCCTCCGCCCTCAAGCGCTACGAGCGTCCGCTGCTCGCCTCCGCCACCGACGGCGTCGGCACCAAGGTCGACGTCGCGCGCCGGATGGGCGTCTACGACACCATCGGCCACGACCTGGTCGCCATGGTCATGGACGACATCGTGGTGTGCGGCGCCGAGCCCCTGTTCATGACCGACTACATCTGCGTCGGCAAGGTCCACCCCGAGCGGGTCGCCGCGATCGTGAAGGGCATCGCCGAGGGCTGCGTGCTGGCAGGGTGCGCCCTGGTGGGCGGTGAGACGGCCGAACACCCGGGTCTACTGGGTCCGGACGACTTCGACGTCGCGGGCGCCGGTACGGGTGTCGTGGAGGCCGACCGACTGCTCGGCGCCGAGCGCGTCCGCGCGGGTGACGCGCTGATCGCCATGGCGTCCTCCGGACTTCACTCCAACGGGTACTCCCTCGTTCGGCACGTCCTGCTGGACCGGGCGAAGCTCGGCCTCGACCAGCACATCGACGACCTCGGTCGCACCCTCGGCGAGGAGCTGCTCGAGCCCACGAAGATCTACTCGCTGGACTGCCTGGCCCTGATGCGCACCGCCGAGGTGCATGCGTTCAGCCACGTCACCGGCGGTGGACTCGCGGCCAACCTGGCCCGCGTGATCCCCGACCACCTGCATGCCGCGGTCGACCGCTCGACCTGGACGTCGGCCCCGGTGTTCGACCTCGTCGGGAGGGCCGGCGACGTCGAGCGCCTGGAGCTGGAGAAGACCCTGAACATGGGCGTCGGCATGATCGCGGTCGTCCCCGAGCAGTCGGTGGACGTCGCGCTCGCCGCCCTCGCCGACCGCGGCGTGGACGCATGGGTCGCCGGCGAGATCACCGAGCGGGGCGAGCACGAAACGGGTGCCTCCCTGGTCGGGGACTACGCCGACTGAGACCCTGCCGACAGCACAGAACCCGGTCCGTGGCCAGGGCCACGGACCGGGTGAAAGCTCAGTGCAGGGTCAAGCGCCGCGACGGTGCCGAGAGGACGACTCGTCTTCCTCGTCCTCGTCGTCGTCCGCATACAAGTCGGCGTACCGTGCGTACAGATCGTCGTCGTGCTCATCGTCCTCGAACCGGTCGCCGTTCGGCGACGCGTTCGATGTCGATGCGCCCAGCTCCTCGGCCAGGCGTGAGAGGTCCGTCCCACCGCTGTTGTACTTCAGCTGGCGGGCGACCTTCGTCTGCTTGGCCTTGGCCCGGCCGCGCCCCATGGCTCGACCCCCTCAACGACGGGGCTCGACGGCCCCAGAGTCTTGACACGCGTTCATGAACCGGAACGGGCTCTCCGCAGAGAGACCGGCCCGTAGGGCTTCCACGGTACCTGAGCCCACGCCCATACGGTACGTCGCCCGCAGGACGGGCGTGTGCCCACGACCGTCGAGGAGCCCTGTCCTCGCTGGCCACGGCCGATTTTAACCACTTATTGGCCGACGACCCGCCGAGGAAAGTGAGAGTCCTCTCAAACCCTCCCTCGGCGGGTACCGGTCAAACCCGGGTGGCCCCCCTCGGGAAGGTCACCGTCCGCGCGCCTCCGCCATCCGCTGCTCGGCGATCCGGTCGGCCGCGGCGGCCGGCGGAATGCCGTCCTCCTTCGCACGAGCGAAGATCGTCAGCGTGGTGTCGAAGATCTTCGCCGCCTTCGCCTTGCACCGGTCGAAGTCGAAGCCGTGCAGCTCGTCGGCGACCTGGATGACACCGCCGGCGTTGACGACGTAGTCGGGCGCATAAAGGATCCCGCGGTCCGCGATGTCCTTCTCCACACCCGGGTGCGCGAGCTGGTTGTTGGCCGCGCCGCACACCACCTTCGCCGTCAGCACCGGCACCGTCTCGTCGTTCAGCGCCCCGCCCAGCGCGCACGGGGCGTAGATGTCCAGGCCCTCGGTGCGGATGAGGGCATCGGTGTCCGCGGCGACGGCGACCTGCGGGTGCGCGTCGGTGACCCGGCGCACGGCGTCCGGCCGTACGTCCGTGATCACCACGTCGGCGCCGTCCTCGAGCAGGTGCTCGACCAGGTAGTGCCCGACCTTGCCGACACCCGCGATGCCGACCTTGCGCCCGCGCAGCGTCGGGTCGCCCCACAGGTGCTGGGCGGAGGCCCGCATGCCCTGGAAGACGCCGTACGCGGTGAGCACGGAGGAGTCGCCCGCGCCGCCGTTCCCGGGGGAGCGGCCGGTGGTCCAGGGGCACGCCCGGGCCACCACGTCCATGTCGGCCACGTAGGTGCCGACGTCGCAGGCGGTGACGTACCGACCACCGAGCGAGGCCACGAAGCGGCCGTAGGCCAGCAGCAGCTCCTCGGTCTTGATCCGCTCGGGGTCGCCGATGATCACGGCCTTGCCGCCGCCGTGGTCGAGACCGGCCATGGCGTTCTTGTACGACATCCCGCGCGAGAGGTTCAGCGCGTCGGCGACGGCCTCCTCCTCGCTCGCGTACGGGTAGAAGCGCGTGCCGCCGAGGGCGGGGCCCAGAGCGGTGGAGTGGATCGCGATGACGGCCTTGAGGCCACTGGCCCTGTCCTGACAGAGCACGACCTGCTCGTGACCCCCTTGATCCGAGCGGAACAGGGTGTGCAGGACGCCGTCGGTTACGTCGGTCACGGTGGTGACTCCCGGTTGAGTAGCGGCGGTTGGGGGAGGGTCCCGTGCGGGTGGCGGGGCCCGTGGGCATGAGCGTAGAGCGTGCGGGCGCCCACGTTGCGCGCAGTGCCGAGGATCACCCTCCCTCGGAGTACGCCCGGACGGGTTCGTGGGACGATTTGCAGGGGTTTTCCACCTCGGCCGGGCCGGCGCCCGGGCGGGTTCGGGTTGGGTTCGGGTGGGGAGGGAGCAGGTGTGCCCAAGGTGTCCTCGGTGATCGTCCCGTACACGTCCTACCTGCGCGTGTACGAGCCGCTGGCCGCCTTCCCGGAGCCGGAGCGCAGCCACTGGGCCCGCTACGCCCGCCGCCCCGACCGCCCCTCGTACCAGGACGAACTGCGCCGTTCCCTGGCCGACTTGCTGCCCACGCCGCCGGTGCCGGTGCCGGTGCACGAGAGCGACGACGCCTTCGTGACCGAGGTGGAAGGGGTGCTGTGCGTGTGCCCCTGGCGCACCCGGCTGCGCGGCTGGCAGGCGCTCGGGGAGCTGCCCGAGGAGCTGCCGGCGTCGGTCCTGGACGCGGTCCTGCCGCCCGTCGTGCGCCGCCAGGCCGCCCAGGACTACGAGCGCTGGCGGGAGCGGAACCCGGACGCGCGCCCCTGGATCCGCACCGCGACCTGGCAGGTGCCGCTGAACTGGTTCGTGCTGGTCTCCGACGAGGAGCGCAGGTACGAGAAGGGGTCCGGCGAGGTGCCCCCGATGCTGCGCTACCGCACGCCCATGGTGCAGGCCCGCAGACGCGTCGCGCGGACGCTGAGGACGCTGAGGGACACGATCGACGAGGGACCGCTCATCGACGGACTGGTGGACGTCGGGCGGTGGCTGGAGGAGTTCCACCCGCGGTCGCTGGTCGAGCTGGACTACGGCGGGCTGGTCCACGTCCTGCCGGCCGCGGAGCTGGACGCGGACCACTCGGCCGCGGACGTCGCCGAGGGCATCGAGGCCCTGCGGCACGGGGACGGGTCGGCGGCCGGGGAGGCGTACGGGCGGCTGGTGGAGCGCTGGCGGGCCGTACGGGAGCGCCGGTCGGCGAACTGAGGGCGGTCCCTCAGCCGGGGCTCTGGTGAACCGTTGCTCGAATTGTGACCCGCGAGACATGGTGAAGTCGCAACCCTTGGCCCATGGTTGACGTACCGCAGGTAGGTGCGGGGTCGGGGCGGAGGACGTAGCGACCGATCCGGGCTTATGCCGCCAAGCGTGACGGACGGCACTTACAAGGACCTTGCGTCTTACGGCCCTCCTCATGCCAAAATAGGACAAGGAGCCCGGGGGAGGCTCCTTCTGTCCACATCTGGGCGGAAACTCAGCATTGCATGCTTTGGGGGGTCTCGTGACTCCTGATGGTCCTGTGACTGTTCGTCACAGAGGCGTGACTGTCCGCTATGGCATGGTCCATCGGCTTCCGTCGCTGATGAACACCTGGGAGGGCAATTCCATCGGTTTGGCCGACGCGGCTGGACAGATGGTGTAGTTGTAGTGCCGAGGACAAGCCGTTCGTCCTATAACCGACTCGACTCGCGTCCGCCATTTCGGGCAACGCGGGTCAAGGTGCAGAATTTAGAGGAAAGAACCGAGAAGGTTCGGTTCTCCCGAGGAGGCCGCTCATGACCGCTCGCACCCCTGATGCCGAGCCGCTGCTGACCCCGGCTGAGGTCGCCACCATGTTCCGCGTCGACCCGAAGACGGTCACGCGGTGGGCGAAGGCCGGCAAGCTCACGTCCATCCGTACGCTCGGCGGGCACCGCCGCTACCGCGAGGCCGAGGTCCGCGCCCTGCTCGCGGGCATCCCGCAGCAGCGCAGCGAGGCCTGAACAATCGCATAGCCGGACATACGGGCAGGTCCCCCACCTGCCGTGACGTCCGGGACAACAGCTCCAAGCGACGCGGGTTCTGCCCCAACAGGACTCACGCCCGAGGTCAACAGAGGCACGACAAGGGTGCGTCGTAGATCGCGCTGGACTCCGCCGGGTCCAGCGCGATCTTTTTTGTGCGCCGGCCGGGTGTGCGGGGCCGGGCTGTGAGCGGCCTTGTCGCAGTCTGGGGAGGGGTGTCGGAACTGCTGTGAGTCATCTCAGGGCCAGGTGCAATTGCACATATTAAATTGACCCTTTGTAGGAGGGGGGTAAGGGCGGCGGCCCCCGAAACTCCTGCGGTGACACCCGTCACATGCCAGAGTCCTTGTTACGGGTGCGGAGTCTTTGCTAGTGCCGCGGCAGGCAACGTTTGCCCGTCAAGGAGCGGCGTCCGGTGCGTGCTCTGGGGGTACCCCCTGCTCGAAGAGCTTGGGGGAGTGCCGGCCGGAAGTCCTCGTACTGGATGTACTTGGGCTTTCGGCCGGTGCGGCGAGTGGGGGTCCCCCCTGCTCGAAGAGCTTGGGGGTGGGGGTCCCCCCTGCTCGAGCGAAGCCGAGAGCTTGGGGGAGTGCCGGGCGTCGCGACGGGGCGAACGTTGCCTGTTGCGGCACTAGGGAACAGCCCGCTGAGCGGCGGGTGTTGGGCGGCCGCACGTCCAGGAGTGCCCACGCCGGCGCGGGATGAACCCCCCGGGTCTCGTCAGGCCGTCGTGGCACTCTCGGGGGCGCTGTCGTCCTCCGGGGCCGTCTCCGGCGCCCCCTCGCCGCGCTGGGCGGGTTCCATGGCCAGGCGCAGCAGCTGGTGGCAGATGGGGCAGTGCCGGGTCAGATGGCGGTACCCGGAGGCGGCGGACAGATGGGCACGGAGCAGAGCACGGGTCTCGTGCCGAACGGACGCCGCCATACGCCACCTCCCCGGGGCCGCCCGCACCTCAGGGAGCCCTGACTTCTGGGGTACCGGGGGAAAGTGACTCCGTCAAGGCACGGGACGCTCGGCGCGCCGCTCGGCGCCGCCGCTTGGGCTGCGATTGGGGGCTCGGTGTCCGGGTGCCGTCACGGGCTTCGCCCCGCCGGGCCCCGGGTGCTGTGCCGCCGTGGGTGGTGGTCGTCGCGTCGGTGACGGTGGGCATGGAGCCCAGGGCCCCGCGGCGGCGGTTCGGTGCCGTGCCGCATCCGGACGCTTCGGACCGGCCTCCGCCGTGACGGCGTGCTTTGCTCCGACCGATGGCGCCGCCCGCTGCGCCGTGCTCTGGCGGGCGGCGAGCCCTGAAACGGCTGGTGCGGAGCGCGTTGCGGTAAGGCTGCGGGGCGGCGGGGGCGAGCAGAGGTCTGTTCGCCCCCGCCGCCCTTACCCGTCCCACCCTCCAGGGGCTCCGCCCCTTCAACCCCACCAGGGGCTCCGCCCCTTCAACCCCACCAGGGGCTCCGCCCCAGACCCCGGCCGGGGGTCAGACCCCGGTTCGGGGTCCAGCCCCCCGGACCCCGCTCCCCGAACGCCGGAGGGGCTGATCGGCAATGGGGTCCTCTCCGCCGCCACACGGCGAAGTCCCGCGCCTCCAGGGGGAAGAGGAGCTTTGAGCCGTCCGGCCCTGACGGGCTGCGCCGTGCCGGATCGCCACTGCGCCGCGGGCGCGGTCTCCGCCTTGGTGGAGGGGCGGGCTGGGCCGGCGTGTGGTGGTACGGCGTGTGGTGGTACGGCGAAGGCCCGCTTCCGTTGCCGGATGCGGGCCTTCCTGATGCGGTCCTGACGGGATTTGAACCCGCGGCCTCCACCTTGACAGGGTGGCGAGCACTCCAAACTGCTCCACAGGACCAGGTCTCGCGGCGCTTTCGTGCGTTGCGCTGCGAGAAGAGACTGTACAGGAGGGTGAGCCCCTGGTCGAACTCACCCTTCGTGTACACGCCGTCACGACACCGCCGCGTCGATCGCCTTCACGATCCGCTTGTCCGAGATCGGGTACGCCGTGCCCAGCGCGTGGGCGAAGTAGCTGACCCGGAGTTCCTCGATCATCCAGCGGACGTCCCGCACCGAGGACGGCACGGGACGGCCCTGCGGCAACTGCTCCAGCAGCCACGCGTACTCGTCCTGCATCTCCCGGACCTTCTCCATGCGCGTGGTGTCCCGCTGCACGTTCGTCGGCATCTGCTGGAGGCGGCGGTCGGCGGCCACCAGGTACCGCATCAGATCCGGCAGCCGCCGTATCCCCGCCTCCGTCACGAACCCGGGCTTCACGAGGGCGTCCAGCTGCGCCCGTACGTCCGCCAGGTTCGGCAGCAGGGCCGGGCTGCGCACCGCCTTCAGGCGGCGCTCACAGGCCTGCCAGGCGGCCAGCACCTGCTGCACCTGCGCGACCGTGCGCACCGTCGTGTCGACGATCTCCGCGCGCACCCTGTCGAACAGTTTCCGGTACGACTCCTCGTCCCACGCCGGTCCCCCGAAGTCCCCGATCAGCTTGTCCGCCGCCGCCATCGCGCAGTCGTCGAACAGGGCCTGGATGGAGCCGTGCGGGTTCGCGGACAGGGCGAGCTTCTGCTGGTTGGTCAGCTTCTCGGACGCGAACTTCGCGGGGTTCACCGGAATGTTGCGCAGGATGAGCCGACGCGTGCCCTTCCACATGGCCTCGGCCTGCTCCGCCTCCGTGTCGAAGAGGCGTACGGACACCGTGTCGCCGTCGTCGACCAGCGCCGGGAACGCCTTGACCGGCTGCCCGGCCCGGCGCGTCTCGAACACCTGGGTGAGCGTGCCGATCGTCCAGTCCGTGAGGCCCGTACGCTCCAGGGACTCCCCGCCCTGCCGCTCGGCGGTGGCCGCCGCGGCCTGCGACAGCGCCTTGCGCGCCCTGGGCTTGAGCGTCAGCTTCAGTGCCTCGAGGTCCTTGTCCTCGGCCAGCTTCCGGCGCCGCTCGTCGACGATCCGGAAGGTGATCTTCAGGTGGTCCGGCACCTTGGACCAGTCGAAGTCCTCCGGCTCGAACGGCACCCCGACCATCCGCTTCAGCTCACGCGCCATCGCGGTCGTCAGCGGCTCCTGCAAGGGCACCGCCTTCTCCAGGAACGCCTTCGCGTAGTTCGGCGCCGGGACGTAGTTGCGGCGGATCGGCTTCGGCAGGGAGCGGATCACCTCGGTGACCAGCTCCTCCCTCAGGCCCGGGATCTGCCAGTCGAAGCCCTCGTCCGTGACCTGGTTGAGGACCTGCAGCGGGATGTGGACGGTCACGCCGTCCGCGTCCGCACCCGGTTCGAACTGGTACGTGACCCGGAACTTCAGCCGGCCCTGGCGCCACGAGTCGGGGTAGTCGTCCTTGGTGACCGCGCCCGCCTTCTCGTTGATGAGCATCTCGCGCTCGAAGTCGAGGAAGTCGGGCTGCTCGTGGCGTTTGCGCTTCCACCAGGAGTCGAAGTGCGCGCCGGAGACGACGTGTTCGGGCACACGCTGGTCGTAGAAGTCGAACAGCGTCTCGTCGTCGACCACGATGTCCCGGCGCCGGGCGCGGTGCTCCAGCTCCTCGACCTCGCTCAGGAGCTTTCGGTTGTCGGCGAAGAACTTGTGGTGGGTGCGCCAGTCGCCCTCGACCAGGGCGTTGCGGATGAACAGCTCGCGGCTGGCCTCCGGGTCGATCCGGCCGTAGTTCACCTTCCGCTGGGCGACGATCGGGACGCCGTACAGCGTGACCTTCTCGTACGCCATCACGGCCGCCTGGTCCTTCTCCCAGTGCGGTTCGCTGTACGTCCGCTTCAGCAGATGGCCGGCGAGCGGCTCGACCCACTCGGGCTCGATCTTGGCGTTGACGCGGGCCCACAGGCGTGAGGTCTCCACCAGCTCGGCGGACATCACGAACCGTGGCGGCTTCCTGAAGAGCGCCGAGCCCGGGAAGATCGCGAACTTGGCGTTCCGGGCACCCAGGTACTCGTTCTTGGCTGTGCTCTTCCCGCCCTCCCCCCCGGCGTTCTTCACGTCCTTCATACCGATGTGCGACAGCAGACCCGCGAGGAGGGAGACATGGATGCCGTCGGCCGGGGCGTCGTCCTCGTTGACGTGGATGCCCATCTGCTTGGCGACCGTGCGCAGCTGCGTGTAGATGTCCTGCCATTCGCGAATGCGCAGGAAGTTGAGGTACTCCTGCTTGCACATCCGGCGGAAGGACGAGGACCCCCGCTCCTTCTGCTGCTCGCGGATGTACCGCCACAGGTTGAGGTACGCGAGGAAGTCGCTCGTCTCGTCCTTGAAACGGGCGTGCTGCTGGTCGGCCTGGGCCTGCTTGTCGGCGGGGCGCTCGCGCGGGTCCTGGATGGACAGGGCGGCGGCGATCACCATGACCTCGCGGACGCAGCCGTTCTTGTCGGCCTCCAGGACCATGCGCGCCAGGCGCGGGTCGACCGGCAGCTGGGCGAGCTTGCGGCCGGTGTCGGTGAGGCGCTTGCGCGGGTCCTTCTGCGTGGGGTCCAGGGCGCCCAGTTCCTGCAGGAGCTGCACGCCGTCGCGGATGTTGCGGTGGTCCGGCGGGTCGATGAACGGGAACTTCTCGATGTCGCCGAGGCCGGCCGCGGTCATCTGGAGGATGACGGAGGCGAGGTTCGTCCGCAGGATCTCCGCGTCGGTGAACTCCGGGCGGGCGCCGAAGTCGTCCTCGCTGTACAGCCGGATGCAGATACCGTCGCTGGTCCGGCCGCAGCGGCCCTTGCGCTGGTTGGCGCTCGCCTGCGAGATCGGCTCGATGGGCAGTCGCTGGACCTTGGTCCGGTGGCTGTACCGGGAGATCCGGGCGAAGCCGGGGTCGATGACGTACTTGATGCCCGGGACGGTGAGGGAGGTCTCGGCGACATTCGTCGCGAGAACGATCCTGCGGCCCGTGTGCGGCTGGAACACGCGGTGCTGCTCGGCGTGGGACAGCCGGGCGTACAGCGGCAGGATCTCCGTGAACCTGTACTGCTTCCTGGTGAGCGCGTCCGCCGTGTCGCGGATCTCGCGCTCGCCGGAGAGGAAGACGAGGACGTCGCCGGGCCCCTCGGCCATCAGCTCCTCGACGGCGTCGGTGATCGCGGTGATCTGGTCCCGGTCCGCGTCGTCGCCCCCCGGATCGGACACCGTCTCCTCCAGGAGGGGCCGGTAGCGCACCTCGACGGGATAGGTCCGTCCGCTGACCTCGACGATCGGCGCGTCGCCGAAGTGCCGGGAGAAGCGTTCGGGGTCGATCGTGGCCGAGGTGATGACGACCTTGAGATCCGGGCGCCGGGGGAGGAGCTGGGCGAGGTAGCCCAGCAGGAAGTCGATGTTGAGGGACCGCTCGTGGGCCTCGTCGATGATGATCGTGTCGTAGGCGCGCAGCTCGCGGTCCGTCTGGATCTCCGCGAGGAGGATGCCGTCCGTCATCAGCTTGATGAAGGTGGCGTCCGGGTTCACCTGGTCGGTGAAGCGGACCTTCCAGCCGACGGCCTCGCCGAGGGGGGTGTCCAGCTCTTCCGCGACCCGTTCGGCGACGGTGCGGGCGGCGATACGGCGGGGCTGGGTGTGGCCGATCATCCCGCGGACGCCCCGGCCGAGTTCGAGGCAGATCTTGGGGATCTGGGTGGTCTTGCCGGAGCCGGTCTCACCGGCCACGATCACGACCTGGTGGTCGCGTATGGCGTCGGCGATCTCGTTCTTCTTCTGGCTGACCGGGAGCTGCTCGGGGTAGGTGACGGCGGGCACGCGGGCGGTGCGCTCGCCGATCCTCGCCTCGGCCTTGGCGACCTCCGCCTCGATCTCGGCGAGTACGGCGGCCCGGGCTTCCGGCTTGCGGATCTTGCGCGCGCCTTCCAGCCTGCGGCCGAGCCGCTGCGCGTCGCGCAGGGAGAGCTCGGTCAGGCGAGGGGCGAGGGTGCCGAGGGCGGGGGCAGGATGCGTAGACATACGCGGTCCAGGATCTCACCTTGGCGAAATTCGTGGCTAACGAATTGCCGCGGGCCGTTACCTGTGCGGCCTGTCCGTCCCGCTGCAGCCGCCCGGTTGCTACGGGTTCTGCTGCTGCGCAGCCGTGGCCGTTGCTGTCTGGTCCCGGGCCGCCATGGACTTCGCCGTGTTGGAGACGGCCTTGATGCCCAGGTACGCGGTGGTCATGCTGCTGACCGCTGTGAAGGCCGCAGTGAGCACACCGACCATCACCCCCTTGTCGCCGTCCAGGCGCCAGACCCCGAAGATCGCCACGCCGGCGATGGCGACGTTGCTGATGATCACCGCGAGCAGGCCGTAGCGAGCCCGCGTCTTCTCCAGTTCGGTGTCCTGCATGGCACTCGCCCCCGGCTCAAGATTCCCCGTCGCTGCCTGGACCAGCCAGAACGTAGCGCCCGGAAGGGGACATGCCAAGCCGACCAGGCCAAGAAGCCGCCGACGGCCCCCCTCACGACGAAAGCCCCGTCCCGGAGGACGAGGCTCTCGATGCGGTGGCTGGGGCCGGGGTCGAACCGGCGACCTTCCGCTTTTCAGGCGGACGCTCGTACCAACTGAGCTACCCAGCCGCGAGGTTTCACGTGAAACCTCAGCGGTCCTGACGGGATTTGAACCCGCGGCCTCCACCTTGACAGGGTGGCGAGCACTCCAAACTGCTCCACAGGACCAAGCGCTGCGTACGACAGTGTCGCACAGGGTGGTGCGTGCCCCCAACGGGATTCGAACCCGTGCTACCGCCTTGAAAGGGCGGCGTCCTAGGCCGCTAGACGATGAGGGCTATCGGCCCGCCTGGGCGCTTCTCAGCGCGTCGGGGACGTGAGAAGCATATGGGATGGGAGGAGGGTTCGCCAAAACCGTTTAGGGGGCGCTCGGCGTCGGGGTCGCGCCGGAGCGGCTCGTGGGGGGCGTGCTCGGGGGCGTGGTGCCCGGCGAGGGGCTCCCGCCCGGCTGGTTCTCCTTTGCCAGGTGACGGGTCACCTCCGCCGTCGTCTGCCCCAGGCCGCCGAGCCTGATCTCGTCCCAGGCCTGCAGATGGCGGGTGTCCCGGTCCAGGTAGAGGATCGAGGCCTCGATCGGGGCCGGGTACTGGCGCTCGACCGCCCGCAGTCCGCTGCCGCCCGTCGATCCCTCGGTGCGCAGCCGGGTGCCGTACTTCATGATCTCCATCCCCTCGTGGTGCAGATGTCCCGCCAGGACCAGCGGCACATCGCCGTCCACCTGGCGCGCGGCCGTCGGCTCGTGGGCGATCGCGATGTCGACGGGCCTGCCCGCCGCCTTCTGGTCGCGCAGGGCCGTGGCCAGGCGCGCGCCCGCCAGTTCCTCGGCGCGTTCGCCGCCCGGGGTGACCGACCGGTCGGGGGTGAACTGCGGGTCCCCCATCCCGGCGAAGCGCAGGCCCGCGATGCTGACCGCCCTGCCGTCGTCCAGAACGTGCACGTTCTTCATGTGCTCCAGGTAGCGCTGGGTGGTCAAGGAGTCGTGGTTGCCGCGGACCCAGACGTAGGGGGCGCCCAGGTCGGCGATCGGGTCCAGGAAGCGGTTCTCCGCCGCCGTGCCGTGGTCCATGGTGTCGCCGGAGTCGACGATCACATTGACGTCGTACTGCTTGACCAGCGAGGCGATGATCTTCCAGCTCGCCGGGTTGAGGTGGATGTCGGAGACGTGCAGGACCCGGATCGTCGTCGGGTCCGGCTGGTAGGCGGGGAGGGTGGACGTGACGTCGTAGAGCTTCGTCACGTTCGTCACCAGGCGCGCCAGCTCCTGCTGGTAGACGTCGAACTCGGTGACGATGCTGCGCGCGTTGCCGACCAGGGAAGGTGCGGAGGAGAGCAGGCCGGAGAACTTCGGCTCGAGGACCGACTCCGGGTTCCAGGTGGCGTACGCCGTCGCTCCGGAGGCGCTGAGGAGGGTGAACGCCAGTCCGCCGGCCGCGAGGGCCCGGCGGGGACGGCGGTAGACCGCCAGGCCGAGCGCGGTGGCGCCGGCGACCACGGCCACGCAGGAGCGCACGGCGAGGTCGAGCGTGCCGTGCTCGACGTCGTGGGTGATCTCTTCCTGGAGCCCGGTGATCCGCTCCGGGTGGTCCACCAGTTCCTGGGAGCGGCCCGGGTCGAGCTGGTCGACGTTGACGTCGAGGCGGACGGGCGCCTGGTGGCTGTTCAGCTCCAGGGCGCCGAGCGGGGAGACGTTGATCTTCGTGCCCCCGGCCAGCGAGGGACGCAGGGTCATCGTGGTGTTCATGGGGCCCACCGGGACGCGCACATCACCCACGATCAACAGGCCGAGCCAGGCGCCCAGGAGCACCACGGTGACCATGCCGAGGGCCCGGAGCCAGGGGTGGGGCTGCGGGACGAGTTCGGCGGCCGGGTGCGGGCGGAGTGAGCGGTAGTACCGGGCGAGCGTGGAGGGCGCCCTTCGAACGCGGTTCAGAGCTGCTGCGGGGACGCGGTCCATTGGTCCCGTATGCCCAGGTTGCTGAGCGGATATGCGGAGTGGATCAACGGATACGGGGGCGGTCGAACCCCGCCGGCCGGGGTGTCGTGCCGGACAATGGCCCTGTGCTGGAGATGACGCGCGAGGAGTTCGAGGAACTGGTCGCCGAGGCGCTCGACCGGATCCCGCCGGAGCTGACGCGGCTCATGGACAACGTCGCGGTGTTCGTCGAGGAGGAGCCGCCCGCGGACGATCCCGGGCTGCTCGGGCTGTACGAGGGCACTCCGCTGACGGACCGCGGCGAGTGGTACGCGGGCGTGCTGCCGGACCGGATCACGATCTACCGGGGGCCGACCCTGCGGATGTGCGACACCCGTGAGGACGTGGTCGCGGAAACCGAGGTGACGGTGGTGCATGAGATCGCACACCACTTCGGCATCGACGACGCCCGGCTGCATTCGCTCGGGTACGGGTGACGTGGGACGGCGTGCGGTTGCGGTACGAGTGACGTGGGACGGCGTGCGCTCCGGTACGGGTGACGTCCGGGAGGCGATGTCGGCGGTGGCCGTCGAGCGTCCTTGCGTACAGGTGACCTCGGGCGGGTGACGTTCCCTTCGCGCGGCGCGTGTCCTCTTGCGGGTGGCGGGAGTTGGGCACGCTGACTTCTCGTATGCCCCCGGAGGTGGCTGCCCGTGCGCGCCAGTTACGTACCCGTCCGTCTGGCCGCCACGGTCATGGCCCTCGCCGCCGCCACCGGCTGCATGAGCGTGGGGGACGACGCGGGCGCTCCGTCGCAGGCGCCTTCGGCGGGGCGGCACGGCGGGGCGGCGCCGGACGGGGGTTCGGCGACGAGCGGGGGCGCGGACGCGGGCCTGGGCGGAGTGGCGGCCAAGGCGGGATCGCCGAAGCCGGCCGGGTCCGGGACCGGGGGGACCTCCGCGCCGCCCTCCGCGTCGGCGTCCCAGGGCGGTGGCGGGTCGAAGGACGCCGAGCCGACCGTCAAGGACACGTCACCCGGCAAGGGGGGCAGCGGCGGTGCGGTGCCGCCCGCGCCGACGGTGGGCGAGCCGGACCCCACGCAGACCTCGGTCGACCCGACGCCGACGAGTCGGCCGGACCCGCCGTCGCCGACCCCGACGACCGCGGAGCCGTCGTCCTCGGCGCCCGGGCAGGCCACGCAGCTGACGCAGCGGGAGCCGGCGCCGCGAGCGGGAATCCCGGCGGCGTAGGCGTGTCCGCTTCCAGGGTCCTGCTGCCTGTGGCGAGAGTCACCCGGAGGGGGCGGGGATCGGTTTGCTTTCGACGGGCCGAGGTGCGTATCTTGGTAGATCGTTTGATCCCATTTGCCCGGCGCCTTCAAGACGCGCCGCGTGTGGCGCGTACTCTCCCTTGCCGTGGCCGGACCGCATCGAGGCG
The DNA here is from genome assembly GCF_040682835.1 of Streptomyces sp. NPDC051104. Taxonomy (NCBI): domain Bacteria; kingdom Bacillati; phylum Actinomycetota; class Actinomycetes; order Kitasatosporales; family Streptomycetaceae; genus Streptomyces; species Streptomyces sp. NPDC051104. The sequence continues at coordinate 34,939 of NZ_JBFBBS010000033.1, read as the reverse complement.
GTCGAATGCGACTTCACGGATGTTTGGGCACGTGCCAGAACTCCGGAAGGTTCGCATTTCGTATGTCTGTTGCCCGTACCGAGCACATCGTCCTGTCCGCGGACGACTCCCAGAACACCGAGGGCACCTCTGTGGCCGCTGAGGCCCAGGACGCCGCTCCCGAGATGACCTTCGCCGATCTCGGCCTGCCCGAGGGCGTCGTCCGCAAGCTCGCGCAGAACGGCGTCACCGTCCCCTTCCCGATCCAGGCCGCGACCATCCCGGACGCCCTGGCCGGCAAGGACATCCTCGGCCGTGGCCGCACCGGCTCGGGCAAGACGCTGTCCTTCGGTCTGCCCACCCTGGCCACCCTGGCCGGCGGCCGCACCGAGAAGAAGAAGCCCCGGGCCGTGATCCTCACTCCGACCCGTGAGCTGGCCATGCAGGTCGCGGACGCGCTGCAGCCCTACGGCGACGTGCTCGGGCTCAAGATGAAGGTCGTCTGCGGCGGCACGTCCATGGCGAACCAGATCTACGCCCTCGAGCGCGGCGTGGACATCCTGGTCGCCACGCCCGGCCGGCTGCGCGACATCATCAACCGCGGCGCCTGCTCCCTCGAGGACGTGCGGATCGCCGTCCTCGACGAGGCCGACCAGATGTCCGACCTGGGCTTCCTGCCCGAGGTCACCGAGCTGCTCGACCAGGTCCCGGCAGGCGGCCAGCGGATGCTGTTCTCCGCGACCATGGAGAACGAGATCAAGACCCTGGTCGACCGGTACTTGAACGACCCGGTGAGCCACGAGGTGGACGCCGCCCAGGGCGCGGTGACGACCATGTCGCACCACATCCTCATCGTGAAGCCCAAGGACAAGGCCCCGGTCACCGCCGCGATCGCCTCCCGCAAGGGCCGCACCATCATCTTTGTCCGCACCCAGATGGGTGCCGACCGCGTCGCCGAACAGCTGCGCGACGCCGGGGTGAAGGCGGACGCGCTCCACGGCGGCATGACCCAGGGCGCGCGCACCCGGACGCTGGCCGACTTCAAGGACGGGTACGTCAACGTGCTCGTCGCGACCGACGTCGCCGCTCGCGGCATCCACGTCGACGGCATCGACCTGGTGCTCAACGTGGACCCCGCCGGGGACCACAAGGACTACCTGCACCGCGCCGGCCGTACGGCGCGTGCGGGCCGTACGGGCACGGTGGTCTCGCTCGCGCTGCCGCACCAGCGGCGCCAGATGTTCCGGCTGATGGAGGACGCGGGCGTCGACGCCTCGCGCCACATCATCCAGGGCGGTGCCGCGTTCGACCCGGAGGTCGCCGAGATCACCGGAGCCCGGTCGATGACCGAGGTCCAGGCGGAGTCCGCCGGGATGGCCGCGCAGCAGGCCGAGCGGGAAGTCGCGCAGCTCACCAAGCAGTTGGAGCGGGCGACGCGGCGCGCGGCCGAACTGCGGGAGGAGGCCGACCGCCTCGTCGCGCGGGCCGCGCGGGAGCGGGGCGAGGACCCGGAGGCAGCGGTGGCAGCCGCGGCCGTGGAGAGCGTCGAGGTGCCGGCCGAGGTCTCGGTGCCGGAGCAGCGGACCGCCAAGGAGGCGGAGCGCGGCGAGGGCGCCGAACAGGGTGAGCGTGAGGAGCGTACGGCCGGTTCGTCGTCGTACGAGCGGCGTGAACGCCGGGAGGAGCGCGGCGGTTTCCACCGGGACCGCGGTTTCGACCGTGACCGGGACCGCGGCTTCGACCGCCGGGACGACGACCGTGGCGGTCGTTCGTCCGAGCGGCGCGACGACCGGGGCGGCTTCCGCCGTGACGGCGACCGGCGCCCGTTCGACCGTGACCGCGACCGTGGCTTCGCCGGCCGGGACCGTGACCGTGGCTTCGACCGCCGCGACAACGACCGCCGCGACAACGACCGCCGCGACAACGACCGCCGCGACAACGACCGCCGCGACAACGACCGCCGTGACAACCACCGCCGTTCGTTCGAGCGGCGTGACGACCGTGGTGGCTTCCGCCGCGACGACGACCGTGGTGGCTTCCGCCGTGACGACGACCGCGGTGGCTTCCGCCGCGACAACGACCGTGACCGCCGCCCGTTCGACCGAGACCGCCGTGACAACGACCGTCGTTCGTTCGAGCGGCGTGACGACCGTGGTGGCTTCCGCCGCGACGACGACCGTGGTGGCTTCCGCCGTGACGACCGCGGCGGGCACCGCGGCAGCGACCGCCCGTTCAACCGGGACCGCCAGGGCGACCGCCCCGGCTTCCGCTCCGGCGGCCACGACCGCCCCTACGGCCGTCGTGACGACCACCGCGGCACCGGCTCGTTCGGCCGCCGCGAGGACAAGCCGCGCTGGAAGCACAACGGCTGACGCCGAGTGAGCTTCGAGGGCCCGTACGACTTCCCGTCGTGCGGGCCCTTCCGCTTTCCGTCGTGCGGGCGCCCTTCCGCGTACCGGCAACAGTCCCTTTTCCGGCCGTCGGTTTCAGGTCATCGGGTGACGCATGTCACGCCCCCGGCGAGGGAATCGCTGGGGGCATGACAGATGACGTCAGAGCGAGTGGGCTGTCGGACGAAGAGCGGCTGGCCCAGCTCGGCTACACACAGGTTCTCGCGCGCCGGATGTCGGCGTTCTCCAACTACGCGGTCTCCTTCACGATCATCTCGGTGCTCTCCGGCTGCCTGACCCTCTACCTCTTCGGGATGAACACCGGCGGCCCCGCCGTGATCACCTGGGGCTGGGTGGCCGTCGGTCTGATGACGCTGTTCGTCGGGCTGTCGATGGCCGAGATCTGCTCGGCGTACCCGACCTCCGCGGGCCTGTACTTCTGGGCCCACCGCCTGGCGCCGCCGCGCTCGGCCGCGGCCTGGGCCTGGTTCACGGGCTGGTTCAACGTGCTGGGCCAGGTGGCCGTGACGGCGGGCATCGACTTCGGCGCCGCGTCCTTCCTGGGCGCGTACCTCAACCTCCAGTTCGACTTCGAGGTCACCCCCGGCCGCACGGTTCTGCTCTTCGCGGCGATCCTGCTCCTGCACGGCCTGCTGAACACCTTCGGCGTCCGCATCGTCGCCATCCTCAACAGCGTCAGTGTGTGGTGGCACGTGCTCGGGGTCGCGGTCATCGTCGGCGCGCTGGCCTTCGTACCGGACCACCACCAATCGGCGTCCTTCGTCTTCACGAAGTTCGTGAACAACACGGGCTGGAGCAACGGCACTTACGTGGTCCTGCTCGGTCTGCTGATGGCCCAGTACACCTTCACCGGCTACGACGCCTCCGCCCATATGACGGAGGAGACGCACGACGCGTCCACGGCCGGCCCGAAGGGCATCGTCCGCTCCATCTGGACCTCCTGGATCGCCGGCCTCGTCCTTCTGCTGGGCTTCACCTTCGCCATCCAGTCCTACGGCAAGGAACTCGAGTCCCCGACCGGCGCGCCGCCCGCGCAGATCCTGCTGGACGCCCTCGGAGCGAGCGCGGGCAAGCTGCTGCTGCTCGTGGTGATCGGCGCGCAGCTGTTCTGCGGGATGGCGTCCGTGACGGCCAACAGCCGCATGATCTACGCCTTTTCCCGTGACGGGGCGCTGCCGTTCTCGCACGTGTGGCACACGGTCAGCCCACGCACGCGCACCCCGGTGGCGGCGGTGTGGCTGGCGGCGATCGGGGCACTGGCCCTGGGCCTGCCGTACCTGATCAACGTGACCGCGTACGCGGCCGTGACGTCGATCGCGGTGATCGGCCTCTACATCGCCTACGTCATCCCGACCCTGCTGCGGGTCCGCCGGGGCGAGACCTTCGAACGCGGCCCCTGGCACCTGGGCCGCTGGTCCCAGCCGATCGGCGTGATCTCGGTGGCCTGGGTCGTCGTGATCACGATCCTCTTCATGCTCCCGCAGGTCTCCCCGGTCACCTGGGAGACGTTCAACTACGCCCCGGTCGCCGTCCTGGTCGTCCTCGGCTTCGCGGCCACCTGGTGGCTGGCCTCGGCCCGCCACTGGTTCCTGAACCCGGACCACGAACGCACCCGCGTCCGCGAGGCAGCCCGCTCCGGCGCCCCCGAGCCGGCCGACCCGTAACCCCACCGGCCACCCGCACGGCCGCCCCGCCACCCACCCACATGCCACCCACAGCGAACACTTCCGGCCCGCCTCCCCGATACCCGATCGGAGATACGGCCTCGTCGGGCTATGCTCGGGGAGGCAACATCGCGAGGGCCCTTAGCTCAATTGGCAGAGCAGTGGACTTTTAATCCATTGGTTGTGGGTTCGAGTCCCACAGGGCCTACGGTCCGCAGGCGAGGGGCATCCCCTCCGGCCTGTCGTGCGGCGTCCGGTTCGGCTTCGGCCGGGGCGGGCGCCGCTTCGTTTTCGGGGCCGTGCAGGAGCGTCCCTTCTCCCTGTCCTCTCGGCTCGTGCCGGACCGGGTGCCGTCCGTCTTCGAGTTGCGTATGACCTACCGCACCGGCACCTGCTGCCCCGGCTGATGGAGATCTTCGCCCGGCGTGGTTTCCGCATCCTGCAGGTCAAGGTGGACCGGCTGCCCGGCAGCACCGACCCGGCCGCACGCGTCCTGCTCGAGCTGGAGGGGACGGCCGACATCGGGCGGCTGACGTCCGAGCTGTTCGAGGACGAGGGCGTGCTGGATGTGGAGATGACCGCCGCCACGGACGACGAGTCGAGACGAAGAGCAGAGGTGTTCCGGTAGCCGTCGGCGAGCGCATTAGAGCGTGAGCCCTGCGGGTACCCGAACGTGGTGGCCGGAAGTGTGGTGTCGTCCCTGGCGTCCGTGACCCGTGCCGGGGTCAGCGGGGCGTGGGCCCTCGGCGCGGCGGGCGCCCGTGCCGCCGGGCGGGTGGCGCCGGTGGCGGCCAGGACCGGGCTGCGCGCCGCCGAGGGGAGCGGGCGGGTCACGGTGTCGGCGGTCCGGCAGGGGGTCTCGGCGGCCGCGCGGGCCGTGCGGGCGGGGCGCGTCCTGGCCGATCTCCATCCGCGGCGGCACACCCGTCAGGTGTGGGCCTCGCACGGGCGTGCGCATATCGAGGTGCGCGGGCTCGATCTCGGCAGCAGCAGGCGGGAGCGGCTGACCGGCGGGGTGACCAGGGCGCTGCGCGGGCTGAGCGGGGTGCGGTGGGCCGAGGTCAACGCGGTGACCGGCCAGGTCCTGCTGTCGTTCGACGAGAGCAGTGTCGGGGTCGACCGCCTCCTGAACACGGTCAGGGCGGTGGAGAGGGCCCAGGGCGTGCGGGACGCGGACTTCCCCTGGGCGCAGCCGGTCATCCCGGGCGACGACGCGCCGGTGGCGGCCGTGACGGCCGAGTTGCTGGTCGACTGCGCGGCGGTGGCCGCCGGGGTGGTCCGGAGGGCCTTCCGGCTGCCGTCGCTGCCCCGGGTGGTGCCCGTGGCGGTGGCGGCGCTGGAGCTGGAGCGGGGTCTGCGCCGGCCGTTGGTCCGCCGTATCGGGCCGCTGGAGACCGATCTGCTGCTCTCCCTGGCCGGCGCCGTCGTGGGTGGGCTGTACGGCGGTATCGGGATGCCGGCCGTCGACGCGGCGAACCGGATGCTGCTGCTTCGCGAGATCCGCGCCCGACGTCAGGTGTGGGAGCGGCGCGAGAGGGACCTGTGCCCGGGCCCCGCCTGTGTGCCGCACACCCGGCCGGTGCGGCATCTGCGCGGCAGGGCCCGGCCGCCCGGTCCCGTCGAGTGGTGGGAGACGCGGCTGGCGCCGACCGCACCGCTCACCGCGGCGGCGGTGTTCGCGCTGACGGTAAGTACCGGCCGGGCGGCGGACGCCCTGCTCGCCGCCGTCCCCAGGGCGGCCCGTTACGGGCGGGAGGCCTTCGCCGCCACGGTCGGACGTGAGCTGGCGCGGCGTGGTGTCGTACCGCTGGACCCGTCGGCGCTGCGGCTGCTCGACGTGGTCTCCGCCGTGGTCGTCGACTCCGCGGTGCTGGTGACGGCGGGCGGGCGGCCGGCCCCGCCCGCCGTGACGGTGCTGGCCGCCGCACGCGCCACCGGAGCGCGGGTGGTGCTCACCGAGGACGAGCGCGTCCGTGAACTCCTGTGCCCGTCCGACGAGATCGTCGGAGGGCGCGAACGCCTCGCCGACCGGGTGTGCGAGCTGCGGGACCACGGGGAGGGCGTCCTGGTGATCTCGGGTACGGACGCGGAGGCGCTGGCCGCGGCGGACATCGCGGTCGCGGTGCCCGACGCGCCGGGCGCCGAGGCGTCCTGGTCGGCGGACCTGGTCTGCGCGGACGGTCTTCAGGACGCCTGGCGCATCCTGCGCGCGGTGACCGCGGCCCGCGTGGTCTCCCGGCGCTGCGTCCGCCTGGCGCTGGCGGGCTCCGCCACCGGAACCCTGCTCGCCGTCGTCGGCCGGAGGCACGGCGTCCTGCGGGCCCTCACCCCGGTGCACGTCGCGAGCCTGCTGGCCCTGCTGTGGTCCACCAGGACGGCGCGGCGCGCGTTGCGGTGAGCCTCAGGGACATCGCGCGCGCGGCCCACGCGGCACTCGGCGATCCGGCCGTCCGAGGGTTCCGAGGGGCCGATGCCGACCAGCTCGCTTGCCCGCGGTTGCCGTAGCCCAGCTCCGTGAGCGGGAAGTCACGCCCCCCGCCCACGGATGAGCTTCCGTCATCCCGGGCTGCCTCAGGCTCCGGTGAACTCGATCACTGCCAGGTTCTTCTTGCCCCTGCGCAGCACCAGCCAGCGACCGTGCAGCAACTGGTCGACCGTGGCCACCGCGTCCTCGGCGGTCACCTTGGCGTTGTTCACGTAGGCGCCGCCCTCCTTCACGGTGCGGCGGGCGGCCGACTTGCTCGCCACCAGGCCGACCTCCGCGAAGAGATCGGTGACCTGGCCGAGTTCGCTCACCTTGGCGCTCGGGAGCTCGGAGACCGCGGCCGCCAGCGTCGCCTCGTCGAGCTCGGCGAGTTCACCCTGCCCGAACAACGCCTTCGACGCGGCGATCACGGCAGCGCACTGTTCGGCGCCGTGAACCAACGTGGTCAGCTCCTCGGCGAGCGCACGCTGCGCGGTACGGGCTTGCGGCCGCTCCGCGGTCACCTTCTCCAACTCCTCCAACTCCTCGCGGGACTTGAAGGAAAGGATGCGCATGTACCGCGAGATGTCCCGGTCATCCGTGTTCAGCCAGAACTGGTAGAACGCGTACGGCGTGGTCATCTCCGGGTCGAGCCAGAGCGTGCCGGTCTCCGTCTTGCCGAACTTGGTGCCGTCCGCCTTCGTCATCAGCGGCGTCGCCAGCGCGTGCACCTCGGCGTGCGGTTCCAGGCGGTGGATCAGATCGAGACCGGCCGTGAGGTTTCCCCACTGGTCGCTGCCGCCCGTCTGGAGGGTGCAGCCGTACCGCCGGTACAGCTCCAGGAAGTCCATGGCCTGAAGCAACTGGTAGCTGAACTCCGTGAAGCTGATGCCCTGCTCGGACGCCAGGCGCTGGGCGACCGAGTCCTTGGTGAGCATCTTGTTCACCCGGAAGTGCTTGCCGATGTTCCGCAGGAACTCGATCACGGACAGGCCCGCGGTCCAGTCCAGGTTGTTGACCATGGTCGCCGCGTTGTCGCCCTCGAAGGAGAGGTACGGCTCGATCTGTGCGCGCAGCCGGGTCACCCACTGGGCGATGGTCTCCGGGTCGTTCAGGGTGCGCTCGGCGGTCGGCCGCGGGTCGCCGATGTGGCCGGTCGCGCCGCCCACGAGTGCCAGGGGCCGGTGCCCCGCCTGCTGGAGTCGGCGTAGGGTGAGCACCTGCACCAGGTGGCCGACGTGCAGGCTGGCCGCGGTGGGGTCGAAGCCGCAATAGAACGTGACGGGGCCATCCGCGAGAGCTTTGCGCAGTGCGTCCTCGTCAGTGGCCTGGGCGATCAGCCCGCGCCACTTGAGCTCGTCGACGATGGCCGTCACGGTCCTGTGTCTCCTTGAGTCGCGTGTGTCAATGTGGCGGCCAGTGTAGTGCTCCGGCCGGATTTCTGCGTTTGTGTTCGGCGGCCGTGCGGTGAAGGAGCGGCCAGGCCATCCGCATCCGGGGAGTGTCCTGGGTCACACAGTCTCGAAGTTTCTGCGCTGGTGCGCGCGGGGAATCTCCCTCCCCTTCAGCCCGCGGTCAGTTCCGTCAGCGGCAGCGTGTGCTGGGTGTGGACCACCTTCGCGCGCAGATAGCGCACGTTCTGGGCCGTGGTGAAGACGCCCGTGGGGACGCGGTGAGTGACCGTGAGGCCGAGGTCCCGGAGCTGTCGGGCCTTGTCGGGGTTGTTGGAGAGCAGGTCCAGGGCGTCGATGCCGAGCGCGCGGAGCATCTGCGCGGCGGCCGTGTAGTCGCGGGCGTCCTCCGGCAGGCCGAGCGCGGCGTTCGCCTCGTAGGTGTCCAGGCCCTGGTCCTGGAGGGCGTAGGCGTCGAGCTTGTTGTAGAGGCCGATGCCGCGGCCCTCCTGGCGCAGGTAGAGCAGCACGCCGCCGTGCTCGGCGATGCGCTCCACCGCCTCCCGCAGCTGGGGGCCGCAGTCGCAGCGGGCCGAGCCGAAGACGTCGCCGGTGAGGCACTCGGAGTGCAGTCGCACCAGCGGCGGCCGGCCGGCGGCGGGCTCGCCGAGGACCACGGCCACGTGCTCCCGCCCGTCGGTGAGGCCGTGGAAGGTGGCCAGGTCCGCGGTGACCGTGTAGCCGTCGCCGAAGCGGAGCGGGACCGTCACCCGGGTGCGGACGGTGGCGGCCGGAAGCCCGGCGCCGGGCATGTCGGCACCGAGCAGGTCGGTGGCGGAAAGAACGGCACCGGGCAGGTCGTTGCCGAGGAGGGGGATGGCCGGGGCGGCTGCGGGCGGCTCCGCCGTGTGCGGGGCGGCTGTGTGGGGGTCGGCGGTGTCACCGGTGTCGCGGGAAGGGGCGGTCTCGTGTGCGTCGCGCATGGCTGTCGTCTTTCTCCTGGCCGACGATGGCGGGTGCGGAGGATGCGCTTCACACAGCTTCATGCTTCAGATTTGAAGCACAACCTCGGCCGAGACTCTATCCCTGCTTTAAATTTCAAGCAACTCTTTTTCCCGTGTCGCCTGTCGCCTCCGGTCACGGCGTGGACGAACGCCGGCGCCACGGCAGCTCGCCGCACGCCGACCGCTCCTCGTCCTGCTGGAGCGCCTCCGTGATCCGGGAGCAGATCGCTTCCAGCTGGGCCACCTGCTCCTCGGTGAGGTGGTCGAAGACGGCCGAGCGCACCGTCTCGACGTGACCGGGCGCCGTACGCTCCAAGAGCGCCCTGCCGTCCTCCGTCAGGATCGCCACGCTGCCGCGCTTGTCGGTCGGGCAGCCCTCCCGGCGGACCGTTCCATCCTTCTCCAGCCGGGTGACCACGTATGTCAGCCGGCTGCGCGTGATCTTCAGTGCCTCGGCGAGATCGGTCATGCGCATACGGCGGTCCGGTGCCTCGGAGAGGTTGGCCAGGACCGAGTAGTACAGGTGCGGCATGCCGGCCTCCTGCTGGAGCTGCCGGTCGATCGCGTCCTCCAGGAGCCACGACGCGGCCAGGTACGAGCACCAGGCGCGCAGTTCCTCGGGGGTGAGCCAGCGGGTCGTCATACTGGCAGTGTAGTTATTGTTTAAAAGTTGAACCAAGCCGCCTCGTTCACCGGATCGGCCCGACCCCAGGAGCGCCGCCATGGCCCATCCCTACGTCCTGTTGTCCGCCGCCGTCTCCCTCGACGGCTTCCTGGACGACACCGGGCCCGAACGGCTGCTGCTGTCCGGCCCGGAGGACTTCGACCGGGTCGACGAGGTGCGGGCGGGCAGCGACGCCATCCTCATCGGCGCGGGCACGCTGCGCACCGACAACCCCCGGCTGCTGGTCTACTCGGCCGAGCGGCGCGCGGCCCGCCTCGCCGCCGGGCTGCCAGAGTATCCGCTGAAGGTCACGGTCAGCGCGTCCGGGGACCTCGATCCCGAGGCCCGCTTCTGGCACACGGGAGGCGCGAAGACCGTCTACACGACGGACAAGGGCGCCCGGCGGCTGCGCGGTCTGCTGCCGGCGGACGTGGAGGTGGTCGCGCTCGGGCCGGACGTGGAGTGGCGGGCCGTGCTCGACCACCTCGGTGACGTGAAGGGCGTACGGCGGCTGATGGTCGAGGGCGGCGGGAGCGTGCACACGCGGCTGCTCCAGCTGGGGCTCGCGGACGAGGTGCAGCTCGTGGTGGCGCCGCTGTTCGTGGGGGAGCCGGAGGCCCCGCGGATGTTCGGGCACGGCGCGTACCCGCCGGGGCGGATGCGGCTGGTGGAGACGCGCGCGGTCGGGGACGTGGTGCTGATGCGGTACGTGCCCACCGCGCCCGGCACCGGGAGGCTCGCCTCGGCAGCGGACCGGCGGTGGCTGGAGGTGGCCTGCGAGCTGGCGGACCGGTGCCCGCCGTCGGAGATCGCCTTCAGCGTCGGCGCGGTGGTCGTCGCGGCCGACGGCACGGAACTTGCGCGGGGCCACTCCCGGGAGGGCGGCGACCCCGTGGTGCACGCCGAGGAAGCGGCGCTGGCGAAGCTGGACCCCGCGGATCCGCGGCTGGCCTCCGCGACGGTGTACAGCAGCCTGGAACCGTGCGCCCGCCGCGCGTCCCGGCCCGCGCCCTGCGCCCGGCTGATCATCGAGGCGGGGGTACGACGGGTGGTGACGGCCTGGCGGGAACCGGACACGTTCGTCGCGTCGGCTGACGGGAACGCACTGCTGGCGGCCGCGGGCGTGGACGTGGTTCTGCTGCCGGAGTACGAGGACCGCGCCAAGGCCCCGAACGCCCATCTGCTGCCCCCGGCCGCCCGTACCTGAGGGCCTCGAAGGGGGCCGAGCAGCTCCGCGTACGGCCGGAAATCTCTGGTGGGACGGCCTGGGGGTGAAACCCGTGCGCTAGCTGTCGCGCGCATGGCGTACACTGGAATCACCGACGCGGGGTGGAGCAGCTCGGTAGCTCGCTGGGCTCATAACCCAGAGGTCGCAGGTTCAAATCCTGTCCCCGCTACTGAAGGCCGAGGGCCGGAGTCCGAAAGGGCTCCGGCCCTCGGTGTTTCCCCGGCCCTCTTTCACCCACTGGCGGCTACTCCGCCCGGCCCACAGCGGTCGCCCCCCGCCGCCCTTCCGGGAAGCCTGGACGGGTGGTGCAGCAAGCAGGCGAGCGGTGGTCATGGGAGCAGGATCCCGACGAGCGGCGTGGGCCCGATGGGCCGTGTGAGGAGGGGGCCGAGGACCACGAGCGGTCGCGCGGGCGTCTCTCCGGGCATCTCTCCGGCCGTCGCGACGGGTCGGGCGGGCGTCTCTCCGGCCGCGGCAACCGGTCCGGCGGGTGCCTCCCCGACCGCGAGGACCGCCTAGCCGGCCGACCCGGCCGGCTCGTCGGAGCCCCCGGAGCCCCCGGAGCCCCCGAAGCTCCAGGATCCCCCGTGCCCGACCCCGGCACCCCCGTCCCCGCCCCCGGCGCGAGGGCCGTTCCGGTGCCCGCGTACGGAGGGGCCGAGGCGGAGGCCGCCACGGAGGCCGAGGAGCGGCGGATCTCGTACGCGCGGGCCTTTCTGCGGGGCCTGCCCGGGCTGCTGATCGTCGCCGGGTTCTGCTTCGACCTCCTCGCCCCGTCCGACTACACGGCCGGCCCCCTCTTCACCGCCGCGCCGCTCGTCGCCGCGCCCCTGTTCTCGTTGCGCGGCACCGTCCTCACCGGCACGGCGGCCGTCGTCGTGGTCCTCGGGGTCCACCTCGGGCTCGGCGTGCTCGGAAAGGCGGGCGAGGTCACCGAGGTGGCCACGGTCACCACCGTCGCCGCCCTCGCCGTCCTCCTCAACGTGCTGGTCCGCCGCAACGTCGCCCGCCTCGCGTCCGCCCGCCAGATCGCCGAGGCCGCGCAGCGTGCGGTGCTGCCCGAGCCCGCCGCCCGGATCGGTGGGCTGGACATCGCCGCCCGCTACGAGGCCGCGCAGGCCGACGCGTTCATCGGCGGCGACCTGTACACCGTCCAGGACTCCCCGCACGGGGTACGGCTCGTCGTCGGCGACGTACGCGGCAAGGGCATGGGCGCCGTGACCGCCGTGGCCGTCGTGATCGGGGCCTTCCGGGAGGCCGCCGAACAGGAGCCCACGCTCGAGGCCGTCGCCCAGCGCCTGGAGCGGGCGCTGATGCGCGACCGCGCCGGGCGCGAGGGGCCCGACGTGTACGAGGGGTTCACCACCGCGATCCTCGCCGAGATCCCGCACGGCTCCGGCGTCGTCCGCATCGTCAACCGCGGCCACCCCGCCCCGCTGCTCCTGCTCCCGGACGGTTCCCTGCGAGAACTGGAGGCCCGCGAGCCCGCGCTGCCGCTCGGCATGGGCGACCTCGGCGTCTGGCCCGACCGGGTGGAGGAGTGGGACTTCCCGCCCGGCTCGACGCTGCTCTTCCACACCGACGGCGTCTCGGAGGCACGGGACGCGCACGGCCGGTTCTACGACCCCGCCGTCCGCCTCGCCGGACGGGTCTTCCCCGGCCCCGGCGCCCTGCTGAGCACCATCACGCGCGAGGTCGCCCGGCACACCGGCGGCCGCGGCACGGACGACATGGCTCTGCTGGCCGTGCGCCGGCCCGGGCGCCCCCTGGCGCGGTGACGAGGAGTGAGTGAGCCATGCCCCTCCGCATAAGAACTGACATACTGTCAATACCCATGAGGTCGATGAGGCGGGGGCGACTCGCCCGATTTCCTCCGTTCAGGCCATGAAAGTCCTGGCCAGCGGCAATGAACGGATCTGCCTGAACGGCTTGGAATACAGGCCGCGGGTCTATTAACGTTCGATAACGCAGCGCGGTCGTCCCAGCCGTCACCGAAGGCGGCTCCGTGCGCGCCTGCCGAATCCCGCAAGGGAGCCGGGGAACCACCACCTTGGGGTGAATCACGCGGATACCGCCGTGCCGCACGGCCGGTATACGCGCGTAGGAGACCTTCCTGCTCCGAACCCGTCAGCTAACCCGGTAGGCGAGACGGAAGGAAAGGAGTGCGCCCACGTGGCGTTCAACCGGCCTGCCCAGAGCACCTCGTTCGCCCCGAACGGTACTCAGACGCTCGACGTCGCACCCGGTATCGACGAGGGCCCCTGGGAGGAGTGGAACCCCACCGAGGACTCCGTCCGCCCCGTCCGCGGCCGGCACCGCGTCGCCAAGCAGCGCGGGGGCGGGCTCGCCCGCAGCTCCACCGTCCTCGGCGTCGGTGTGATGGCCGCCGTCGGCGCGGGCGGCATGGCCACCGCCCAGTCCGGCAAGCCGCCGGTGTCCATATCCCTGCCGGACCTCTCCTCGGTCACGGAATCCGCCAAGGCGCTCATCGGCGACGACTCCGGCGCCCCCGAGAGCTCGGCCACCGCTCTCAGCAGCGTCGGCCGGACCGACGCCGGTGATGCCACCGACGCCGCCGGTTCGAAGGGCGCGGGCGAGGCGCTGCGCGCCCGGATCATGCAGCAGGCCGAGTCCCAGCAGGACCGGATCGCGCAGGAGGCGGCGCAGGCCGCCGAGGACGCCGCCGTGAAGAAGGCCGCCGCCGCGGCGGCCAAGGCACAGGACGACGCGCAGGCCAAGGCCGCCGCCGAGAAGAAGAAGGCGCAGGAGGCCGCGCGGCTCGCCGCACTCGCCCGGCAGTTCACGCTGCCGACCTCCTCCTACACCCTCACCTCCCACTTCGGCGACGCCGGTGCCATGTGGTCCTCCGGCTTCCACACCGGCCTGGACTTCGCCGCGCCCACCGGCACGCTCATCAAGGCCGTCCACAGCGGCACGATCACGGAGGCGGGCTGGGCCGGCTCGTACGGCTACCGCACGATCCTCACCCTCGACGACGGCACCGAGCTGTGGTTCTGCCACCAGTCGTCGATCAGCGTCACGGTCGGGCAGAAGGTCGGCACGGGCGACGTCATCGGCCGCGTGGGCGCGACCGGCAACGTCACCGGGCCACACCTGCACCTGGAGGTCCACCCGAACGGCGGCGCCGCGATCGACCCGCTGGCCTGGCTGCGCGGCAAGGGCCTCAACCCCTGACCCCACCCCCGCAAAGAGCGCGATCGTTTGCAAGATCTTTGCGGGCTTTCCGGAAGACGCCGCCCGGTCCGGGCGTTGACACAGAACATGACTTCTCTTCGCAAACTGGGTTCTTCCGATCTCGAGGTCTTCCCGCTGTCCCTCGGCGGCAACGTCTTCGGCTGGACCGCCGACGAGACGCAGTCCTTCGCCGTCCTCGACGCATACACGGAGGCGGGCGGGAACTTCATCGACACGGCCGACTCGTACTCGGCCTGGGTGCCGGGCAACAAGGGCGGCGAGTCCGAGACCATCATCGGCAAGTGGGTGAAGGCGCGCGGCAACCGCTCCGACGTGGTCATCGCGACCAAGGTCAGCCAGCACCCCGACTACCAGGGCCTGACCGCCGCCAACATCAAGGCCGCGGCCGACGCGTCCCTGCGCCGTCTGGACACCGACTACATCGATCTCTACTACACCCACTTCGACAAGCCTGAGGTGCCGGTCGAGGAGATCATCGGCGCGCTCGACGAGCTGGTGAAGGCGGGCAAGGTGCGCGCCATCGCCGCCTCCAACATCTCCGCCGAGCGCCTCCAGGAGTCCCTGGACTTCTCGGACCGCGAGAACCTGGCGCGGTACGTGGCGCTGCAGCCGCACTACAACCTGGTCTCGCGCGACACCTACGAGGGTGCGCTGCAGGACCTCGCCTCCCGGGCGGGGCTCGCGGCGATTCCCTACTTCGCGCTGGCGTCGGGCTTCCTGACCGGCAAGTACCGGCCGGGTACGACGGTGGAGTCGGCACGCGCGGAGGGCGCGGCCAAGCACCTGGCGACCGAGCGCGGGCAGCGGGTCCTGACGGCCCTGGACGAGGTCGCCGAGGCCCGGGGCGCCGAGATCCCGACGGTGGCGCTCGCCTGGCTGGCGGCCCAGCCGACGGTCGCGGCACCGATCGCCTCGGCGCGGACGGTGGAGCAGCTGCCTGCGCTGCTGGCCGTCGCGGACCTGACGCTGACGGACGAGGACGTGGCCAAGCTGACGGAGGCGTCGGCGTAGCCCGGCAGACGGCGGAGTCCGGCGGTGCCGAGCGCGCGTCAACTCCTAGGCGCGATAGGGGTTGTACTCCGGATACGGCACCGCCGGACCGTACTGCGGCATCGCAGGGCCGTACTGCGGCGCCACCGGGCCGTACCGCGGCATGGCAGGGCCGTACTGCGGCGCCCTCTGGAACGCCACGTGCCCGTACCCCGGCCACAGCGGCGGAGCCGCCGGTGCCGTCGCCCGTGCCGCATACGCCAGCGCCGGCCGCGCCACCTCCCGGCGCGCCCACAGCTCGGTCAGCAACTCCCGTTCCCGTACGACGAAATCGGCGCCCGCCCGCCCCCGGCGCCCCCGGTGGCGCAGGAACGCCAGCGACGTCGCGTACGCCTCGTACCGCGCGACCGACCGCGCCGCGTCCTTCCCGAAGTGCTGCCTCGCGTACTCACGGGCCAGCCGCCGCGCCCGCATCGAACCGAGCACGAACGGCTCCACCGGCCCCATCCACCCGGCGGCCACGTACGTGGGCAGCTCCTCCCGCACCGTCCGCAGCTCCCGCTGACGCGTCCAGATGACCAGCCAGGTCAGCAGCCCGAACGCGGGCACCATGAACGACGCGTACACCGCGAAGAACCCGTACTGGCCGAACGTGGACGACCCGTTCCACATGGAGTGCATGCCCATCGCGAGCAGCAGCCCGCAGAGCGGCGTCAGCACCCGCCGGACGTGCTGGCGCTCCGCGGACAGCGCGGCGATGCCGAAGCCGATGCCGGTGAGCACGGTGAACAGCGGGTGCGCGAAGGGTGACATCACCACGCGGACGAAGAAGGTCGCGGCCGTGACGGACGCCAGCCCGCTTCCCCCGCTCATCTGGTCGGTGCCGAAGGCCGTGCCCAGGTAGAGGATGTTCTCGGTGAAGGCGAAGCCGGTGGCGGTGACGCCGGCTATCACCACTCCGTCGATGATCCCGGTGAAGTCCCGTCTGCGGAAGAGGAAGACCAGCAGCACGGCCGCGGCCTTCGCGGACTCCTCGACGATCGGCGCTATCACGGTCGCGCCGAGCGTGTCGGCGCTGTGCGGATCGGCGGTCGCGGTCGCTATCCACCGGGCGGCGAAACTGTTGGCGACGATCGCGATGAGCGCGGCGGCGCACGCGCCCCAGGCGAAGGCGAAGATCAGGTTCCGCCAGGGTCCCGGCGCCACCCGGTCCAGCCAGCGGAAGGCCGCGATGAGCAGCGGCACGGGCAGCACCGCGAGACCCAGCCCGACCAGGAAGCCCTCGGTCCCGGTCTGCTGCCGTACGAGGGCCAGGATGACGAGCCCGGAGAGCGCGAGGAGCGTGATCAGCGCCCCGTACCGCACCCACCGCCTCTGCCACCAGTGCGGATGCCCGAACGAGCCGGCGGCGGCGTTGCCGCCCGGGTGAGTCGGGTACGGGGGAAAGGTGGCCACGGCATCGACCCTAACGAGACGGGGGCGCCGCCCGCGACGGTGTCCAACTTCACGCGCGGACGCTCAGTCTTCGGCGGTGGGCTGCTCGCGGTGCTGTACGCGCCGGAAGAGCAGGTCGTTCACGACATGACCCTTGTCCAGACCCTGCCCCTCGAAACGGGTCAGCGGCCGGAAGTCGGGGCGTGGCGCGTACCCGCCGCCGGGCTGGGTGTTCTCGAACCCCGGGTGCGCGGTGAACACCTCCAGCATCTGCTCGGCGTACGGCTCCCAGTCCGTGGCGCAGTGCACCAGCGCGCCCGGCTTGAGACGGCTCGCGGCGAGCGTGAGGAAGTCGGGCTGGATGAGCCGCCGCTTGTGGTGGCGCTTCTTGGGCCAGGGGTCGGGGAAGTAGACGCGCAGCCCGTCGAGGGAGTCGAAGGCGAGCATCTCGCGGAGCAGGATGATCGCGTCGCCGTTGCCGACGCGGATGTTGGTCAGTCCTGCCCGGTCGGCGAGGGCAAGCAGGTTGCCCTGGCCGGGGGTGTGCACGTCGACGGCGAGGACGTTGGTGTCCGGGTCGGCGGTGGCCATCTCCGCGGTGGCCTCGCCCATGCCGAACCCGATCTCCAGCACGACGGGGCGGCTGTTGCCGAACAGCTCGGCGAGGTCGATGACCCGATGTCCGTCGATGTCCAGCCCCCACTTGGGCCACAGCCGCTGCAGCGCGTCCGCCTGCCCGGCCGTCACCCGGCTCCGCCGCGGCTGGAAGCTACGGATCCGCCGCTCGAAGTGCGACCCGGCGGGGTCGGCCTTGGGCCCGTCGGGAAACCGGGGCTCCCCCTTGGCCCGGGTGTGCCGAAGGGGCGCGCCGACACCACGACCGGAGCCGCCACCGGAGGTGACCTGGGAATCTTCGGGAGCGAAGTTGAGGGAGTCAGACACAGTGGGACCAATTTTAGGGCCTACCGAGCTGCGGGCAGTCGTGCCGCCGACCCTGCGTGGCCGGAGGCACCCCGTAGCGCCGGGATGCGCGACCTACCCCCGCCCAGCTGCACCCCCGGCCACGCTCAAGCCCCGCCCAGCACCACCAACGCCCGCCGCGCCACCTCCCGCCCGATAGCCAGCGAAGCGGTGGCCGCAGGGGACGGCGCGTTCAGTACGTGCACCGCCCGCGCCCCCTCCCGGATCAGGAAGTCGTCCACCAGCGTCCCGTCCCGCAGCACCGCCTGCGCCCGCACCCCGGCAGGGGCCCGCACGAGGTCGTCCTCCCGGACCGCGGGCAGCAATCTCCGCACGGCCTCGGTGAACGCCCCCTTCGACACCGACCGCCGCAGTTCCCCCGCCCCGTACCGCCAGTGCCGCCGCGCAATCCGCCACGACCCGGGCCATGCCACCGTCGCGCCCAGCTCCCGAGGCCGTACGACCCCCCAGCCGTACCCCTCGCGGGCCAGCGCCGGCACCGCGTTCGGCCCGATGTGCACCTCTCCGTCGATCCCGCGGGTCAGATGCACGCCGAGGAACGGGAACGCCGGATCCGGCACCGGATACACCAGCCCCCGCACCAGGTCGGGCCGGCGCAGCGTGTAGTACTCGCCCCGGAACGGCACGATCCGCACCCGGGGGTCGTCCCCGGTCAGCCGGGCCACCTCGTCGCAGTGCAACCCGGCGCAGTTCACCAGCACACGCGCGCGGAGCACCGTCCCGTCACCCGTGCGTACGGCGACCCCCAGCGAGGCGCGCCGGTCGATCCGGACCACCTCCGCCCCGTACCGGATCTCCGCGCCCGAGGCCTCCCCGAGCTGCCGGGCGACCGCCACGAAGTCGCAGATCCCGGTGGTGCCCACATGGATGGCCGCGAGCCCCCGCACCTCCGGCTCGTACTCCGCTATCTGGGGGGCGCCCAGCTCCCGTACCGGAATGCCGTTCTCCCGGCCGCGCTGCACCAGCGCGTGCAGGCGCGGCAGCTCCTCCCGCTCCGTCGCGACGATCAGCTTGCCGGTGACGGCGTGCGCGATGCCGTACTCCGCGCAGAACTTGACCATCTCGGCGGCACCCCCGACCGCGTACTGCGCCTTCAGGGACCCGGGTCGGTAGTAGATCCCGCTGTGGATGACCCCGCTGTTGCGCCCCGTCTGGTGGCGGGCCGGGCCGGCCTCCTTCTCCAGGACGATCACCCGCGTGCCCGGCGCGGCACGCGTGATCGCATACGCCGTCGACAGGCCGACGATTCCGCCACCGATCACCAGCACGTCGCAGTCGTAGGCGATCTCCCGCACCTGCTCCACCTCCCGGTTTCGATAGTGCACTGCGCCACTGACAATGCCTTCAAACCCGGGGGAGCGCCCTGCGGCCGCGCCGTCAGACCGGAGCCGTCAACAGCGGCCGCGCCCGCTCCCGCAGCTCCGCCACGCGCGGTTCGTCGCCGTACGGTTCCAGCCGGTGCAGCAGGTCCCGTACGTACTCGGTGGTGCGCGCCGACGATATGCGCCCGGCGATCTCCACCGCCCGCACGCCCTGCTCGCAGGCCGCGTCCAGGTTGCCCGACTCCAGCTCGGCGACCGCCGACACCACCAGGCGCAGGCCGTGCGAGCGCACGTACTCCTCGCCGGGCCGCGACAGCGCCTGTTCGGTGAAGCGGCGGACCTGGCGCGGGGCCTTGAGGTCGCGGTAGCACTCGGCGGCGTCGGCGGCGAAGCGGTCGTAGGAGTAGAAGCCGAGCCAGGACGGGTCGTTGTCGCCGTCGCGGGCCCGCTCCAGCCAGCCCTCGGCGGCCTTCAGGGCCGCGCCGGCCGCCTGGGCGTCACCCGCGCGCGCATGCGCGCGTGCCTCGACCAGGCGGAAGAAGCTCATGGTGCGGGCGGTGGCCAGGCCGCGGTTGCGCTCCAGGGCGGCCTGGGCGAGGTCGACGCCCTCGTCGCCGAAGCCGCGGTAGGTCGCCTGCAGCGACATGGAGGCCAGGACGTAGCCCCCGAGGGGCACGTCGGCCGCCGCGCGCGCGAGGCGCAGCGCCTGGATGTAGTAGCGCTGGGCGGCCTCCTGCTGACCGGTGTCGAAGGCCATCCAGCCCGCCAACCGGGTGAGTTCTGCGGACGCGCCGAACAGCGCCCTGCCGACCTCGTCGGAGTACGACCCGAGCAGCAGCGGCGCAGCCTCCACCCTCAGGCACTCCGGCACCATCGACGACCGCCAGTCGCCGCCCCCGTACTTGGAGTCCCAGCGCCTCGCGTCCTCCGCGGCCTCGCGGAGCTTCTGGACATCGCTGTGGCCGACCTTGATCGGCGCCCTGGACCCCTCGCCCGGGACGGGGTCGCGGGCCACCGAGCTGTCGGCCGGTGTTATCAGCCAGCGGGAGGCAGGGGTCGCGTAAGCGCTCACTGCGAACGATCCGGCCAGCGACTGCCAGATGCCGCCGCTGCCGGCCCGGCGCCCGGCGAGGTCGAGGCGGTAGAGCTCCGTCGCCGACCTCACCGCCTGTCCTACGTCCCGGGGGAAGGCGAGGCCCACTTCCGGTGCGGGATCCGCGTCCGCCAGACCGATCTCGTGGAGCGGTACGGGGCGGCCGAGCTTCTGGCCGATGGCCGCGGCGATCAGGTGCGGCGCGGCACCCTGCGGCACCATGCCCTTCGACACCCAGCGCGCCACCGACGTCTTGTCGTAGCGAAGTGTCAACCCGCGCTGGGCGCCAAGATCGTTGACGCGCCGGGCGAGTCCTGCGTTGCTGATTCCCGCGAGGGCGAGAACGGCGCCGAGTTTTTCGTTCGGCCCGCGTTGCTCCCTGGACATGCGCCACCCCTCGACACAGACGGCTGCCGCGGCGATGGCATAACCGCGCGGCATTCGTAAACCCAGCGTAGTTCGCCGCATCCCATGCGTTAAGGGGCGTAAATCCGGTTGGCGGGATTGTGGTCCGTACTTATGTACGGAGTGTCGCCACGTGCTCCCGCTGTGTGGCCGTGCGCCCGTCCGTGCGCTCTTCTCCGGCCACCGCGGGGGCGGTTCCATGGGCCGTGCGTGGGTCGGCCCGCTGTACTGGATCCAGTGGGCTGGGGGACACCGCCGCCTCCATCCCCGCGGGCGGCGGACCGGTCCGGGAGACGAACTCCGTCTCCCGGACCGTGCGTTGCCCAGGGTCTGTACGGAGCGTGCCCAAGCCTGGCCGCCCGCAGCCGATTTGGCCGAAAAGCGATGGTGGATTTCGACAGCCATCAAGGCCCCGACCACGACTCTTGACGGCGCGAACGGCGTTTTCGGGGAGCATTACGGGGGCGCATTCACGTCGCTGTTTCCTTCGCCGTCTCTCCG
The DNA here is from genome assembly GCF_040682835.1 of Streptomyces sp. NPDC051104. Classification (NCBI taxonomy): domain Bacteria; kingdom Bacillati; phylum Actinomycetota; class Actinomycetes; order Kitasatosporales; family Streptomycetaceae; genus Streptomyces; species Streptomyces sp. NPDC051104. The sequence continues at coordinate 14,192 of NZ_JBFBBS010000033.1, read as the reverse complement.
ACGGCCTTGGGTCGCGCGGGAGTTCCCCGGCTCGAGGGCCGCTCTCCACGGGCGCATCGCGGGGCGCACGAGCTGTGGCTTGCACCCTCCGGGGCGCATTCTTCGTGGCAGCATGGAGCCGTTCCTACGGTGCACTGGTTGTCCACAGCCTGTGGAGGCGACGATGCGGTGGTTGGTGGGATGGAGCAGCACCGCCGCGGGAGCCGTCGAGCCCGGCTCGGCCGGCGCCACCGGTTACGACGGCGAGACCGTGCACCCGGTCGGCTCCCAACTCCTGTGGGGCGACCCCGATCCGCTGTGGGCGGTCGGCGACTGGCGTCCCGACGAGGTGCGCGTCGTGAAGGCCGACCCGCGGACCCGCATCGCGGTCCTGGGCACCTGCGGCGCATCCGACGAGCAGCTGCGCGTCGCACTGTTCGCCGCCCGGGGCGGGGCGCTGCGCCATCTGACCGCCTGGTCCGGCAGCTACACCGCCGTCGTCCAGGTCGGCCGCAGGATCACCGTGTGCGGCGACCTCGCGGGCGCCCGGCCGGTGTTCTACACCCCCTGGGCCGGCGGCACGGCCTACGCGACCGCCGCGCTCCCGCTCGCCGACCTCATCGAGGCCAACCTGGACTTCGGGCACCTCGCGGCTCTGCTCGCCGCCCCCGACGTACCGGCAGCCCTGCACGGCTCCACCCCGTACGACGGCGTACGACGCATCCCGCCGGGGCACGCGCTGATCCTGCGCGCGGGGGCCCGGGAGATCGCCGGGTACGAGCCGGTCGCCTCGCTCGCGGTCGCGGCGCCCCCGGCGGACCCGGCCGACGCGGTGGACGCGGTGCGCGACGCCCTGATCGACGCCGTACGGGCGCGTCTGTCGGCGCCCCGGCACGTCCCGAGCGTCGACCTCGACCCCGGGCCGGTGCCCGGCATGGGACCCGCGGAACGCCGTGCCGCGCGCGGAATGCCCGTCCCCGGCATCGGCGCCGACCTGTCCGGCGGCCCGGCCTCCGGCACCCTGGCCCTCCTCGCGGCCGGACTGCCGGGCATGCCCGGCACGATCCTCGGGCACGGCACCGGCGCCGGCGAACGCCTGCTCGCCGTCACCTTCAACGACCTCGCCGTCAAGGGCCGCGAGGCCGAACTGGAGCGGGCCGGCACGCTCGCGGCCAACCCCCGGCTGCACCACGTGGTGGTCACCGGCGGCGAGGAAGTGCTCCCTTACGCCGACCTGGAGGGCCCACTGACGGATGAGCCGGGCCCCTCCCTGGTGACGGCGGCCCGGCACCGCGCCCGTCTCGCGTCGGGCAGCGCGGACCACTTCACCGGCTACGGCGCCCGGCAGGTCCTCGACGCGCACCCGGCCCGACTCGCCGACCTGCTGATGGACCGCAAGCGCCGCCACCTGGTGCGACCCATGGCCGCGCTCGCGAAGGCGGACGGCTCGGTGATGGTCCCCGCGCGCGTGTACAGCGCGGCCCGCAAGCTGTCCCGCACGCCGTACCGGTCCGGCGTCGACGCACTCGCCGACCGGCTGATGCGGCGGCGGTTCGAGGAGCCCGGAGGTGCCGTGGGCGCGTCGCTCGCCGCGCTCACCTGGGCGAGACCCGGGCCGGCGGCACGCTGGCTGACCGGTGAGGCGCTGGCTGAAGTATCGGTTCGCCTCCAGGGGGCCGCGGGCCGGCCGGACGTGGGCCCGGGGCAGCGCCCCGGCGACCACCGCGCGCGTGCCGCACTGGCGAGGCACGCCACCGACCTCCGCGTCCTGGAGCAGGCCGCCGAGATCCGCTCCCAGCGGCTGCACGCCCCCTTCCTGGACAACCAGGTCGTCCGCGCCTGCCGCGCGCTTCCCGAGACCCTGCGGGTGCAGCCGGGGGCACGGGCGGCGATCCTGCGCACGGTCCTGGAGGGCGCGGGCGTCGGCGGCCTGCCGCCCGGCTGGGGCGCCCCCTCCCACGGCTCCTCGGCAGCCGCGACCCGCGCGGGCCTCAGGCTCGCCGCGAACTCCCTCGTCGACCTCTTCGCCGCCCCTCTGCTGGCGGAAGCGGGCCTGGTGGAGGCCAGAGTGGTCCGCAAGGCGGTACGCGCGGCGGCCGACGGCGCCTCCCTCCCCCTGGACGGCCTGGCAGACCTGGTCTCCCTGGAACTCTGGCTCCGCCGCCTCCTGTCCCGCCGAGGCACCTGCTGGACGGGAACCCCGGCAAGGGCACGCGCGGTACCGGCGGGGATCTCCCCCCGGGGGAGGGCGCTGGGGGCGGGGGCGTAGGGCACGGCGCGCCTGCGGGCAGACGACGGCATACGCCGCGGCGCTGTTGCTGCGGGCAGTCGCGGCCACGCAGGTGCGGGCAGTCGTACCTGCCGTCGCCGCCGTAGCTGCGGGCGTCGGCCCTGCGGAGGCCAACCGACGGAATTCGCCGACCTGCTCGAATGAGGCCTGTGTGGAATGGGGATCCCGCAAAGGAGTGTGGCCTTGCCCGGTGACTGCGACTCGCCCCACGCGGGGGGACGGTCACCTGATCGGCTTCACTATCTCGGAGCGGATCCGGAGGGTGGTCCTGGCGGCGGCCTTCAGGTCGACGTTCAGCGAGGTAAGGAAGGTCATGTCCGCCACCCGGGCCCAGGTGTTGCCGTCCGCCCAGGCGCAGACGGGGTAGGTGAGCGACGATCCATCGACCCAGGTCCGGGTCACCACCTCGCAGCTGATTTGGATGCGGGAACCGGACGGGGTGACATCTTCCGGCGGCACGAGCGTCTTCACCCGGGTGTTCTTGGAGCCGTTGTCTGCCAGCACGCGGGAGCGCACCTCATTGGTGTTCTTGAACCGGCCGTACATGCCGGTCAGGACGAGTTCGCCCCGTTCGCCGCTGTCCGGGTGGTACACGGCGACGACGCCGTGGACGGCCTCGGCGTCCCAGCTGTGCCTCCAGCTCCTCTGCAGCGTCCGGCCCTGAGTTGGGGATTCGTCCCTGGTCAGCTTGAAGCGGCCGTCGAGCAGCGCCCGGGGCACGGTCAGGGAGGACTCGGCCCGTGGATAGCTGCTCTCGAGCTTCTTCCCCGCCAGCACCAGCGTCGCCAGGAGCCCGACGATCAGGAGGAAGACCCCGCCGATGATCGCGGCCATGAGGCCGACCCGGCTCTTCTCCGGCGGGGCAGGGGGCGGGGTGCCCCAGGGGGAGAGGGGCGTCTGGTGCGGCATCTGCGGCGCAGGAGGCATGGACACGCCAGAACGGTACCCGACGGCCCACAGACGTCGTGCTCGGCCGCCCCTGCCTCAACGGCTTCCTGTGGTGGTCGGGGCGTGCGGCTTCCAGGGGGCAGCGGGGCCGCGACGGGTAGAGCGCGGTCGCCCCACGACCAGCGTTCCGTCACCTCACGAGCTGCATTTCGTCGGTAGCCTGCGGAGCCCGAGGGGCGCTCCTGCGTACCCCAGCCACGGTCACCGTAGCTGCGGGCAGCCGTGGCCACCGTAGCTGCTGGCAGTCGTGCCTCCCCCAGTGCCTTGACGGCCTGGGGGACCCCCAGGGGCGGCACGGGTGGGCGCTGGGGGTCCCCCCTGCTCGAAGAGCTTGGGGGGAGGCACCCCGTAAGCGCCGGGCTGCGCAACCTGCCCCCGGGCAACCGCACCCCGGGCACAGGCACCCCCCGGCAACCGCACCCCCGGGCACAGGCAACGCCCGGGCACCTAACCCCACGGCACCCTAAACCCCGTGCCCCCACCGCCACCCCCCCGCAACAATGACCCGGTGCGGTACAAAATCCTGGGCACGGCCCAAGCAGAGGACGACCAAGGAACCCCCGTCCCCCTGGGCGGCCCCCGTCTCCGCGCCCTCCTCACCGCCCTGGCCCTCCGCCCGGGCCGCACCACCACCCCCCAGACCCTCATCGACGAGATCTGGCCGGACGACCCCCCGCTCGACGCCCCAGCCGCGCTCCAGGCCCTCGTCGCCCGCCTGCGCCGCACCCTCGGCCGGACCGCCGTCGCCTCCGCCCCGGGTGGCTACCGCCTCGACGCCGGCCGCGACTCCGTCGACCTCTTCGTCTTCGAGGACCTCGTCCAGCGCGGCACCACTGCCCTCACCGATGGCGACCCGCACACCGCCGCCCGCGATCTGCGCACGGCCCTCGCCCTGTGGCACGGCCCCGCCCTCGCCGACCTCCCCGACCGCACCGCCGCCGCCCGCCCCGAGGCCCTGCGCCTGACGGCGACCCGCGCCCGCATCGAGGCCGACCTGCGCCTGGGCCGCGCCCCCGGCGTCGTACCGGAACTGACGGAACTGACGACGGCGCACCTGTACGACGAACCCCTCCACGCCCTCCTCATCCGCGCGCTGCGCGCCACGGGCCGCGGCGCCGACGCCCTCGCGGCCTACGAACGCGTCCGCCGGGCCCTGGCGGACGGCCTGGGCACCGACCCCGGCCCGGAACTCCAGTCCCTGCACGTCGAGCTGCTGTCCCCGCAGACATCCGCTCGGACCTCCGTGCCGCCACCCCCCAGACCTCCGGGCCAAGCTCCCCGCAGCCCCCCGCCCCGCTCAAGCCGCCGGCGGCCCCCCGCACCGGCAACCTCCGCCCCCGCCTGAACTCCTTCGTCGGCCGGGAACTCGAACTCGAGGCGATCCGTTCGGACGTGCACAGGGCCCGCCTGGTCACCCTCACCGGACCGGGCGGCTCCGGGAAGACCCGTCTCGCCGAGGAAGCCGCCGCCGGGCTGCCGCAGGCGTGGCCGGCCGAGCTGGCCCCGCTGGATCGGCCGGAGGCGGTCCCCGCCGCGGTGGTCAGCGCCCTCGGACTGCGCGAGACGGTGCTGATCACCAACGAGCTGGCGATGCCGCAGGACGATCCGGTCGCTCTGCTGATCGAGCACTGCGCCCCGCGCAGCGAACTCCTGATCCTCGACAATTGCGAACATGTGATCGACGCGGCGGCCGAGCTGGCCGAGGCGCTGCTCACGCACTGCCCGGGCCTCACGATCCTCGCCACCAGCCGTGAACCCCTGGGCGTACCGGGCGAGTCGGTCCGCCCCGTGGAGCCCCTGCCGCCCGATCCCGCGCACCGCCTCTTCATCGAGCGCGCGGCGGCCGTGCGCCCCGACCCGCACGCCGTCCACGACCCGGAGGCCGTCGACGAGATCTGCCGCCGTCTCGACGGCCTGCCCCTGGCCATCGAGCCGGCCGCCGCCCGCCTACGGCTGCTGACTCCCCGTCAGATCGCCGATCGCCTCGACGACCGCTTCCGCCTCCTCACCTCCGGAAGCCGCACGGTGCTGCCCCGCCAGCAGACCCTGCGCGCGGTCGTCGACTGGTCCTGGGACCTGCTCGACGAGCGGGAGCGCACGGTGCTGCGCGAGGTCTGCGTCTTCTCCGGCGGCTGGGACCTCGCCGCCGCCGAGGCCGTGTGCACCGGCCCCGTGGCCGACCTGATCGGGGCGCTCGTCGACAAGTCCCTGGTCGTCGCGACCCCGGGCGACGGGGACGGCGGTACGGGCATGCGCTACCGCATGCTCGAGACGATCCACGAGTACGCCACCGAGCGCGCCGCCGAGGCCCCCGAGCTGCGCACCGCCGCCGAGCGCCGGCACCGGGCATGGGTGCGGGCGCTCGTCGAGGAGGCCGAACCGAAGCTGCGCTCCGCGGGGCAGCTGCCGTGGATCAGCCGCCTGGAGACGGAACTCGACAACATCCGGGCCGCGCTGTACCGCGCCATCGCCGCCGGTGACGAGGAGGAGGCCGGCGCCCTCGCGCTGGCCACGGGCTGGTTCTGGTGGCTGCGCAACTTCCGCCGGGAGGGCACGGAATGGACGGAGCGGGTGCTGCGCCTGGGAGCGGCTCTGGATGCCGGCGCCACGGCCGGCTCCCGGCCGTGGCCGGCGTCGGCGTCGGCGGCAGCGGCGACCAGGCGTCCCTCCACCGACGTCCTCGAGGCGGAGCTCGCCGCGATCGACCACGTCGACGCCTTCCTCGCCCGCCCCGCCGCCGAGGAGTGGCACCCCCTGCGGTCCCTGCGGATGAATCTGCGGATGCTGCACCTGTTCCTCGTCGCGGAATCACGGCCGTCGGAGTCGATGCGGGACGAACGGACCCGGCGGTACACCGCCCGGGTCCGGGCGGCCTTCGAGCGGGGCGGCGCGGACGCGGCCCGGTTTCCCGGCATGCTCTGGGCGCTGACCGTGTTCCACCTGGGCGAGCCGTACGACGTCCGGCACGCCATGGACGCCATCCTCGCCAACTGCCGCCGCTACGGAGGTGACTGGGAGATCGGCGTGGCCCTCATGTTTCGCGCGCACATGCTCGTCGACTCCCCGGGGGGTCTGCACGACGTGGACGGCGACCTGGCCGAACTGCGCACTCTCAGCCGTCGCGTCGGCGACCGCTGGATGCGCGCCCAGGTGTCCAGCGCGGTCGGGGAGGCGGCGATGGGGCGCGGCTCCTTCGAGGAGGCGAAGGGCGAGTACGAGGAGGCACTGCGGCTCGCCCACGAGGTGGGGGCGTACGCGGAGTCCCCGTTCCTGCTCGCCCGGCTCGGCGAGATCGCCTATCGGGAGGGAAAGCGGGCGGACGCGCAGGCGGCGCTGGACGAGGCGAGCGACACCGCCGACCGGTACGGGGTGCACGACGCCCGCGGGTATGTGAGCCTGCTGCGCGCGCGGATGGCGCTGGACGACGGGGAAACCCTCCGGGCGCGCGCCTTGTGCGAGAACGCGCGGGTGGAGAACGTCCGGAGCACGCCGCCGCCGCAGTTCGTCGCCGCGCTGAACGGCATCGACGCGCTCGTCACCATCGCCGGGTCCGGGCCGTGCCACGGACTGCCGAAGCTCGCCGATGCGCTGCGCCATGCGGTGGAGAGCAGGTGCGCGGAGTCGGTGACGGCGGGGCTCGTGGTCATCGCGGCGAACGCCCTGGCCGCCCTGGGCGAGCATGCCCGCGCGGTCCGGCTGCTCGCGGCGGCCGACCGGTGGCGCCTGCCGAACGCCGTACGCCCCGAGCCGGATCGCGTCGAGGCGGAGCGGACCGAGGCGGCCGCGCTGAAGGCGCTCGGGCGGGCCCGGTTCGACGTGGAGCGGGCGAGGGGCACCGAGTTCACCCCGGACGACGTGCTGGGAGAGCTGGCGGAGGCGTCCGCGGCCCACCCCGCCCAGTGAGCCGGCGGACCACCCCCCCGTAAGTCGGGAAGGCAGGGGTTCCTGCCGGCAGGTGAACCGTGCCTCCGCCCGGTGCGCGAGCGCCGCCGGGGCGCTGGGGCCCCGCCCGGCGCTCGCGGCGGTCCTCCCTGGGCGGCGCGCGGCGGCCGGCCCGGCTCACGCCGGACGGGACCGCAGGCCCCCCAGGAGGATGTCCAGCAGCCGCGCCGAGGCCGCCGCCTGCTGGGTGGCGTCCGGCAGCGAGGGCGCCGCCGTGGCGATCACCAGCAGCACGTCCGACACGGTGACGTCCGGCCGCAGTTCACCCGCCGCACGTGCCCGCTCCACGAGCTGCCCGACGACCTCCAGCAGCGTCGCCGCTCCGGCGTCGTCCGGCTCCGGCGCGGACCGCTGCTCCACGAGCCGCAGCCCGGTGGACGACTCGGACCGCTGCTGCGGCACCCGGGCCCCCTCCACCGACCCCGCGTCGGACCCCTCCGTGCCCTCCTCGGCGACCCCCACCCGCAGCACGTGCGGGGGCAGCAGCCGTCCCGCGCCCGACGCCACCGATGTGCGCAGGAAGCGCGAGAGCGCCGACCACGGTTCGTCCTCCTGACCGAGCGCCGCCCTGGCCTGCTCGGTGAGCCGGGAGGTCTCCTCCTCGGCTATCCGCCGCACCAGGACGTCCTTGCTCGGGAAGCGCCGGTACACGGTGCCGACGCCGACCCGCGCGCGTCGCGCCACGTCCTCCATCGGCGCGCCGTACCCCAACTCGCCGAAGACCTCGCGTGCCGCGCGCAGTACGTGCTCCAGATTGCGCTGTGCGTCCACACGCAGCGGCGTCGTCCGCGCACCCTCTCCGCGTCCGTTCTCCGCCGCCGCGCTCACCGTGCCCGCCGCCGCTACGGCGGACGCGGACGACCAATGAGAGTCCTGAATGTGCATAAGTGTTCCCCCGGTCCTGACGTCTCCCCCCGGAGACTCTCCCCGCTGTTGAAAACCGGAGCGTACGGAAACAGGCGTCGTACGTGACCGGGCCCGCCCGTCGCGGACCCCCGAGCGCATCCCCCTACACCCCGTCAAGTGACGAACATAGTTGAGCGGGAGTCAATTCAGAAGGGGCGCGTTCCGGGCGGGTCGCCCCCCGATCGGAGTACCGGCCGGATTCGCCCTCTTTGCACCCCCGCTAGTAACCGCTCACACCTCCGCTGACCTGCGACGCTTCCTCGCGCGCCGGTGATTCGGCCAACCCTGCCCCACGCGTCCGTCCCGTCACACAATTTGCCGGGCCTGTGGACAAATTCGGGCGCCGGGTGCCTCATGGGAAGGTGACGGCTGCATTCCACCGGGCGACACCCCCCGAACACCCGAAGTGTGTGCGCATCCTCATCGTCGGCGGCGGCTACGTCGGCCTGTACACGGCGCTGCGCCTGCAACGGAAGCTGAAGGCGGAACTCCGCCGCGGCGAGGCGGAGATCGTGGTGGTCTCGCCCGACCCCTACATGACCTATCAGCCGTTCCTGCCGGAGGCGGCCGCCGGCGCCATCTCGCCGCGCCACGTGGTCGTCCCGCTGCGCCGCGTCCTCCCGGACTGCCACGTCCTCATCGGCGAGGCCACGGCCATCGACCACGCCAAGCGGGTCGCCACCATCTCCACGCTCTCCAGCGAGGAGACCGGGCAGCCGGAACAGATCGCCTACGACGAACTCGTCCTCGCACCCGGCTCCATCTCGCGCACCCTCCCCATCCCCGGTCTCGCCGACCACGGCATCGGCTTCAAGACCGTCGAGGAGGCCATCGGCCTGCGCAACCATGTCATCGAACAGATGGACATCGCCTCCTCCACCCGCGACCCCGCGATCCGCGACGCGGCCCTCACCTTCGTCTTCGTGGGCGGCGGCTTCGCCGGCGTGGAGGCGCTCGGCGAGCTGGAGGACATGGCCCGATACGCCGCCCGCTACTATCACAACGTCAAGCCCGAGGACATGCGGTGGATCCTCGTGGAGGCCTCCGACCGCATCCTCCCCGAGGTCGGCGAGGAGATGGGCCGCTACACCGTCACCGAGCTGCGCCGCCGCAACATCGACGTACGCCTCGAGACCCGCCTGGAGTCCTGCGCCGACCGGGTCGCCGTCCTCTCCGACGGCTCCCGCTTCCCGACCCGTACGGTCGTGTGGACCGCCGGTGTGAAACCGCACCCGATCCTCGCCGCGACCGACCTGCCGCTGAACGAGCGCGGGCGCCTGAAGTGCACCCCGCAGCTGACCGTGGACGGCGTCACGCACGCGTGGGGCGCGGGAGACGCGGCCGCCGTCCCCGACGTCACCGCCGAGGAGCCCGGCAGGGAGACGGCCCCCAATGCCCAGCACGCGCTGCGCCAGGCCAAGGTGCTCGGCGACAACATCGTGCACGCGCTGCGCGACGAGCCCCTGGAGACGTACGCGCACAAGTACGTCGGTTCGGTGGCGTCCCTGGGGCTGCACAAGGGGGTCGCACACGTCTACGGCCGCAAGCTCAAGGGCTGGCCCGCGTGGTTCATGCACCGCACGTACCACCTCAGCAGGGTGCCCACCTTCAACCGCAAGGCGCGCGTGCTGGCCGAATGGACGCTGGCAGGCCTCTTCAAGAGGGAGATCGTGTCGCTCGGTTCACTCGAACATCCCCGTGCGGAGTTCGAACTGGCCGCCGGTGGAAAGCATTCTTCAGACCCGAAGGGGTCGAACTGAGCGGACCCAGGAACTCCGCCGGAAACACCGACGTCTGACGGATGTCGGTCCGGTGGGCCAGACTGGTCCACGACCTGGGCGGGCCGACCCTCGCCCTGACGCACCCACCAGGCTTTCCCCACAGCGCCGTACCCCCGGGGACTGGCCCCCGGACCCCCGCCCGGATCCGGAGCCGGCCGGAGACGACAACGACGAGGCAAGGAATCGGTGAACTTCACGCGCTGGAGCGCCCGGCTCCCCGGAACGCAGCGCCGCGCCGCAGCGCGGACCGACCACGCGGTCTCACCGGACCGGCGGGACGGCTCCGTGCCCGTGGCCCGCGCCGAGCGGCTCACCGACGACACGCCGAGCGTGCCCGCCCTCGACGCACTGCCGGCGCGGGAGGTCCTCGACCGCATCCCGGCCCTCGTCGCCCTGGTGCACGGCCCCGACCACCGCGTCGCCTACGTGAACGACGCCTACATGGCGGCCTTCGGCGCCTGCCCGGTCGGCGAACCCGCGCGCGAGGCACTGCCCGAGCTGGAGGCACTGGGCCTCCTCCCGCTCCTCGACCAGGTGCTGCGCAGCTCCAAGCCGCGCACGGTCAAGTCCCGCAAGGCGCCCGGCGGCCGTTCGTACACTTTCACCTGCACACCGGTGGACGCACCCGACGACAAGGCCAGGGGGGTGCTGGTCTTCGCGGCCGACGTCACCGACCACGCCGACGCCGCCGAACGGCTGCGCGCCAGCGAGCGCGAGCAGCGCCGGACCGCGGTGACCCTCCAGCGCTCCCTGCTGCCCCAGGAACTCGAACAACCCGACGACCTGCGCATCGCCGCCACTTACCAGCCCGGCGGCACCGAGGCCGCGGTCGGCGGCGACTGGTACGACGTGATCACGCTCGGCGGCGGCCGCACCGCGCTGGTGATCGGCGACGTCATGGGCAGGGGCGTCCGCGCGGCGGCGGTGATGGGCCAGCTGCGCACGGCGGTGCGCGCCTACGCCCGCCTGGACCTGCCCCCGCACGAGGTCCTCCAGCTCCTCGACGGCCTCGCCACGGAGATCGACCCCAACCAGATCGCGACCTGCGTCTACGCCGTCCACGACCCGAACGAGGGCCGGCTGGTGTACGCCTCGGCCGGCCATCTCCCGATCCTGGTCCGCGACGAGAGCGGCAACGTCCTGCGCGCAGACGAACCCACCGGCCCGCCCCTCGGCACGGGCGGCTGGATGCACGCCTCCGGCTCGGTACCGCTGGCACCGGGATCCACCGCCGTCCTCTACACCGACGGCCTGGTCGAACGCCGGGACGCCGACCTCGACGAAGGCATCGCGGCTCTTGCGGGCGCGCTCGCCGGCGCCACGGGCACACCCCAGGTGATCTGCGACCGTCTGCTCCGTTCGGCGGGTGTCACGGCGGGCCACGACGACGACGTGGCGGTCCTGGTCCTCCAGCACCCGGCGCGGACGGGACCGGACGGCGAGCTGTTCCGCAACGCCGCACTGGAGTTGCTGGGCGGGGTGGAGGCGGCGCCACGCGCGCGTGCGTTCGCCTCCGGTGTGCTGACGAGCTGGCGGTTCCCGGCCGACCTGCACGACCACGGGGTCCTGGCGGCGAGCGAACTGGTCGCGAACTCGCTGCAGCACGGCACACCGCCCATGCGGCTGCGCCTGCGCCGCACGGACCGCCGCCTGATCATCGAGGTCACGGACGGCGACGACCACCTCCCGAGGCGCCGCCGCGCGGAACCCGCGGACGAGGCGGGCCGGGGCATCGCGATCGTGGCGACGATCGCGTCGAGCTGGGGGTCACGGAGGACGCCCGGGGGTGGGAAGGCGGTGTGGTGCGAGTTCGCACTGCCGAAGGCCGACGGCTGAGCTCCCAGGGCGGGGCGCTCAGGTGCGCGCCGACGCCGGCTCCGCCGACGCACCCCCCTGTGCGACCACTCGGCTCCTGCCCAGCGACGGCCGGTTCTGCGTCGGCGTCAGCAGCCGCCCGAGCCGCACCGCCAGCACCGTGATGCCCAGCGAGCACAGCAGGAACGTCGCGATGTAGGACCCCGGCAGGGCCGCCGCGAGGGGACCACCCACCGCTGGCCCCACCGCCAGAGCCAACTGCTTCACCAGGGCGAACATCGAGTTGTACTGCCCCGCCATCCCCGTCGGCGCCAAGTCCGCCACCAGCGGCGCGACCGTCGGCGACAGCATCGCCTCACCCAGTCCGAACAGCGCGTACGTCGAGACGAACGCGGCCGTCGCCATCTCCCGGCTGCCGTGACCCAGCCCCGCGTATCCCGCGACAGCCCACGCCACGGCCCAGATCAGCCCCACGGCCGCGATCACCCGCGACCGCCTGCGCCGCTCCACGAACTTCAGCACCGCGAACTGCGCCACCACGATCGTCGCCGTGTTCGCCGCCAGTGCCGTACCAAGCGTGGACATCGAGATCCCGGCCGCCTCCACGCCGTACGCGCTCAGCCCCGACTCGAACTGTCCGTAGCACGCGAAGAACAACACGAAGCCCAGCACGCAGAGCTGCACCATGGCCCGGTTCCCCAGCAACTGCCTCCAGCTCGCCCCGCCGCCCCGCGGCGCCGTCTCCTCGATCCTCGGCGCCCGCGGCATCCGTACCGTCGCCATGACCGCGACCAGCAGCAGGAACATCGCCGCCTCGATCGCGAACAACAGCGTGAAGGACGCCGCCCGCGACACATCGACGAGGTGTCCGCCGATCAGCCCACCGACCCCGAGCCCCAGGTTCTGCAGGAAGAACTGCACCGCGAAGGCCCGCGACCGCGTCTCCGCCACCGAGCAGTCCACGATCATCGTGGCCAGCGCCGGCTGCATCACCGCCTGCCCGGCCCCGAGGAGAGCCGCCGACAGCAGCACGCTCACCGCGCCGGCCGCGACGCCCAGGCTCAGCGAGCCCACCGCGGCCATGACGAGGGCGGCGAGCAGCACCGGAAGCGTGCCGCGCCGGACGATGGCCCGCCCGGCGAACGGCAGCACGACCAGCGCGGCCACAGCGAAGACGGCGAGTACGAGACCCGCCGTCACAGCACCGAGATCCCGCACCTGCGCCACATAGACGTACAGATAGGGGACGGTGAAGCCGAGGCCGAACGCGCTGAGTGCGTTACCCACGTGGATCCGGCGCATCGCTGCGCCCATCACCCTGGTCACTTTCACCTTCCTTGAGAAGCAGGCCGCCGAGAGCCGGAGGTCTTACCTCTAAGCGGTTAACCCTGAATACTTCGAAGCTAAACTTCGAAGCTGAAAAGTACACCTTGAAGGAGTTCAACGCCAAGCGGTCGCGTGTCATACTGCGGCCATGGGTGACACCCCCGGCGCGAGCGAGCCGACCCTCGACGAACAGATCGCCGCCTACCAGCGCGAGTTCCAGGACCTGGACCCGCAGGTGGAGAAGATCGTCTCGGCACTGTCCCGGCTCAACCGCCGCATGAACGTCGCCTACGGCCGCCAGACCGCCACGCTCGGTATCAGCAGCACCGACTGGGAGGTCCTCAAGGCCCTCGTCCTCTCCGGCGCCCCCTACCGCATGGGCCCGAGCGACCTCGCCAAGCGGCTCGGTCTGACGCCGGCCGCGATGACCCACCGCATCGACCGCATGGTCGGCGAGGGGCTGGTCACCCGGGAGCGCGACGAGGCCAACCGCGTCCGCGTCATCGTCGAGCTGACCGATGAGGGCCGCGAGAAGTGGCTGGAGGCGATGCGCCTTGGCTCCGGGTTCGAGGAAGACCTCCTCCAGGACCTCTCGCCCGAGGAACGCACGGTTCTGGGCGACGTGCTGACGCGGCTGCTGCGCCGCGTGGAAGACGCGCAACCGGACGCCGGCGGCCGCCTCAGCGACCTGGACTGACGCCGCCCGCAGGTTTGACGCGGTGCCAGGTTGGGGAGGCTTGACAGTCCGCCCCCCGTTCCGTAAGGTTCTTCGGGTTGCCACGGGGCCGTAACGGCTCTGCGACAGCACCTCCCGCCGCATCAGCGGCAACAAACCACTCAGCACGATCTCCCAACCGGGTCAATTTCGGCGTGCCCGAAATTAGATTTGATTGGGTACGGCGACCCCGATCCGCTCGATTGGGAATCGCCGGAGAGATCCGCTAGAGTCGGAGATGTCGGAACGGCCCAAGGGCCGTGAGGACAAGCCCGGTTGACTGGGCGTCGGACCCCGAAGGGAACTGAGGGATCTGATAGAGTCAACAAAGCCGGAAGGCCGAAAGGCCGGAAAGCACCGACGAAATCGGATCGGAAAGATCTGATAGAGTCGGAAACACCGAAGGGAAGCGCCCGGAGGAAAGCCGAGAGAGTGAGTCTCTCCGGTGAGTACGAAGGAAGCGTCCGTTCCTTGAGAACTCAACAGCGTG
>NZ_JBFBBS010000032.1:0-72857 GCF_040682835.1 Streptomyces sp. NPDC051104 | reverse complement strand
TGGTCGTAGCCCCGGGCGGGACGCCGGCAGACCCCGCACCGGTTCCGCTCACGCGCCACCGGCCGCACATGCGCGACCAGCACGTCCGCTTCCGGATCGACCTCGACCTGCTCGACCACGGTCCGTTCGACCGTCAGCAGCCGCTTCCATATGCTGTTCGCAGACACGCCGTCTTCCTGCTTGTGGATCTTGAGCCTCAGCAACTCGAAACCCTAAGCAGGGAACGGCGTGTTTTATGCATCAGGGCTGGTCAGGTACCCACACATCAAGCAGAAGAGCCAAAAAAAGGGGGAGACGATGGCTGAAGCCCGCAAGGCAATCGTTCCGGTGTGGACGCTGGCGACCGGTGACGTCCGGGTACCCGCATTGGCCGGAGGCGAGCCGATGACGGCTGAGCGCCTGGCTGAACTGCGCGGTGTGCTGGCCGCCCTGGCCGACGCGCCGATTGCCACGCTGGAGGTGCATCCGCTGCCCGCCAAGCTCGACCGCAGCCGAGGTATCCCGCTCGATGCCGCGAGTCCCCTGGCGCAGCACCTGTCACAGTTCATCACGCAATCGACGCGAAGTTCCCTTACGGCGGCCAGGGCGACCGCTGCCGGCGAAAACCTGTATCGCATGGTGGTTCCGGCGAAGGTTGCCGCTCAGTTCGGTCAGGGCATGGTTCGTCCGATGGCGTCGAAGGCGGCGGCCGGTGGCATCCACAGTGCACTCATGAACTCGACGGGCATCGCCGCCAATGCGACGTTCGTGCCAGTCGGTAAAGCGGCGGCAGCAGGCGCGGTCGGCGGAGCCGGTGCGACAGCCGGCGTCGCGGCCGCCGGCAGCGCGGCGCTCACCGTGGCCGCGCCGCTCGTGCTCATGGCCGTAGCGGTGGGGGTGAGCGCCCATGCCGACTACAAGCGCCAGCAGGCTATCGAACACATCACAGAGCTGCTGGAGCAGCTGCACGAACAGAAGCTCGAAGAGGAGCACAGCGAACTCGACGGCTGCCGCGATGCCATCGACAAAGCCACCGCCATTCTGCTCGACCAAGGCAAACTCGGTATCTCGCTAGGACTGGACTCGGCGGTACATGCCATCAACACGGCCCTGGGCGCCGCTGACCGCCGCCTTGCCCGGTGGCAGACCGCACTCGACAAGCTGCCCGACGACAAGCCCGTCGAGATCAGCGCATTGACCAAGTCGTTCCCCGGCGTCGACGAGCATGGCGGCACGTTCCGCGCCCACCTCGAACTCGCCGCCTTGGCCATTGCGCTGAAGCGGCGGGTCATCGTCCTGCAGGCCGTCGAGCATGCCCAGGACAACCCCGACAACTTGTTCGAGAACTTCACCCGCGAGCTCAAGCGCGACCACCAGCGCCTCAACGAACTGGAGTCGAGCATCGCCGGTGTCCTGGTACGCCTGTCGGCGCTGGAGTTGGCACGCCCAAACGGTTTGATGCCCGTCTTCACGACTAGCGAAGTCGATCGCTTGATGCGCGCGGCACACCGGATTCGCAAGCTGGGCGACGGCGTAATGGTCAACAGCCGTACGACAGACGTGGCGATTGAGATTGCCCGCAACAACGACGGCTCGGTGGTCGTGTTCCCTGCGCTGCCCATGCAAGCGTAGGCGCGCTCGCCTCGGCAAGGACGGCCCGCGTTCCGATCCGCCATGGACGAGCTGCGTACCGTCGAGGACATGGCGACGGGCGGTGTCCGAGTGACGTGTAGGTGGAGTACGACCCCGGATGTGGGCCCAGCCGCCCGAGCGACTGAGCCCACCGGGGGGGGTACGAATGTACGGCTCAGATAGCCTGGTCGGCGGCCAGCCGGACGAGCCCGGCCCACGCGTCGGGGGCGACCGTCAGAACCGGTCCGGACCGGACCTTCGAGTCCCGGATGTGTATGGTTCCGGTGGCAGCGGTGACCTCGACACACTCCCCGCCCTCGCCACTGCTATGGCTGCTCTTGAACCAGGCTGACTCCGGCACAGTCGGCTCGGGTATCTGGTTGCTCATTTCTCTCCCAGCAGTTTCTCGACAAAGGCCAGCGATTCATGAGGAGTCAGCGCCTGAGCCCGGAGGATCCCGTACTGCTCCTCGATCTCCCTGACGGCCGACCCGTCGGTGTGGAGGCGGCTGTCCCGCTGGACCTCAACGTAGGCCATCCTCCGCCCGTCGCGGTTCTCGATCAAGGTGAAGGGTCCGGCCAGACCGCAGTGCTCCGTACGTTCGTTGGGCATGATCTGGACCTCCACGTTCCGACGGTGCGCGTGCAGCATGATCTGCTCAAGCTGTCCTTGCAGTACCGCCCAACCGCCGATGGGACGTCGAAGTACCGACTCCTCGATCACGAAACTCAAGGTCGGCATCGGCCTGCGGGAGAAGATCTCCTGTCGCGCAAGCCGGGCTGCGACTCGTTGCTCGACAGTGTCTTCGTCAAGTAGCGGGCGCCGCATGGCGAACACGGCGCGCGCGTACTCGTCGGTCTGCAGCAGGCCAGGAACCGCCTGGGCCGCGTACACGTGGAGAGCCACCGCCGCCGCCTCCAACCGAGCCATATCCCGGAAGAACGCCGGATACTGTGCCCGCCCCACCTCCTCCTTCAGCGCCTTGAGGACGCCCCCGGCGTCCAGCACCTCGTCCGCGCGGTCGATGAACCTCGGCGAGGGAATCCGCCGCCCCTGCTCGAAGGACGCGATCGACTGGCCCGCGTATCCCACCAGCTTCCCGAACTCGGTCCGTTCCAGGCCCGCCCGTACTCGCAGCAGCTTCAACTGCCGCCCGAACGCCGTCACCACGCCCGATCCCGGCTCGTCCTCCGGCCTCGGCCCGGCGTCCTCCCGCTCGTCCCCGCCCTCGCCCTGCTCCACCGACTCCTTCAACGTCCACCGCCTCCCCGGCCCGGTTCCCCGGCCCAACGCGCCCGCCCCGAGCCGGTCACGCCGCGCGCCTCGTACACCTGCCGCCCCGTCGCGTACAACCGTCATGCGACGGCGCGTCACCACTGGTCACGCTACGCCACCGCCGGGAGCGTTGAGGGTATGAACAGTGAGATCGCTCCCCCGACCGCGTCCCACCGCCTCAGCAGCCCCACAGGCCACTTCGCGATGCGCTTCAGCTCCACCCCGCGCGGCGGATGATCCGCTGCGAGGAGGGCCTGGACGACGACGTCTGATGCGTACGCCCCGGCTGCATATGCTGGCCGGGGCGCCCTTTGGAGGACATCGTGAGCACACAGCCGGACCACGGCACGGAGCTGGTCCCGCGCCCCGAACGTACCCCCGACGCCGTCCGCGTGGCACTCGCCCGGATCGCCCCTCACCGCCTGGACGAGATGGAAAAGCACAAGGAAGAAGCACTCGCCGCCGCCATTCGGACCAGCAAGATCGGGCACCTTCAGCACTGGCTGACCCACTGGGCCGCTCAGGTGGAGATCGAGCGTCGGCCCGATCTCTCCGCACGCCGTAGCCGTGCTCTCGCCACGATCCACGGCACGACCAGCAAGGACGACCCCGCATTCCGATCCGCCATGGACGAGCTGCGTGCCGTCGAGGACGTGGCGACACAGGCGGTGTCCGAGTGACGTGGAGGTGGGAGTACGACCCCAGCGAGGCGTACGTCATCGGCTGAGCACCGCCGGCGTTCGTCGCCGAGGTCGAGAAAAAAGCTGACGAGCTGGTGCGGGCTGCTGCGGCCTTCTACCTCGACGGAACACAGCACGAAGGGCTGGGCCCGAAGGGAGATACCGCACATATCGACAGCGGATTCTTCGTCTACCTGATCGTTCCCCGGCACGAATGCGTATACGTTCGCCAAGTCACCTGGATCTGATCCGGCGGTCGGCCCCCGGCTCTGCAGAGCGAGGGCGTTCCTCTGTCTCGGCCAACCGTGCAAGTCGTGGGTGCCCAGCCGCCAGTGCGACTGGGCACCCACGTGGGTTCGGAAGAACGCCGGATACTGTGCCCGCCCCACCTCCTCCTTCAGCGCCTTCAGGACGCCCCCGGCGTCCAGCACCTCGTCCGCCTGGTCGATGAACCTCGGTGAGGGAATCCGCCGCCCCTGCTCGAAGGACGCGATCGACTGGGCCGCGTAGCCCGTGAGCTTCCCGAACTCCGGGCGTTCCAGGCCCGCCCGTACCCGCAGCAGCTTCAACTGCCGCCCGAACGCCGTCACCACGCCCGACCCCGGCTCGTCCTCCGGCCTCGGCCCGGCGTCCTCCCGCTCCCGCTCGCCCTGCTCCACCGGCTCCATCGGCTCCACCGCCTCCCAGGCCCAGTTCCCCGGCCCAACGCGCCCACCCCGAGCCGGTCACGCGACGCGCCGCGTACACCTCCCGCACCGCCGCGTACAACCGGCACACGACGGCGCGTCACCACTGGTCACGCTACGCCACCGCCGGGAGCGTCGGGGCATGAACAGACCGTCTCTGGCGTCTCTTCGGTGATCAGATCCGGCGTTGCCCGGACACTGCCGGAGACGTGAGTGAGATCAGCGTGCTGGACGGATGGCGGACAGTACGCTGAATCCAGCGGGATCGGGCCCGCAGCAAGGTGTCCGGGAGGTGCTTCGTGACGGCCGAGATGGTGGCTCCGGCATGGATGCATGAGCAGATCACGGCGGAGGAGTACGAGTCCTGGTCCGAGGAGCAGTGCGCCGGGATCGAGATCGTGGACGGGATGGTCGTCGTGAGCCCGAGTCCGTCCAAGCGGCACAACCGGCTGGCCCGGATTCTGGCGAACGCCCTGGATGCCGCGGCGGGCCCGGAGTGGAACGCGGACACGGACTTCGACGTCCGGCTTCAGGACGTCCCGCTCACCAATCGCCGCCCCGACGTCGTCGTGTACCGCGCGGACACCATCGACATCACCCCCACCCGTCCTGAGCACGTGCTGCTGGTCGCGGAGGTGGTGTCACCGGGCTCGGAGACCACCGACCGGATCGTGAAGGTCGACCAGTACGCCAAGGCAGGCATCGGCTTCTACTGGCGGATCGAGCAAGCCGCGACAGGCGTCCCTATCGTGTACACCTACGTTCTCGACCCCGCGACGAAGACCTACCGGGACGGAGACGTGTTCACCGGCGTCCTCAAGGTAGCGGCCCCCTTCCCGACGGAGATCGACCTCGGTCAGACCTGACCACGGTGTCATAGGTGACGCCCCGCGCGCCGGGCCTGCGGGGCCGGGCCGCCGCGGCCTGCTCCTGGTGGAGCACCTCGCCGACCGCTGGGACTGGCAGCCGCGCCGGGAGGGCCCCGGCAAGACGGTCTGGGCGGAGTACGTCCTGCCTGCGGGAGGCCGACCGGCCGCCGCGCCCTCCTGCCCGTCGTCCACCGCTGCGGCCGCGCCCGGGTAGCACCACGAGCCCTGGACGGCGGATCGGCGCAGCGGCCACACTTGACCCCTGACTGTGGCTGTTCTTCACGCACACCGGGGGCAAGGTGCCGCAGGAGGCGATCTCCGACCGTTACGAACTCCTGGAGGAGCTCAGCCACGGCGGCATGGGCGATGTGTGGCGCGGCTACGACGCCGTCCTCGACCGGCCCGTCGCCGTGAAGCTCATCCGGCAGGCGTCGGTCACCTCCCCGCAGCTGGCCGAGGAGTTCGCCAAGCGCTTCCGTCGCGAGGCCCGCATCACCGCGCGCATCCAGCACCCCGGCGTGCCGCAGGTGTACGACGCGGTGCTCGACGCTTCGTACGAGCGGCTGTTCCTGGTGATGGAGCTCGTCGACGGCGTACCGCTGTCCGCCTACCTCGACCCCGACCGGCCGCTGCCGGTCAGCTGGGCGGCCGCCGTCGCCGCGCAGGTCGCGACCGTGCTGTCGTACGCGCACGACGTGCCGGTCATCCACCAGGACCTCAAGCCGGACAACATCCTCGTCGCACGCGACGGCACCGTGAAGGTCCTCGACTTCGGCATCGCGGCGATTCTGCGGACCGACGTCACCAAGCTGACCGCCACCGGAAGCCCCATCGGCACCCATCAGTACATGTCGCCCGAGCAGGTCCGCGGCGGACGCATCACCCCGCAGACCGATCTGTACGCGCTGGGCTGTGTGCTGCACGAACTCCTCAGCGGGCGCCTCGCGTTCGAGGCGGAGAGCGAGTACCTGCTGATGTACCAGCACGTCAACGCCGCCCCCACCCCGCTGCGACGGCTGCGGCCCGACGTCCCCGAGGCGCTGGAGGAGCTGGTCCTGCACCTGCTGCGCAAGGCGCCCGAGGCGCGGCCCGCCGACACGCAGGAGGTGTACGCGCGGCTGCTGCCGTTCCTCCCGCCGCCAGGCCGGGAGCCCGGCACGGCCGAGGCCGGGCCGGTCGGCGCGGCCCGACCCGACGGGCGTGTTCCGTCACCCTTTCGCGCCCCGCGCCCGCGTCCAGGCCCCGCCGTCCGGTGGTGCGACGCCGACAGCCGTCCTCCCGGGGGCCCAGCCGGTGCCCGTCCCCGCCCGGCTGCGCGAGGACATCAAGGAGGCGTACGCCCACTCCGACGCCCTGCTGGAGGAGGAGCGGTTCGCGCAGGCCGCCGAGGTGCTCGGCGAGGTCATCGAACCCGCGGCCCTCGCCCTCGGCTCCGAGAGCAAGCAGGTCCTGGCGCTGCGCCGCCAGCGAGCGGCGATCCGCCTCCTCGGCGGCGACTACCGGGCCGCCCTGCCCGAGTTCGACGCCCTCGCCGACGCGTACGCCCGTATCGCCGGACCGATACCGGCGAGCAGGCCCGCGCCTGCCGCGCCCAGGCGGCCCGGTGCCGCGCCGAACTCGGCCAGGTCACCGACGCGCTCGCCGCGCTCCAGGGCGTGCTGAACGTCGTACGGGCCGTCGACAGCGACGTGAGCGAGGAAGCCGTGGAGCTACGGCACAACATCGGGATGCTGCTGCTCGCACAGGGCCGGGCCGTCGAGGCCCGGCAGGTCCTCGAACCGCTCCACCAGGACATGTGCATGGTGTTCGGGCCGGACGACGAGATGACCGTCGAGATCGCCGAGGCACTCGCCGTGATCCGCCTCGGCCTCGACGGTTCGGCCTCCTGGCCCGTCCTCCAGAAGTGCATTGTGCTGCGCCGGCATCAGGGGCCGCCAGGCTCCGCGAGGACATCGGGTAGGCAGGCGCACACAGACGTCCTGCTCGTGGATGAGCGGTTCGCCCAAACTGCCGAGGTCCTCAGCGACGTTGTCGAGCTGGCCGCCGCGGCGCTCGACCGCTCGACCTGTGCATGGAGCGGGCCACGGTCCGCTTGCTCGGCGGCGACCACCGACTGGCCCTGCCCGAGTTCGACGCCCTCACGGGCGCTTTCTCCTGCACCGCCGAACCCACCCACGGAAGGGCGCGCTTCTGCCGCCCCAGGCCGCGCACTGCCGCGCCGAACTGGGCCAGGTGAGCGTGCCCCTGCCAAAGGTCGAGGCCGTCCCGCGTCAGGTGCGCACCGTGAACAGCGACGCTTGCGACGAGGTGACCGAACTGCCGTGCGCCATCGGGTTCCTTGAGCGGTCCACGGGACGACTCGTCGAGGCCAGGCGGATACTCGAACCGCTGCACGACGACCGGTACGGGGTCTACGGTCCCGACGACGAGGACACGATGGAAATCACCGACGTCCTGGCGCGAATCCGCCTCACCCTGGACGATACCCACCGGGAAGCACCGGAGACTTGACTGCCATGAGCCTGCCAAAACTCCCCGGCACTTGGATGGGAATGGCCATGAAGGGATCCAGCATCGTGGACGACGCGGGCTGGAAACCGATTCGCGCCGCGTGCCGCCTGACGCCCGACAAGACGCCTTAGCCGCGGAGACACGGAACCAACGGGCTGGTCGCAAAAAGTTATCCGTATCGCCCACATCAGCTGGCATCTTTGAGACCAGCAGCTTCAGATCCTCCTTTCCCCTTCCAGCGGCAAGGCATAAGTGACATGACTGATTCCACCACCGGTCCCGCAGAGGCACAGTCCCGCGCCCGCTACCTGCTCGACGGTCGGCGGGTGACCATCGCCGACCTGCTCGGCAGCGGACTACTCAAGGAAGGGGAACGGCTGCGGTTCGTCCGACCCCGCGTCGGCGAGTCTCACGAGGCCGCGGTCACACCCCGGGGATGGATTCGGCTTTCGGACGGCGAGGAGTTCCGCTCGCCGTCCAAGGCCGCCATGGTCGCCGTCGGGAACGGAACGTTCGACGGCTGGGAGGCGTGGCAGGTCGACGACGGCAGACACCTCACGCAGTTGCGTCAGGAACTGCTCGACCGGGCGGCTGAGGAGGCCGATCCCACGACACCGGAGAAGGAGCAAGAGCAGACGTCCGTGTCGCCCAGGGAGCGGCACGCACGGCTGAAGGAAGCGCGCGAATCGGCAGAGA
Organism: Streptomyces sp. NPDC051104; assembly: GCF_040682835.1. Classification (NCBI taxonomy): domain Bacteria; kingdom Bacillati; phylum Actinomycetota; class Actinomycetes; order Kitasatosporales; family Streptomycetaceae; genus Streptomyces; species Streptomyces sp. NPDC051104. The sequence continues at coordinate 64,529 of NZ_JBFBBS010000032.1, read as the reverse complement.
CAGGGCGTCCGTTGTCCCTCTCGGTGCAGGAGCTGCTGGCCTGGTGGGGCGCGACGGGCCGAGGCGCCGTCAACGACCAGATCCAGGCCGAACTCGCTAACCACAGCCTGATCACCTCGCCCGAATTCGACAAGGTGTCCCTGACCGCGGCACCCGGCCACCCGATCACACCACCGGCAGCATCACCGTGGCGGTCAGCCAGGCCACCGCGGCCCTGACCCTGCACGGGTCGGACTTCACGTCCCGGGACGAGCAAGGCAAAAGCATCCGCTTGAGCCCCGTGGGCGCCGCCACCGTCACCGCCACCCCCGGCCATCCCGCCACCATCACCCTGAAGGGCACCTTCCAGGCCGGAGCCGCCCAACTCACCTGGCTCAACGCTGGCAAGGTCATCGCCATCCGGGACTTCGACATCGAACTCGACTAGGACGAACCGCCCGGCAACCGCAAGCCACGTCGTGCAGCGACCGGCCAACGGGCCTCACGTGTCGCGAGCCGGCCGCCCTGTCGCCTCAGCTGTGGTCGGCGCAGCACGGCGTGGGGTTGGGCACCTCGAACGGCGCGAGCATGCCCCCTGCCGCAGGTTGCAGGGTCAGTACGAGCTGCCCGTCGTGCCATTCGGGCCGCACGTGGTCACGGGTCACCACTTGGGCATCGCCGTCCGGTCCGGCGGCGTCGGGCGGAGCGCCGAGCACCACGATACGGTCGATCGCGGTGTGGGTGAGTACCTCCCCAACGGTGACCGTGCTGGTCAAGCGCTCAACGCCGGGAAAGACCACGGCGCGGCCGCCTTGCCTACGCTCGTGCTCGGCGGCTGCCTGGGCCGCGCAGGCCACGGCCCCTGCCGGGCCGTGCTCACGTTCGCCCAGCACGGCGCCTGCCGTCGCCCGGTCCGGGCCGGCGAGCAGCGCGACCAGTCGCTTCCACGCCGCATCAGCGGTGGCCGCGTCGGGCAGAGCGAGGGAGACAACCGTGCTCCGACGGTCGGTACCGCGTATCAGGTGAGTGCAGGCGGCGGTGCCCGACGGAAGGCCGAGGACATCCACCAGGTGATGGATCAGGTGGTCGGCCTCGCGAAGGCCCGCCGTGCCGGCGTCCACACCGATGACGGTGCGGACGCCGGACAAGCTGTGGAATGCCGTCATGCGGGCAGGACCCACATCGGGTTGGAGTAGAACCACAGGTCCTTCCACGGGTCCGCGTCACCGAGGACGTCCATGGCCGGCCCCACCGGGTCGACGGCGGTACCGCGCAGTCCCATTGCCGTGCGGTTGCCGTCGGTGCCGCGCAGCCGCACGTACACCGGTGGCCCACACTCTGGCCTTGGTCCACTCGGCAAAGCGCCGGTGCGCGGTCGCCCCCGAGGGGCCGAACGAGGCGGACGGCAGCTGCTGCCACGTGCAGCCCGACGTGGCCACGAACACGATTGCGGCCAGCACCTCCCGGTCACCGTGCCGGCGCCGGCCGCCGCCTTGAGGTCGCGACGGAGGCTCCGGGACCACCCGCTGGAACAGTTCCCACAACTCATCCGGCACCAGCCGCTCAACGATCGAGACTACGACCGGCAGCCCACCGACCCAAATGAGATGACGTCTTAGGTCGGTGTGCGTGCCCGGGGACACGGCGAGGCAGCGGGCACGGCCCGAATAGCTGACACGCCCGAGCCGGGCCTTGCGTGCCATCCGGTGCCGAATGGTTACGGTGAGGTGTGGCCAGTTGCGACACCGAACGCCGTGGACGGGTTGGTCGGCCCGGGTACGGGGCCGCGGCGGGCGTGTTCGCTGTCGGGATGATGGGCACCACCCTGCCGACGCCGCTGTATGAGCTGTACCGGCGGCAGATCGGGTTCTCCGAGCTGATCGTGACCGTGGTGTTCGCCGTCTACGCGGTGGGCGTGATTGCCGCCCTGCTGGTCGCCGGCGACTTCTCCGACGTGCTGGGGCGGCGCCCGATGCTGTGGTGCGCGCTCGGGCTGTCCGCGCTGAGCGCGGTGTGCTTCCTGTGTGAGGGCGGGCTGCCGCTACTGTACGTAGGACGGGTCCTGTCGGGTTTCTCCGCCGGTCTCTTCAGTGGCACCGGTACCGCTGCGGTCCTGGAACTGGCGCCGGCCGAGCGCCGCGCACGCGCCGCGCTCGCGGCGACCGCCGCCAACATGGGCGGCCTCGGATTCGGCCCCCTCTTCTCCGGTCTCCTCGCTCAGTACGCGCCATGGCCGCTGAAGCTGCCTTTCCTTGTCCATCTGGTCCTGCTGGGGCTGTCTGCCGCCGTCACCTGCCTGCTCCCGGAAACCGCGCGTCCGAGCAGCCCTCGGCTCCCGCTGCGGCCGCAGGGCATGTCGGTCCCGCCCGAGGTGCGCGGCGTGTTCGCACCCTGCGCCCTCGCGGCGTTCGCCGGCTTCTCGCTGCTGGGCCTGTTCACCGCGGTCGCCCCGGACTTCCTCGTCCGGACGCTGGGCGAGCACAATCTGGCGGTGGTCGGCGCTGTCGTCTTCTGCGTGTTCTGTGCCTCCACCGGCGGGCAGCTCCTCATGGGATGGGTCGGCGTGCGCAAGGCTCTGCCGTGGGGATGCCTGGTGCTCGTCGCGGGCCTCCTGCTGGTGGGAGCCTCCCTGCTGTTGGCGTCGCTGCCATTACTCCTCCTGGGCGCCGTCACCGGCGGCGTGGGGCAGGGCATGGCGTTCCGCGCGGGCCTGACCGAGGTGGGCTCTGCGGCACCGGACGCCCGCCGGGGCGCCACCATCTCGGCGTTCTTCGTGGTCGCGTATGTGGGGATCTCGCTGCCCGTGGTCGGGATCGGTGCCCTGGGGGTGGTACTCGGGGTGCGGGACGCCGGCGTGATCTTCACGGGGTGCGCGGTTCTCGTCGTCTCGGCAGTGGGCACCCGTCTGTGGCGGCGGCCACTCACAGATCTGTGAAACCGCAGCGCTCTACTCCCCAGCAGTGCCATCGCCCTGCGCAGATCCAGCCTCAACAGCCGTGCACGCATGCAACTCGACGGCCGGTAGTCGCCTGACGCTTCCACCGATCGGCCCCCACCACCACCGCCGACGGCGTCCGCCGATACGACGGGCTGAGCTACGCCACCGACTCCGGTTACCGGCCGCGGCTGCTGGACCTGTCCGTGCCGGCGGCTGCCGAACCCCCCGCCGTGGTGGTCTGGATCCACGGCGGCGCCTGGATGGAGGGCGACCGGCGCCACCCGCCGCCGACGTCAAAGCGGCCATCCGCTGCCTGCGCCACTATCGCGGGACGCTCGGGATCGACGGGACGCGGATCGGCGTGCGGGGGGAGTCGGCCGGCGGTCACCTGGCAGCGCTGGCCGGGCTCACCGGCGCAGCCCACGCCTCGCTCGAAGGAACGGAAGGGATCGCGCAGGGCGGCACGACGGTCGGGGCTGTCGTGGACTGGTACGGAATCAGCGACGTGGAAGCGCTGCTGCCGGACGCGCCGGGCGCCCACGACCCCGGACCCTGGCCTGGATCCGCCGGCGCTTCTTCCCACACCTGCTTCCTTCGCTCGTTCGTCTCCATCGCGATCGGCGAGGCGGTCATCGCCGGCGTCAGCGCCGCGCTCGGCGCCGCCGGCTGACCCGGTTCACGCCCATGTGCGTCACTTCTCGATGTCCAGCACCGCCATCATGCCCCGGTCCTCGTGGTTGAGGATGTGGCAGTGCAGGACCGTCTTGCCGGTGTAGTCCTTGAAGTGCATCCGGATGACGAACCGGCCCTTGGCGGGAAGACTCGCGACGTCCTGCAAGCCGTGACCGTGGTGCGGGCGACCGTTGATGCTCATCAGCTGGAAGTGATTGGTGTGCACATGGAAGGAGTGTTCCTCGTCGCTCTCGTTGACCACGGTCCACTCCTCGACCGTGTTCAGCTTGGCCCGGATGTCCACCCGGTTCGGATCGAACTGCTTGCCGTTGATGTAGAACTTGGTGCCGGCCTTGTTCTCGGAGAACACCACGGTGCGCCGCGTGGCGATCGGCTCGTGGCTGAGATCCACCGTGGGCGCGAACGGCGTGGTGGGCAAGGCCGCTGGCGGCATCGAAGGTCCCTGGGAGGCCAGGGTGGCCAAGGTCGTCTGCGGGAAGGAGTTGCCACCTGGCCCGGTCTGGTAGGCGAGTGTCTGCAGTTGGGTGCGGCCGGCCGGGCCTCCTTGTACGAGCACGTCGAAGCGGGCCCCAGCCGCAAGGAGCAGCGAGTCCGCCGTCCAGATGCGGTCGACAGGGGTGCCGTCGTGGGCGATCACATGGAACTTCTGTCCTTGCAGGTGGACGTTGTAGTAGATGTTGGCGCTGATGTTGGCCAGCCGCCACAGCTGGGTCTCGCCCGGCCGGATGCGGATGGTCGGGTTCAGCTGGCCGTTGACGGTGCGGTTGGTGGGCGCCCCGATGTGCAGGTTCTGGGTCTTGATCGCGTCGCCCTGGAGCTGGAAGTCCTTGAGCGCGATGACGTGCTCGGTGATGTGGCGCAGGTTCGCCGGAAGGTACTGCTGCAGGCCGTCGACGATGAGGATGCCTGACATGCCCCCGGCGACCTGCGGTGCGGAGGTGACGTGCGGGTGCGGGTGGTACCAGTAGGTGCCGGCTCGCAGGGTGCCGGGGAACTGGAACGAGTAATGGAACGTCTGGCCTGGATGAATGTGGAGGAAGATGTTGTCGGCGTTGCCGCTCGGTGACACGTGGAGCCCGTGAACGTGCAGGTTGGTGACCTCGTTCAGCGTGTTCTTGAAGGCCAGCTCCATCTTGTCCCCCGGCCGGATCCGCAGCGTGGGCGGCATGTAGCTGCCGTTGTAGGTGAAAGCCCACACCATGTGCCCACCCAGGTCTACGCGCCGTTTCTCCACGACGAGGTCCGCCCGAAGCAGCCCATTGTGGCTGACCAACTGCGCCGGTTCCTTGAGCGGAGAGCCTTCCGCGAACGAGAGCGCCGGCGACGGGGACGACATCATCGGCGACGGGGACCGGTCGCTGGTGCAGCCGCTCATCAGGGTACCGACGGCAAGGATCAGCATCAGGGCGATACAGGGCAGCTTGGACCGGGGCCGCATGACGCCTCCACCGATGGACATCCACGTCCCAGGCTAGCTGAACACCGGCGAGCACCCGAGAGAAGCCGTACGCGCTCCGGCTGGATCGTTCGAGTGACGAGCTGCACCCCGATGCCATCCCGCGGCGCGGCACGGCGCGCATCCAAGTGGACCGTCAACGTCGAGGAAGAAGTGCCGCCCGCGCCGTCGCGCTTCCCGCCGGGGCCGGCCTCGACCTGGGCGCGACGGCCAAGGCGCTGTGCGCGGACCGCGCTGTGGCGCGTGCCGCCCGCGCAGCTGGCCCTTCACGGTTCAGGCGTTACGGCTACGCAGGCGCTGCCAGCGCTGTTCAGACCTTTCCCCCGGCCGAGTCGGCCCGTGGTCGACGTGGAGGACGCCGGCATCGGTTTCGCCCGGTCGCGGGCCGACGACGGGAGCGGCCAACACAGTCGTCGGGTCGCACGGGCACCGGGCTCGGCCTGGCCATCGTGCGCGCCTTCGTCGAGTGTCATGGCGGAGGCCTCACCGTGGTGTCCGAACGGCCGGGCGACTCGTTGCTCCGGACGCAGCTGCCGCTGCATCCGCCGGCGGCCGAACCGAGGTCGTGAGCGGTCAGGCCGCGGCTACCACTGGGCGGCCAGCGGCGCGCCGAGGAGCGCCAGGACGAACCCGACGCCCAGGGCCGCGGCCAGCAGCGCCCAGCGGGCCCGGGCGCCGGGCAGGCGCCGCCCGCCGTGCCGGGCCGAACCGCGCCGCAGGTCGGCGGCGATGAGCCGGGGCAGCCGCCGGACGTGTGCCAGGACATGGACGGTCATCACCGCCGCCCAGCAGAAGAAGCTCGCCTTGTGCAGCAGCAGGACCGGGAAGGGCCCCACGGTCCGGCCGACCAGGGCCAGTGTGACTCCGGTTGCCAGTACGGCCACGCTGGTGGCGACCACCAGGGGCCCGAGCGCCCGCAGCAGCGGGGCGGGCGGGCCTTTGCGGCGGTAGACCAGGTGGCCGGTGTAGTAGCGGATGACGCGGTGGCCGGTGGTGCCGATCTTGAGGGCGACCGGGCCTATCAACAGCAGGCCTATGAAGAAGTGCCAGTACAGCAGCGTGTGCATGGACAGGAGGGTGATGCCCTGGACGGCGAAGAGCAGCAGCAGGACGGCGCCGGTCAGCGCGGTCAGCCGCTCATTGCCCTCCGGGCCGTCGGCCTCAGGGGCGGCGCCCTGCGGGTGTGCTTGCGGGTCGGTGGGCTCCGCGAGGTGGGTCAAGGCCACGGAGTGTCCTTCCATTCGCGCTTGGGGGCAGACCGCAGTTTGCCCGGGCGGTTGCAAAGATCTCGTTCAGGGATCAGCCGGCCCGGGCCGTGGCGGTCGCGGCGGTGTCATCGTTTGGGGGGGCGTTCCACACGGTCGAGGCGCAGTGCGAGCACCGGGCAGGCGGCCACGGCCCGCTTGGCGTGGGTGAACAGTTGGTCGGGGACGGTCGGGTCCGGGATGATCGGGTAGCCCCATTCGTCCAGGTCGACGAGTTCGTGGAGGAGTTCGCCGCACAGGCCGCGGCCTTCGCAGGCGATGCGGTCGATGCCCAGGATGTGCTGATGGCTCACTGCCAGCCCTCCTGCTCGGGTCCGGGGGCATCGGGTACGTGGAGCAGCGGGGTCCTCTGGGCGCCGGGGCAGCGGCGGTGGGTCAGGTGGCGGTGGACCTCGTCGGCGAAGACCTCCAGCGCGGTCGCGGCCAAGCGTGAGGCCCCATCGGGGTGGCGGCAGGCGCCGCGGCCGGCGAGGAGGCCGGCGCGCTGCCGCAGTCGCGCGACCAGTGCGGCGTCCGGCCTGCCCCAGGCCAGCGTGGCGAAGTCGCCTGCCACAGCGGGCAGGCCGAACCGGCAGGGGCCGCACTGCTGGGCGCTCTGCCTGGCGAGGTAGCCGAGTACCCGTGCCGTCTCGGACAGGCCGCAGCCGTTGTCCGGCAGGGCGAACAGCACGCCGGCGCCCGGTCCGGCGCCCGCGGTGGCCAGATCGGGTTTGGTGTACGGCAGGTTCTGGACCTGGTCGGCCGGGAGCCAGCTGCCGAAGTAGCCGCCGACCAGCAGGGCCCGCAGCGGCCGGGTGGCGCCGCCTGCGGTCTGCACCATGGCGGCGAGCGTCGTGCCCAGCGGGATCTCGTAGACGCCCGGTGTGCGCACCGCTCCCGAGAGGGTGACCAGGGTGGTGCCCGGCGCGTCGGGACGGCCGGCGCTGCGGAACCAATGGGGCCCGTAGCGGACGATCAGTGCGAGGTGGGCGAGTGTCTCCACGTTGTCGATCAGTGTGGGGCGGCCGTCCACACCCTTCTCGAACGGCCGGGGCGGAGTGGGCAGGGGACGAGCCTGGCCGCCGTTGAGCCAGTTCACCAGGGAGGTCTCCTCGCTGGAGACGTAATGGTGGGGCAGGCCGTGCAACCTGATCGGTACCGGGTCGAGCCCGGCCCGGTCGCGCTCGGCGACCGCGGCGTCGAGGTCACGCAACTGGGTCTCGCGGGTGCGGGCCAGGCACAGGTGGATCTCGTCGGCGCCGACGGCCGCGGCGGCCAGCGAGGCGCCGTCCAGCACGAGATGCGGCGCGAGGTCGAGCAGCGTGGAGTCCTTGCGGCTGGCGGCCTCGCTCTCCATGCCGTTGGCGATGACGACGGCGGTGCCCCGGGCTTCGGCGACGGTGCGCAGCTTGCGGCCGGTGGGGAAGGCGGCGCCGCCCCGGCCGGTGAGCCCGGCCTCGTCCACCGCGCGAATCAGGGCCGTGGCCGGGCGGCCGGGCTGCGGCAGCGGAGGGGGCCCGTAGCCGGCGAGGTGTTCGGTCAGGCCGGCCCGGGCACCGGTGGTGAACCAGCCGCTGAGAAGGCGACTGCCATGCGGGCCGGTCGCCTGCTCGCCGAGCCGTAGCGCCGGGTCGGCTTCCCGTTCGCGGTTCATTCGGTCGTCCCCCTGTCTGTGGCGTCCGCGGATGCGGGCTGATGGGTGGTCGGCGCGGCGTGGGGTGCCGCACCACTGGCGCGCTGTGCCCAGTCGGGCTGCAGCGGACCGGTGGTCAGGAAGGCGATCAGCACCACCGGGACGAGGGCGCTGGCGGCGCCCATGGCTAGGCGCATGCCCAGCCGCCCGGGGCCGGCCCGGTACAGCCGCCACCACACTGCGGCCAGGACGACCAGCAAGCAGGCCGCGTACAGCAGCAGTTGCAGTGACACCTTGGTGTCGGTTCCGGTGCCTGCGGCGTGGAAGAGGGCCACCGGCCAGCTCGCGTACGCCAGCCAGTGCACGGTCTTCCACCGCCGCACGCCCAGGCGTAGCCGGACGGCGGTGGTGAGCAGCACGGCGAGCAGCAGATCGAAGGCGACCGTGCCCAGCCCCAGCCACAGCGTCCGGTAGGAGGAGGCGAAGGGCAGCACCACGTCCAGCAGCGTGACGTTCACATAGGTGTCCGCGACGGTGGTCAGGACGTGCAGGACGAGGAACGCCAGCGTGAGCAGCGAGAGGTTGCGGTGCAGCGCGCTGATCTCGAACCTGGCGATCCGTTTCGGCGCGTACTGCCCGCCGACGGTGATGCCCAGCACCACGGTCGCCGTGAGCAGGATGAGGGCGATGGTGCCGCCCGCCCGCGTGGCGAACCACAGGGGGCTGGGGCCCGCGGCGAGAAAGGTGGCGGTTGGGTGCATGCTCAGTCTCCGGGTTCGGGATCGGGCGGCCAGCCGCCGAGGGTGAGCACGCTGCCGTCGGTCCGTACCAGCCGGGCGGGCAGCCGGTGGTGGCGCAGCCAGTCGGGCGCCCCCTGCGCGCGGACGATCGCGGCGGTGGCCGCGGTGTTGGCGTCCACGCAGCTGGCCGCGGCGACGCTGACGGTGCGCCAGACGGGCGGTGGGACGTCGCCGGTGGCCGGATCGACGAGGTGGTGCAGGGTACGGCCGCCGCGCCGCCAGGTACGGGTGGTGACACCGGAGGTGGCCAGGCCGCCGCCTCGTACGGCGACGACCGGCGCGTCCGGATGCCAGGGCCCGGCGTGGTCGTCGGCGATCCCCACCTGCCAGCCCTGCTCCGGGGGTTCACCCGCCACCGACAGGTCTCCGCCCAGGCTGACCAGCACACCGCAGCCGACGGCGCGGGCGGCACGCGCCGCGGCGCGGTCCGCGCACAGCGCCTTGGCCGTCGCGCCCAGGTCGAGGCCGGCCCCGACGGGAAGCCGAAGCCGCCGCTCGCCCGGATCCCACTGGACGCTGCGCCAGCCGGCCGGCCGGACCACGGCCGCCGGCCGGACGTCCTCGGGGCGCACACTTGCGAAGGTCCGGTCGTAGCCGAGGGCCGACACCGCGGGCCCCACGGTGGGATCGACTGTGCCATCGGAGAGTTCGGCGGCACGGAAGGCCGTCTGAAGCGCCTCGGCGAACAACAGGCTCACGGTCACCTCGCGGCCCGCAGCGGCGTTGGCCCGCGACAACTCGGAGTCGTCGCGGAAGCGGCTACAGGCCAGATCGATCGCGGCCAGCTCGGTCTCCAGCACCCGCCGCGCGTTGTCCAGCGCGGCGGGATCAGTGACCAGCAGCACCGCGGTCGTGCCCAGGGCCGGGAAGCTGACCGTCGCCGGAGCGGCGGCGGTGATGGTCATGAGTTGCCGGAGGTGACGGGCGGTGCGGCCGGCGCGGGCTGGGCAGGCACGGCGGTGGGGGGCTGCGCGGGCCGGCGCAGCTTGTGGGGCGAGGTGCCCTGCCGGGTGTGGTCGGAGTTCGGGTCGGCCGAGCGTGCCGACGGCTGCTGCGCGCCGTCGTGCCCGGTCGTTGGCGAGGTGGCGGCGGGACGCTGGGCCGGGACGCTCGCCGCGGTCGGCACCGACTGGGCGTAGCCGGTGCCCAGGGCGAGGGAGCCGGCGGCGGCCGCGACCGAGACGCCGATGGTGGTGAGACCGACGCGCCGCAGGCCTTGGCTTCGCTTGTGCTCGGCGCGGACCCCGGATACTCGCTCGTGCTGCGACATGCGTGGTGCTCCTTCGGAAGGGCATCAAGGGGACCTGTCTGCACACCAGCGTCCGGCATGGCCCGTCGAGGACCCGTTCAGAAAGTCTTCAAAACCGGTAAAGGCATGCATCGCCCCAGGTGGGGGCCATATCCGGGTACGAACGAGGAGCCCACGGACCCACCGGGCCCACGCATCGCGGGCGCACAAAAAGGGCAATCCGGATGTGGCTACTGAGCCTGCCCGTCGCCGCGGGTATGGGCGCGGCGGAACGGGGGCAGTTCCACGACGACGGTCAGACCGCCTCCCGACGTCTCCGCCAGCTGGACGGATCCGCCGTTCGCGGTGACCAGGCGGTGAACGATGGCCAGCCCGAGACCGCTCCCCTTCGCCTCGGGATTGCCGAAACGGCGGAACGCCGCCGCGCGTGCCGCCGTACTCATGCCGGGCCCGTCGTCGATCACGCTGATCCGCACCATGGTGCGCTGTCCGGCCGAGCCGGGCGCGGTGGTGCCCTCGATGCGCACCCGGCCGCCGACGGGGACGGCGTCCACGGCATTGGCGATGAGGTTGTCCAGCACCTGCTCCAGATCCCCGGCGCCGACGAAGGCACTCAGGTCCGCGCCGCACCGGGTGGTCAGTGTCACCCGGCGTTCGCGGGCCACCGGCTCCCACGCCCCGCGCCGCTCGGCCACCACCTCGTCCACCCGGACCCGCACGGGCCGGGGTACCGCGCTCTCCGCACGGGCCACCGCGAGCAGCCCGTCCACCAGCCGGGACAGCCGCGCGATCTCCTCCTGCGCACCGGCCAACTCCGCGGCCGTCTCGACGTCCTCGGTCTCCTCGGCCAGCACGTCCAGGCGCAGCCGCAGCGCGGCCAGCGGGGTGCGCAGCTGATGCGAGACATCGGCGATCACCGTGCGGTGACCGTGGACGAGTCCCTCCATCCGGCCCGCCATCGTGTTGAAGGACGCCGCCAGCCGGCGCACTTCCTGCGGCCCGCGTCCCACCGGCGCGCGCACCTCCAACGAGCCCTCACCCAGTCGCTGAGCGGTTTCGTCCACCGCCTTCAACGGGCTCCCCACCCAGCGGGCCAGCCGGACCGAGACGAAAGCCCCCGCCGCGAGTACCACGGCGGCGGTTCCGGCCAGCCAGCCCCACACGGCGAAGATGCGGTCGTGGAGCGGGTCGAGGGAGCGGCTCAGCACCACCGCGCCCGCGGGGTCGTCGGTGTCGCCGACGGACGTGCCCACCACCAGCCGGTCCGCCGCCTCGGCCACATGGGTGCCGGGATCGGCGAGCGATTCCCGGATCAGGGAAGCCACCTCGTGGGCGGGGACCGCGACAGGGCACGAGGTCGTGGCGATCACCCGGCCCGCGGAGTCGTAGACCGCCGCGCACTCCCTGTCCTGATGGGCCTCGTGGAGCTGACGGTCCATCGAACCCGCCGGCTTTCCGTCGGACATGTGCTCCTCTGCAGCGGCGGACACGGAGCGCGCACTGGCCTCCAGGGCGCTCCTGAACGAGTCGTCCTCCCGGTCCGTCAGCAGCACGCCCAGCGGCACCACGGCGCTCACCAGCAGTACGGTGATCAGCGCCAGGACAGTCAGCGCGATACGGCGGGTCACGCTCGGTCGACCCCACCGGCCGGCTCACCGAGCCGGAACCCGCGCCCGTAGACCGTCTCCACCAAACCCGGCACGCCCAGCTTGCGGCGCAGCGCGGCGACGTGCACGTCCAGCACCTTCGTCGGGCCGTACCAATGCGCGTCCCACACCCGTTCCAGGATCTGCTGGCGGGTGACCACCCGGCCCGGGTCAGTGGCCAGGCACTCCAGGATGTCGAACTCTTTGGGTGTGAGCGTGACGTCTACGCCGTCGACCGTGACCTTGCGGGTCCGCAGATCGACAGCGAGCGGGCCGTGCTGCAGCACTTCGGGCGCGGCCGGCCGGGTGCGGCGCAGCACCGCCCGCATGCGTGCCATCAGCTCCGCGAGTCCGAACGGCTTGACCAGGTAGTCGTCGGCGCCCTCGTCCAGCGCCGAGACCCGGTCGCCTTCCTCACCGCGGGCCGTGATGACGATGATGGCCACGTCGGAGCGCCGGCGCAGGGCCCGGCAGACCTCGACACCGTCCGTGTCCGGCAGTCCGAGGTCCAGCAGGACGACGTCCGGCACCGGCTCGGCGGCGAGCGCCCCGCTGCCGGTGTCCACGCCGGCGGCGGCGTATCCAGCCCGCGTCAGCCCGCGCATCAAGGAGCGGGCGATACCAGGGTCGTCCTCGACCACGAGCACCCGCACGGCATCGCCGCCTGGTCCCCCGTCGCCTATCGCCTCTGTCCGCATGACCTCAGCGTAACGGCGCGGCGCTCAGGCACCGCCGGTCAGCGAGCCGGCGCACCAGAGGGTGTGCCCGGCATCACCGCCCGACGGGACCGCCGCGCCCATGGGAACGCCATGGGAACGGAAGGCCGGGTAAAGGCAGGGAACGATCAGGCAGGGACGGAAGACTGCAACCCGCTGAACGGCAGGAACGGGGAAGTCAGGGAAAGGCCGGCACAGACGGGTGAGGCCATGGGGTCTCTCCTGAAGCGGGTGTCGCAGGTTCGAATCCTGCCGGGGGCGCACTGCCTGACCAGGTCAGGCGGTGTGCCCCTCGTGCGGGTCGTCTGCTGAGGCCGTGTCCATGAGCCGTTCGGCTTCCGCCTCCGTTGCGGCCGGTGGCACGACGAGCAGGTCCCAGCGGCCGTGTCCCGGGGCGAGCAGGCAGACGGTGTGTTCGGCTCGTGGCGTGTCCGTCCGGCGCAGGTGCACCATCTGGTCCGCGACGAGCATCCCGTCGCCGGGCAGCGACCACATCGGCCCGTTCACGAGGACACTGCTGATGTGTCCCCAGTGGTGCGGCAGCCCGGCGAGCAGTCCGGGGAGTTCGACAGTCAGGTCGTACGACCTCGGCCACCAGGCCCCGTCGATACGCCGGGCCGAGCCGCCCTGGCGAGGCTCCGCTTCCAGCCGCAGCCGGGCGGCAGACGGGTGGAGCGAAGAGGTGGTCGTCATGAGGGCTCCTGGCTGGTGCGGACGGGAGACCCGCCACGGTCTGGGATTCGGCGGGCGGTGGCCGGTCCGGCGGGCGCCGGCCGCAGCCCGGCAGGGGCACGCGTCACGCGGTCTCGCCCGGATGCGTCCGGTCGACGGGCGGTCTGCTGGCGTCCAGCCAGGAGCGGAGGGGGCCGGCGTCCCGCGCGGGATCGAGCGTGAGGTGCAGACGCGTCCCTCTCCCCGACGTGAACGCCGGATAGCTGCGCTGCTCGTCCCCGGCGAACAGCAACCGGAGAGCGTCCGCGACGTGCCGGGCCGCTTCCGCATCCATGGAGACGATGCGCACCTCGACCGTGCCCTCGGCGGGAACGTCGTCCGGAAAGTTTTCGGTCAAGGGTGAGTGCGACTGCAGGGATTCGGTGGTCATGAGCGCCCCTGCCCCGGGCCGTGCACGGCTCGTGTCGTGTCACGCGGCCCTACCGTGCCGCGCGCCGAGGACGAGACCAGTCCTGTCACCGGTGTACGAAATACCCTCGACACTCCCCACCGTACTCCTGGCAGGCCCGGCGCAGCCGCTTCCAGTCGCGGGCGGCGTACGGTTGGAACACCGAGGGCATCACGCACTCCGGCCGCCACGCCGGGTCGTCCTCGGCGAGAGAGGAACCCCGAGCCACCCCAGCGGGCGGCGCGGAGACGGGTCGGCATCATGTCCGCCGCAGTCGAAGCAACTCCACGCAAGCTCGTCATGGCCGCCCGCGTACCGCGTACCCGTACCGGCCCGCGCTTCTGCCGAGGGGAGGCGTGATGGTCCTTTCCCGGCTGGACATCCACCGGCGGAACCAAGGGGAGGGGGCACTCGTCACGCTCGCCGGTGAGATCGGACCGGCCACGACGCCGCTGCTGCGGGCCGCACTGGAGCAGTGTCTGCGCGACGGCGTCACCGTCATCGACGTCGACCTGACCACGGTCGGCTCCTGCGATGCCAGGGGCCTGGACGTCTTCCTGTCGATGTCACGGCGCGCCGGCCGGGTGCACACTTTCCTGCGGTTGCACCACCCGTGCGCGCAGATCACCCGGCTCCTCGCCGTCACCGGCTCCACCCCCCTGCTCCTCGCGGCCCCCACGGATCCCGTGCCGCCCGCGCTGCCCCGCCACCTCTTGGAAGCAGCCTCCTCGGGTCCGTCGGCCGACGGGACGCGGACGCCTGAGGACACCGCTCGCGCACCGGTCCTCAAGGGCGGAATCCGCCTGCGTCGGCTGACCCGTTGGCAGACCGAGGGAGTGGAGGAGGACATCGCGGACCTGGCCATGGCGTCCGTCACGGACACTCCCGGTGCTTCGTTCCACGACCGGGGAGAGTTCCTGCGCCACCTGGCCGTCAGTGCCAGGCACCCCGGCTTCGCGCTGCTGGTCGCCGAGACGACGGTGCTGGTCGGTTGTGCCTACGGCTTTCCGCTGGGCCCGGACGGCTCCGGGCGGCGAGAGTTCGACCGATTGCTGCAGGAGAGCATCCAACGGCTCACCACCTGCGCACGGTTCGTCGTCCTCACACAGGTCGTCGCCCATCCGCACGCTCAGCGCCGGGACATCGCCCGCCGACTGCAACAGCGCCTGCTCACCGACCGGCACACCGCCCTCGGAGTCACCCTGCTCCATCCGGCCGACCAGGCCGGACATGCCGCATTCGAGTCCTGGGGCTGGCAGAACCTGGGACAGGTCGTCGGGCTGCCCGGCCCTGTCGCCCCCTGCGTGTTGACCCTCCCCCTGGAAATCCCCTCACCGGCAGGCCGGTGATCAAACTGCTGTGGTCGACGAGCCGGCGGGCCGTACCAGCCGCGGTGGTCATGCCACCCGTCGTCTGCGGTACGGATGCGCCCTCCGCACGGCGGTTGCGCCCCACGCCGTCCGCCACGCCCGGGAGTACCCTGGCACTCACCGAGAGCTTTTCGGCCGCACGACCACGGCGAGGCCGTTCCCGGCGAGTGACAGACGCGGGCAGCCGAAAGCCGCCCGGGACGGGATCGCACGATGGACGCCATCACAAAGCCCGCCGAAGGCACACAACCAGGTGACGCGCACAGCTACCGGATGCCCTTGCCCCGTCTCAGTCTCACGCCGGGCGTCAGCCACGGCCCGCTGGACGGAGCGTGGTGGCCGCGCTGCGACGCGCTGGAACTGGAGTTGCCCGCGCTGGTCGGCTCACTGGACCCGGCCGTCGGCACCGTCACCCGGGTCACCGTGGACCCCGCGTCCTGGCCCGATGCCCCGCAGAAGGTGATGGCGCCCGGTCACGTGATCGAGGTGGTCCAGAGCGACCCGGCCGCCGAAGCGCATGCCATCACCCTGGACTGCAGCACCACGGGGCGCTGGGAACTGCTGGTCATCCCACCCGACGAGCCCGCCGGAGCAGCCACCCGGCTGCTGACCGCCGCCGCCGACCCCGAAAACCCGCTGTCGGCCCCGCGCATCCTGGCACTCGCCGAGAGCGGCCTCGACGGAGAAGCCACATGGGAGTCGGAAGGAGGCCCCGGACTCAGGTGAGAGGCCCGACGAGGTCGGGCCCAGGTGCCCGGCCGGCCGGTCCGGTCGTCGAAGTCCCGGGGGGAGCCATGGCACGAGCGATCTCTTCGTCCTCCCACACCGCTGAACCGATGCGCGCGGATCATGGCGGGTGAGCGGATGATGCCCGGACGACGCACGGACCACTCCGAGAGCTTCGGGGAAGCGCTGCTGGGAGCGGTTCTCGACCGCGCGCACGAGCTTCCTCCCCATCTCATCGGGGCCTTGGTCGCTGACGTGGTGGAGCGATTGGAGGGCCGCCGTCCGCAGGTGCTGCTGCAGGACTACGGCCAGCTGACGCTCGTACCCCTGCCCGGCCAGGGCCTCGCGGGCGGGGAGCCGCAGCTGATCGACGACTCCGACGCGGGACGCTGCTTTCTCGACGCGGTCTGCGTCGAGGTGTCCGACGACGACGGCGTACGGGTCCACCTGCCGCTGCTGGACGGCGGTGACCAGGTGGGGGTCATGGCAGTGACGCTGGACAGCGTCGACGACCACGACCGCCGCCTGCTGCACAGGATCTCCGGCCTGGTGGCCGACCTGCTGGTGACCAAGCACGGCTACTCCGACCTGTTCTTCCGTGCCCGACGTGATGAGCCGATGAGCGTCGCCGCGGAGATCCAGTGGTCCCTGCTGCCACCGCTGGCGATGATCATGCCCAGGGTCGCCGTTGCCGGGATCCTGGAACCCGCCTATGACGTGGCGGGTGACAGCTTCGACTACGCGCTCAACGGAGACGTCCTCCACGTGGTCATGATCGACGCGATGGGGCACGGCCTGGACGCGGCCACGATGGCCACCGTGGCCATCGGCGCCTACCGCCACGCCCGCCGCGCCGGCATCGGGCTGTCGGAGATCTACGACTTCATGGACCGCGCGGTGGCGGAGCAGTTCGGTCCCGAGCACTTCGTCACCGCGCAGATGATGCAGCTGGACACGACGACAGGACGGGTCCAGTGGGTCAACGCAGGGCATCCGCCGCCGATCCTCGTCCGCAACCACCGCGTCGCGGGCCGCCTGGCCGCCCCGACGACCCTCCCTGTCGGCCTGGGCGGTTCGGAGCCACGGATCAGCGAGCTGGGACTGCAGCGCGGGGACCGCGTCCTCTGCTTCACCGATGGACTGGTCGAGGAGCACAAGACGGGCAGGGAGGAGTTCGGGGAGGACCAGTTGATCAACTGTGTGAACCAGCTGGAGAGAACCGGCCGCGGGGTCCGGGCGGTGACGCGCGCCCTGTCCCACACGCTCAAGCGGGAGCGGGGCGGACACACCACGGATGACGCGACGCTGCTCATGGTGGAGTGGCGTGGCTGACCTCACCACTGTCGTCCGCCGGCCTCAGCCGAGGGACGGCTCGTCAGTCGGACGGCCCGTACCCGCTCCCGGTGTCGATGAGGATCTGTTCCGCCTGGGTGATGTTGTCGGCCCGGACGGCCTGGGCCATCGCGGCATGTGCGGCCTCTGGTGTCGCGTGCGGCGGGACCACCAGCAGTGAGAACACGTCCTGGTCGCCCCGGGTGATCAGGACGGTGCCATCGCCCACCGGGAAGGAGTCGATGTGCACCACCCGGTCGTCGACGACGATCCGCGTCGGGAGCCCTTCCCAGGCCGCGGCGTCCAGCCCGACGCGCGTCACGGGGCCGAGATGTGCGGTGAGGGCGCTCAGCAGCGCGGGCAGCTCGGCACCGATGTCGCGCGACTGCGGCCACCACGCACCGTCCAGGACGCCTTCACGCGACTCCGTCGTCTCCAGCCGGAGCAGCGCACAGCCCGGCCGCACGGCCGCGTGAACGCCACTCGGCAGATGCCGGGAAACAGGGGGTGAATCGTAGCCGGTCATAAGGGTCCACCCGCCTTCCGGAACCGGTGCGAACACGGGGACTCGCGTCGCCCCTCCCACGCTACTCCGCGTAGCCCCGGGGAGCCGGAATCTCCGGGATCGGCCCGACCCCGGTGTGTGCTTCGACGGTAGGAACCACAGTCGCGGCTTTACGCTTCAGGAAAGGGGCGTACGCGCAAGCTCGGCGGCACCCGGACGCCGGACGTTCCGGGCGGTGGCCGCATATGTCCTCAGCGCCACCGCCCGCAGGAGGTACGCGTGGATGACAACGATCGGCCTCCGTGGGCAACGCCTGGATACCGCCTCCTCGCGGCGACTCAGGAGGCCGCTCTTGGCGTCGCCGAGGTGGTGCGTCGCCGCTCACCTCGACCGAGCAGCGCAGCTGACCCGTCGGCGGCGAAGGGACGGCCCGTCTCCGTCCCACCATCGACCGGCAGACACGCCTCACAGCCCGCACAGTCCTGGCTGGCATCCAGCGGATCAGCCCCCGTCAGAGCCCGCACCGTCGGCCACGAGCCCGAGAGCGACAGCCATGGCGACACTCCGTGAACGCAAGACCTACCGCAAAGCAATTCTCCGAACCCTGTACGGGGCAGTCGAACGCAACAGTCCCGAGGTCAGCGGAGCGACACTCCGTGACGAGGTCCGTCTTCCCGACGCGGACCTCTACGCAGCGTGCGCCTACCTGGCCGACGCGGGCCTGATCACCGTCGACTGGACATCGCACAAGACTCCCGCCACCGCCTCGCTGACCCATGAGGGCATCCGCTTCATGGAGGAGGAAGAAGATTCGGCTGCACCCACTCAGGGTGACTGACGTGGCGCCCGGTCGCTCCACCGAGGCCATCCGGGAGCCACGTGGGAGCCATGGGCTCTCGATACCCCTCGGGGCCACACGAGCCCCGTGCGGATCACGCCGGATCGGGCCTCCGGCCTCGACGGCGACCGCTCGCAGGAGGTCGCCCGTCCGTCCCGAGGAGGAAGAGGAAACGCACCGCGACAGCCCACTCCGCCGCCCCCCGTCCCGCCCCGGCCCCCGGACGAACATGGTCGGTACCTTGCACCGTGGGGGCCGCGTCATGTGCCGCCAGCGCGGCCAAGGCCCAGGTCGGAGAACCGGGCCTTCTTGCTGTCCAGCGTGATCAGCTGCGCGCCCCACGGTCGGCGTGTTCAGACCGTGGGGCGGCGCCGGCGGACTGCCGCCTCCTCCGGCAGGTGGCCTGTGCCGCCCAGGACGATCACCTGGAAGGCGGCACCGACGTAGACGGTCACGAAGCGGGAGATCCTGCGGGTGCTGCGCATGGTGGGTCACCTGCCTGCTCGGGTTTGTGGGCTGGTTCTCGAGCGCGCGCTCAGCGTCACCAGTTGATGGCGTCGTCCATCGACTGCTGCCAGTACGTGACCTTGAGCGAGTCGTCGACGTAGACGCCCTTCGCGGGCAGCGACGGGTGAGCGCCCGCGCCGACGCTCTCGTTGCCGGAGCGGCCGCGGAAGGAGACGGTCAGCGAGTTCACGGTGCGGCCGTTCGAGCCGCTGCCGTCGGTGGCGGACAGGCTCACCGAGGCGTAGCCGGACTGGCCCGGCTCGAGCGTGACGACTGCCTGCGGCTGCGAGTCCTGGATGACCGGAGGCACGGCCTGGGCCTCGCCGAAACGGACGGCCGGGTAGCCGTAGAGGAAGCAGCTCTTGCTACCGGTGTTGGTCACCGTGAGCAGCATGTGGTTCACCGAGCGGTTCAACGGAGCCGCGACGGTCTTGGTGTTGGACCCCTCGCAGGTGACGGGCTTGCTGGACGAGACGGGCGCCTTCGACGCCGAGGTGTCCGCGGCGGGCCTGGTGGTGCCGGTGGCGGGCCTGGTGGTGCCGGTGGCGGGCCCGGTGGTGCCGGTGGCGGGCCCGGCCTCCGGGGAGGAGGAGTCGGAGTTGGAGCCGGAGGACGAAGCTCCGGATGAAGGTCCCGCACCGGAGTCGGCGACCCCCAGGCAGGGCAGACCGACAACCTCGACAGCATCACCGCCGTGGTCCTCGGCGGCACCAGCCTCTTCGGTGGACGCGGGTCGGTGCTCGGCACGTTCATCGGCGTCCTCATCGTCGGCGTCTTCCGCAACGGCCTGCAACTGATGGGCGTCGCCTCCATCTACCAGACCCTGATCACCGGAGTCCTGGTGATCCTCGCGGTGACCGTCGACCAGATCTCCCGGAAGAAGGCCCGATGACCGCCACCACTCCCACCCCCGTTCTGCAGGCCCGCGGCCTGGTCAAGCGCTACGGCCACGTCACCGCCATCGACGGCGCCGACTTCGACCTGCTGCCCGGCGAGGTCCTCGCGGTCATCGGCGACAACGGCGCCGGCAAGACCAGCCTCATCAAGGCCCTCACCGGCGCAGTGATCCCGGACGCGGGCGAGATACGCCTGAACGGCGAACCCGTCACCTTCTCCGGTCCGCAGAGCGCCCGCGCCCACGGCATCGAAACCGTCTACCAGGACCTTGCCGTGGCCGCCTCCATGGACATCGCCTCCAACATGTTCCTCGGCCGCGAACTGCGCCGCCCCGGCCTCCTCGGCAGCGCGTTCCGCATGCTCGACAAGAAGCGGATGCGCCAGGAGGCCGCCGAGCACATGGCCGACCTGAAGATCGGGCTGCGGTCGCTCACCCAGGCGGTCGAGACCCTCTCCGGCGGCCAGCGCCAGGCCGTGGCCGTCGCCCGCGCGGTCGCCTGGGCCCGTACCGTCGTCGTCATGGACGAACCCACCGCCGCCCTCGGCGTCAAGGAGTCCGGCCAGGTCCTGGACCTCATCCGCCGCGTCCGCGACAAGGGCATGCCGGTCGTCCTGATCAGCCACAACATGCCGCATGTCTTCGACATCGCCGACCGGATCCACGTCCACCGGCTGGGCAAGCGGGCCGCCCTGATCAAGCCCTCCGACTACTCCATGGCGGAGGTCGTCGCCATCATGACCGGCGCGCTCACCCTCGATGAGGCCGGCGGTACCGTCGTAGCGGACTCCGAGGCGGCCAAGGCCGTCGGCGTCCAGGCCAACTGACTTGAACGTCTCATGGGTTCCGGCCGGCCGAGCGGCCGGAACCGACGAGCCCACACGGAACGGTCCTCCATGGCAGCGAACCGCCGACCCACCCTGGCCGACGTCGCCCGAGAAGTCGGCGTCAGCGCCAAGACGGTCTCCCGTGTCCTCAACGAGGACGGACCCGTCTCGGAACGGACCAGGGCACAGGTGCTCGCCGCCGTGGCCAGGCTCGGCTTCCAGCCGAACCTCATGGCACGCAACATCCGGGTCGGCGGACCCGACACCACCATCGGACTGGTCGTCCCCGACCTCGGCAACCCGTTCTTCGGGGCCGTGGCCGGCGGCATAGAGGACACGGTGCGCGACCGCGGTCTGACCCTGCTGATGGGTTCCTCCGCGGACGATCCCGACCGCGAGCACGCGTTGACGGACCAGTTCCTCGCCCGCCGCGTCAGCGTCCTGATGGTGGTGCCGTCCGTCGGCGCCGACCACTCCCACCTCAAGGCCCACCGTGCCGCGGGGCTGCCCGTGGTCTTCGTCGACCGTCCGGGGGCGGGCCTGGCCACGGACAGCGTCGTCAGCTCCAACCGTGCGGGCGCCCAAGAGGGCGTCGCCCATCTGATCGCCCACGGCCACCGGCGCATCGGTTTCATCGGCGACCTGCCCGTCAAGCTGTACACGCGCCGCGAACGCCTGGCCGGATACCGCTCGGCCCTGCAGGAAGCCGGCCTCGCCTACGACCGCGCCCTGGTCACCAGCGCCCACGACCCCCAGGCGGCCGCCACCGCGACCTCGCATCTGCTCGACCTGGCGGGCCCCCCCCACGGCTCTGTTCGCGGGCAACAACTTCGCCGCCCTGGGGATCGTCGCCGAACTCTCCCGCGGCAAACGGAAGGACGTGGCGGTCGTCGCCTTCGACGACCTGCCGCTCGCCGAGGCACTGGAGCCGGCCCTCACCGTCGTCGCCCAGGACCCCGAAGAAATCGGCAGGGCGGCCGCGGCCACCGCCCTGGTACGACTCGAAGGCGACCGCTCCCGCGCCCGCACCGACACCGTTGCCACCCGGCTGATCGCCCGGGGCTCGGGCGAGTGTCCCGCCCCTGCGTTGCGGGAGGCGTGACCCTCCCGGCGGGGCGGAGGAGGCTGACGGAGGCGCCCAGGGGCCCGGGCTGCGCCGGAGAGCCGTGCCCGAGAAGCGTGCCGGAGCCGAACCCGAGCTCAGCCGGTGAAGAACCGCCTGTCGAGCGCGACGGCCACCAGCTGATCCATGCTCAGCGCCGGCTGCGGTCGCGTCACCGGAGCGCTCTCGGCGTACGAGTTGACCTCCCGCACAGCCACTCGGCGACCGTCCTTCCGCAAGGTGTCGACGAGCCACACCGCGGCCGAACCGCCCTTCTCCGAGTGGCCCTTGACCTTCTTCACCTTGGTGCCGTCGGCCAGAGTGGTGGCCTCGCACTCACCGGAGACATCGGCGCAACCCATGAGCCCGGCCAGGTCTTTGGTCTGGTCGTACTGCACGTCGACCTCCACCATGTTCTTCCCGTGGCCGTCGTCGTAGACCAGCTGGACCAGCGCGTCATCGGCGTTCACGTCGGACACGGTCCCGCCCCGGGGCAGGTGTGAATTCAGCACCTCGGTCAAGCGTGCGCCCGGTACCCGCTTGTCGCCGGTGGAGGGAGTGGCGGAGGGGGCCTCCTCCGGCGCCGGCAACGCGGCGATCGCCTTGTTCCAGGCCGGGCTGCGCACGATGGAGGTCAGCTGGGCGATCGACAGCAGAGGGTCGGCCCCGGAGGCCGAGCCCTTCTCACCGCCACCGCCGAACTCCTGCACCGTCAGCTGCGCCCCGTCGCGGGTGGTGAGGACCACGTACCAGCGCTTCTGCCCGGTGTCGCTGCTGGGGTAGGTGAACGACTTGGTGGTGTTGAGCACCGCGCCGCCCGGGAGCTTCTGGGTGGTGCACTTGTCGTACGGGCGCACCTCCACCGGAAGGCAGCCGCCCTGTCCCTGCCGGCCGGCGGCGCCGGAATCCAGCCGCGCGACGGCGATGTCGATGCCGGAGGACCCGTTGGCGGTGGAGTAGGTGAGCTTGGCGGTCGGCCAGACGACGGGACCGCCCCCGTCGGAACCCCTGCCCGAGGCGGCGGAGACGGTGCCGCCGGGCGGCAGCAGGCTCTTCAGCGTGCGAACCATCTCCTCCCCGCTGATGGACGACGGTGCCCGGGACGGCGGCTGCTCGGTGGAATGCACGGGCCCGCCGGGCCTCAACTGCTCGGGCGCGCCACCGCCCCCGCTGCCGAAGGTGTCCGTGACCATCAGGGTGCCGCCCGCGGCGACCACCGCGAAGGCGGCCGCCGCGGCGGCGACCTGCGTGGCGCGGATCAGCCGCATCCGCCGGCCCCGGGCGACGGAACGCCGCACCAGGTCGGCGGAGTGGGGCGGGAACTCGCTGGTGGCGCGGCTCATGGCGCGCGTCAGCCGTTCCTCGAAGTCCTCGTTGAGTGACATGGGCGATCTCCGTTCGTCTGGGGCGTCGTTCGGACCCGGGGCGGGGCGGGGAGTGCGCGCCGCCGGGCCGTGCTGGTCATGCGGCCAGGTCGGCCAGCTGATCGCCGAGCAGGGCGCGCAGCCGCTGCAAGGCCCGCATGCTCTGGGCGCGCACGGCTCCCGGCGACAGCTGGAGCACCTGTGCGGTCTCCTCCACCGAGCGGTCCTCCCAGTAGCGGAGCACCAGCACGGCACGGTCCTTGGCCGTCATCCGGGCCAGGCCGTCCAGCAGGGCCATGCGCAGCTCCGCGTCCTGCGCCGGGCCGGCCGCGTCGGGCAGGCGGTCGCTGGGGCGCTCGGTGGAGCTGCGGCGGCGGCGCTGGGAGAGGAAGGTCCGCACCAGCACGGTGTCGGCGTAGGCCACCGGGGAGTCCACCCGGCTGATCCGCCGCCAGGAGCGGTACATCTTGGCGAGGGTCTCCTGAACCAGGTCCTCGGCGAGGTGCCAGTCGCCCGCGAGCAGGCAGGCGGTCCGGAACAGAGGCCCGCTCCGGGCGGCTGCGAACTCCAGGTAGTCCGCGGGTGCTTCCCTCACCGTGTGTCCTTTCGTGGTCGGACGTCACCTCTTACACGCGGTGGGGGTGGTGGCGCGTTACGGGCCTGGCCGCATTCGGGGGCGCGGCTGTGCCGAGGGCCGTGCCGGGGCGCGCGGGCTCGGAGCGGGACCTGGCGAAAATCCGGGCCGTGCGGAAGTCGCACCCCGGAGGACTTCGACGGACGCAGACCGTCCCGAGCGCTCGGCCGCGGTGGCCGAGCGCACGGCTCAAGCGGGTGTCTTGGAGGTGACGCCCGGTGCTTGGCAAGGACCGACAACAGGTCGGCGCGCTCGCCGGTGCGGTCTGATCCCGACCTGAATACCGGAGAGCCGTCGAGGATCACGCTGCTTCTCGCGCCGCTGAGCGAGTCGCACACCCCATGCGGGCGGCGAGTCCGGACACGCCCACGCCTTCGAGCCGACGCATTCCCGGCTGGGATGACGGACATAATCAGGGTGTTCCCTCCCCAACTGCCCCTGGTTGAGACTGCGTGAAGCTCGCTGAACCGCATCGCCGGCTGCTGGCCGACGTCCTCGCCGTCGGTGCGCCGTACCCCCTGGTGCTCGCCGGTGGGGACGCGGTGCGGGCACATGGGCTGGTGGACCGGCCCAGCCGCGACGTGGACGTCGCCACGGAGAGCGCCGTCCCGATGGAGGAGATCGCATCCGCCGTCAGAGCCGGTCTGGACGAACTGGGCTGGACCGTGCGCCCACTGGGGACGGACCCCCTCGCCGCGCGGCTGGGCGTCACCGAGCCGTCCACCGGTGAGGAGTGCGAGCTGCAGGTGCTGAAGGAAGCGCTCTGGCATCCGCCGGTGGTCACCGAACTGGGGCTGACCATCTCCCTCGAAGACGTCGTCGGCATGAAGGTACGGGCCCTGGCCGACCGCGGTTTCGCCCGCGACCTCATCGACGTCCACGCCGCCTCCGACCGCTTCAGCCACCCGGAACTCGAGGAACTGGCCCGCCGCCACGCGGGTGACACCTTCGACCTCACGGATCTGCAGGCCCGCCTGACCGGCGCGGAGTGGCTCGACGACTCGCAGTTCGCGGCGTACGGCCTCGATGAGACCGCGATCGCCCAGCTCCGCCGCTGGGCCCAGCAATGGGCGGACGACATCGCGGAACGCCTCGTCGAGGGAGAGCCACCACAGGACGAGTGACACGTCTCCCGCACACGTAACGAGTGGTAGCGCGGCATGAGCATCGTGCGCCCCTTCAGTACCCCATACCGCCGCTGACGTCACGGCGTTCGCATGGCGGCAGTGACGGTTCGTGTCCACTATGGGCGCAGCGTGGATCCGGCGAACGTACGTGGATGCAGGGGGAGTTCGACAGCATGGGCATCGGTGCGAACGCCGCAGGAAGAACGCCTCCGCCATGAAGATGGTCGGCGGCCTCCTCGGCACGTTCCGGAAGGCGGCCGGCTACACGCAGCGCTCCCTCGCCCATGAGGTACTTGTGGACGAGGAGACCATCGCGTCCATCGAGCAGGGCCGACGCATGCTGAAGGAAGATCTGGCCCACGTGCTGGATGAACTGCGCGACACCAAAGGCGCTTTGGCGGTCGCCGTGGCCCACATGCCCGAGGTTGATCTGTTTCCGCGGTGGGCGGCGGAGTTCATCGATCTCGAGCGTGAGGCTCTGGCCCTGTCGTCGTACGAGAACCAGGCGTTGCCGGGCCTGCTGCAGACTCCCGCGTACGCACGTGCGGTCTTCCTCAACGAGGTCCCGGCGCTGACCCAGGATGAGATCGAGCAGCGGGTCGCGGCCCGAATGGACCGTCAGGAGATTCTTCAGCGAAAGGTGCCACCGACTGCGACCTTCATCGTCTCCGAGGTGACACTCATGGACCGCCTGGGACGGCACGAGGTGTATGTGGAGCAGGTGCGGCGCCTGCGCGAGTGGGCCGGCACGCCAGGCGTGACGCTCCAAGTCATGCCGGTGGGACGCGAGTTCCACGCAGGACTCTCCGGTCCGTTCGTGCTCATCGAAACACCTGACCACCAGCGAGTCGCCTACGTCGAAGGACAGCGAAACGGTTTGATGATCGTCGACCCCGACGAGGTGTCCCTGCTCGAACGCAAGTATGCGATGCTGCGGACGCAGGCCCTCAACTCCCACGAGGGCTTGTGGCTGTTGGACCGTTTCTTCGGAGAGCGATGACTGCCCAGTTGGAGTGGGACAAGTCCAGCTACAGCACCGAGCAAGGTGGGAACTGCCTCGAGGTCGCCCCCACCCCCCACGCCATCCACATCCGCGACTCCAAGCAAACCGCAGGCCCCGCCCTCACCGTCCCCCGAGACTCCTGGGCCGGCTTCCTCCTTCTCGCGCGGCGGGGCTGACCTCGGCCTCCGGCACGGAAGGGGGCCGTCGGCGGCGGGTCGCGGCCAGTGCCAGTGTCACCGACAGAGACGCCGCCGCCATCAAGGCCATCGCCGGGCCCGGTGACGTCAGCTGAGCCACCGTGCCCGCCAGCGTCGCGCTCACCCCCTGCATCGTGAGCATGCCCGCCGAGTGCAGGCCGAGGGCGTGGCCGCTCAGGTCCGGTGGGGTCAGGGTCATCAGGTGCTCCTGCTGGATCAGGCTCGCGGCGAAGCCGACCGATGCCAGGGCCGCGCAGGCCGCCGCCACCGGCACCGAGGGGTGCAGGGCGAACAGCAGGTACGGGGTGGCGAGGAGCAGCAGGAACGGGATGCCGAGGCGGCGGCGCAGTGCGGACGGGAGCAGGCGGCCCGTCGTCACGTCTCCGACGAACATGCCGAACGCCGCGCACGCGAACAGGGCGCCCGCGTGGTCCGGTGCGTAGGAGACGTAGAGCGATTCGCAGCCCACGACCAGACCGTTGGGGATCCACAGCAGGAGGTAGGTCGTACGACGCTCCGGTGACGACCACAGCAGCGCGTTCGTGCGCCAGGTCTGCGCGACGGAGGGGCGGCCGGAGGTGCGCGGCGCCCGGCGGGTCAGGCCGAAGCGGGCCGTCGCAGCGGCCGCCAGGTACAGCGCGGACGCCGTCAGCAGCGTCGTCCGCGGGGACAGCACCGTCAGCAGGAGGCCGCCCGTCGCGTAACCGGTGATCTGCATCAGGCCGTTCACCACGTTGAAGGCCGAACGGCCCAGTAGATAGCCGTCCTTGGCGAGGATCTCGTTGAGCAGGCCCCAGCGGACTCCACCGCCGAGCGACTGGATCAGGCCGAGGAGGAGGATCAGCGCGAAGATCGCCCCCACCGGCAGCCCGGGCGTCGCCATCGCCGCCGTGCCGACCGCGAAAGCGCTCGCGATGCCCGCCGTCGTCGCGCGCGGGGGCAGCCGGTCGGCCGCCGACAGCAGGGTCGTCGCGCCGACGACCTGGGCGAGTTGCGGGCCGAACATGCTCACCGCGGACAGCAGGGGCGAGTCGGTGGCCCGGTAGACCAGCGTGCCGAGCGCCAGGCCGCCGAGCGTCGAGGCGGCCGTCTGGAAGGCGGAGGACAGGAACAGCGGGGTGAACTCCCGTGTGCGGAAGAGGTCGGCATAGCTGCGCATGCGGGGAGTGTGGGCAGGGGTCCGGGGCGGTCGTTATTGTTTCGCGTGCGTGCGAAACGT
This sequence comes from Streptomyces sp. NPDC051104, assembly GCF_040682835.1. Taxonomy (NCBI): domain Bacteria; kingdom Bacillati; phylum Actinomycetota; class Actinomycetes; order Kitasatosporales; family Streptomycetaceae; genus Streptomyces; species Streptomyces sp. NPDC051104. Next base: position 37,409 of record NZ_JBFBBS010000032.1, on the reverse strand, counting down.
CCCGTCCGCCGACCCCGAGTGTGAAGGCGCCCATGGGCCTCTGGTACGTCAGCGCCGACACCCTCGCCGGCAGTCGGTTCCTGCTCTCGCCGCTCGCCGAGGTGTTCGCCGCTCTGAAGCTGCTGCACGCCGGTACCGCCTCCCACCCCGGGGAACGCTCCTGGCTGGACGCCCACCTCCCCGCGTACCGGGCGCGGTTGGCCGCCGACCCCGTCACCGGGCTGCTCGTCCGCAGCGGGCTCGGCCCGGAGTGGATCGCCGACTTCCTCACGCCCACGCCCAGGGACGGGGAGACCTTCGAGGAGGGCGTGGAGCGCGTGCGGTCCGCCTCCCCCGCCGACGCCCGAGCCCACCTGACCGTATCCCTGCGCGGACCGCTCCCGGCGGCCCTCGACCGCGACGACCTGCCCGAACGCGCGGCCGACCTGCTCAGCTACGTGTGGACGCAGACCGTACGGCCGTACTGGGACCGGCGGCGGCGCGTCCTGGAGGCGGATGTCGTCGCCCGGACCGCGCAGCTGAGCCGGGGCGGCTGGGCGGCCGCGCTGGACACCCTGCGGCCGGGCCGGACCCGCTGGCTCGGCGGGAACCGGCTCCAGGTCAACCTCCACGAGTACCCGCCGCGCGAGATCTCCGGGGCCGAGCTGGTCTTCGTGCCCGTCACCCCGCAGCGGGCCGGCTGGGTGTCCTGGGAGGAGCCCGACCGGTACGCCCTCGTCTATCCGTGCGCGGGCGTGCTGGCGGACGGGGCGCGCTCGGTGGTCCCGGAGAGTCTCGGTGCGCTGCTGGGGCCCGCCCGGGCGCGGGTGCTCGTGCTGCTGGACTCCCCGATGAGCACCAGCCAGCTGGTCGCCGTGACCGGGCAGGGGCTCGGCTCGGTCGGGCGTCACCTCAAGGTGCTGCTGGACGGGCGGCTGGTGGAGCGGCGGCGTGCGGGACGGTCGGTGCTGTATTCGCGTACGGCCGCCGGTGAGGTGCTCGTCACAGCGCAGCGGGCGTGACGGGCGCATCACCTGGTGGCGGGGCGGCGGAGTTAGCATCCGCCCATGACGACTACTGACAACAGTGCGGGTGCCTCTGTCCTCGATGTCGAGATCGGTGCGCTGCAGGGCGGTTCCGCGGACCTGTCCCAGTACGCGGGCAAGGCCGTCCTCGTGGTGAACGTGGCCTCCAAGTGCGGGCTGACGCCGCAGTACGCGGGTCTGGAGCGGCTCCAGGAGCGGTACGCGCCGCTGGGCTTCACCGTGCTCGGGGTGCCCTGCAACCAGTTCCTCGGGCAGGAGCCCGGCAGTGCCGAGGAGATCGCGGAGTTCTGCTCGGCGACGTACGGCGTGACCTTCCCGATGACGGAGAAGGTCGAGGTGAACGGGGAGGGACGGCACCCGCTGTACGAGCGCCTGGTCGGCCACGCGGATGCCGAGGGGCACAGCGGGGACATCCGCTGGAACTTCGAGAAGTTCCTGATCGGGAAGGACGGCAAGGTCGTCGCCCGCTTCTCGCCGCAGACGGAGCCGGAGGCGGCCGAGGTCGTGGCGGCCATCGAGGGGCAGCTCGCGTAGGCCGGGGTCCTGAGTCCGGGGTTGACCCTGCCCTTGGGGCAGGGACGAGCGTCCTGCGTCACCGGGCGAACGGCGCCCGGTGACGCAGGCACGCGCACCGGCCGGCGGGCTCGCCCTCAGCCGCCGGACGGCTGGGCCTTGTCCTTCAGCTCCTCCGGGCACGCGGTCCCCCGCGGTAGCTGATACGGCGCCGCCAGGTGGTAGGTGCCGGGGCGGGGGGCCAGGAGTTCTGTCCACTTGTCGCCCCAGATGTCCTCGGGGGCTTCCATCAGGCAGCCGTCGACGTTGTCGTACGTCTTCGGGGTGCCCTTGGCGCGGTGCTTCGAGGCTTCCGTCTCCTGCGGGGGCTTCACGCTCTTGCCCTGGGTGTCGACCAGGCCCAGCCATGGCGAGTAGGGGACGCGGATGAGGACGCGGCCCGCCTTCTTCACCTGGATCGTCAACTCGCCCTGCTCCGCCCGGTCGACCACCGCCGGCGGATCCGCCAGCGGGGTCGGGTCCGTCACCGCGAACAGCTGCCAGTTGGCGTCGCCCCAGATCTGCTTCAGGTACGGCATGCCGCGCTGCACGAGCTCACGTTCGCGTTCGCCGCCGTCGCCGTCCGGCTCGCCCTTCGGCAGCACCACGTAGTGCACGGCCCAGCGCTGCAGCCAGGCGTGGTAGTTCGCGGAGTTGAGACTGTCGTCGTAGAAGAGCGGGTTGCGTTCCATGTCGGCCTGGCGGTTCCAGCCGCGGGCCAGGTTGACGTACGGCGCCAGCGCGGAGGCCTCGCGGTGCGAGCGCGCCGGGACCACCTCCACGCGGCCCTTCTCCGCGCCGACCACCTGGAGCTGGTGGACCAGCGGCGCCAGCTCGTGGGCCCAGGACGCCGCCGGTGTGGTGTGGATGATGTCGTCCACCGTCTTGACGCCGATCCAGACGACGAAACCGGTGAGCGCCACCACGATGGCGTACCACTTCCGGCTGCGCGGCACCGTGAACGGCAGCGCCGCGACCAGCGCCACCCCCGCGAACAGCATCGCCAGGCGCGTGATGTTGGAACCGATCTGTGAGCTGATCAGCCAGACCAGCAGGACGGACAGCGCGTACACCGCCGCCGTGATCCGTACCGTCTTCCACTCCTTGGGCACCACGACCCACACCAGGACCGCGAAGAGGAAGGGCAGGATCGTCGACGCCCACGTCATCGGTTGCGTGCCGGAGAACGGGAACAGCCATGCGGACAGGGCCACCACGGCCGCGGGGGCCAGGCCCAGCGCCCACGCACCGGGGCGGCGCTTCTGCAGGAACAGCGCCACCGCGACCAGGCCCACGAACAGGCCCGCCACCGGGGACGACATCGTGGCCAGCGCTGCCAGCGACGCCGCGGACAGCGCCTTCACCCAGCGTTTGTGACGCCAGCGGTACGGCCAGCAGAACACGGCCGCGGTCGCGCCCAGCGCGAACACCATGCCGAGGCCGAATGTGACGCGGCCCGAGATGGCGTTGCAGAGGAGTCCGAACACCCCGGCGAGGGCCGGCCACCACGGCTCGCGGACGGTACGGCTGCGGATGAGGATCAGCGTCAGCAGGCCGGCCGAGGCCGTCCCGGCGATCATCATCGTCGTACGGACGCCGAGGACCGACATCAGATACGGCGACACGACGCTGTACGACACCGGGTGCATGCCCCCGTACCAGGCGAGGTTGTACGCCGAGTCGGGGTGCCGGCCGACGAACTCCGCCCACGCGTCCTGCGCCGCGAGGTCCCCGCCACTGTTCGCGAACGTGAAGAACCAGATGAGGTGCAGCACTCCGGCGAGGGCCGTGGCGGCGAGGGCGGGATGGCGGCGGGCCAGGTCGGCCGCGCGGGAGGAACCCAGACGGGCGGCCAGGGCGCGGAGGCGCCCGGGGGGCTTCGGAGCGTCCTGGACGGGAGGCTCGGCGCCGGTGGCCGGGGCTGCGGGAACCGGGGGCGCCGGGGTCGGGGCCGTCGGCGTCGGATCCGGGGCCTGGTGGACGGGGGCCTCAGGGGCCGGTCGGACCGGTGGGTCAGGGGTGGGTGCGCCCAGCGGTATTCGCGGTCCCGGTGATCCGTCCGGGTGATGTTCCCGGCCGGCGTCGTCGGCGTGTGTCGGCTCAGCTGTGGCCACCTGAAGGCACTCCCCGTGTCCTGTCTTCCGCTCTCGGCCGCGTCCCGTTCGCTCCCGCTTCACGGCCGCGTCTCCGCGACCGGCGACCTGTCCCGATTCGTGACGCTAGCACGCACCCCGCCACGGGGCCCCGGGGTGGGGCCGCGGCGGGGTGCTGCGGGGTGCTGCGGGGTGCCACTGTGTGCGGGTGCACCCGGTTCAGCCCAGACGGGTCAGCTTGTCGGTGAAGCCCGGCTCGGCGAGGTCCTTCTGGAGAGCCACCGGGACCTTCACCGCGTGGCTGGAGCCATCACCGACCGTGAGCTCGCCGACGACCTTGCCGGCCTTCGCCTCGTGCGGAGGCGCCGTGCCGTCGTCACCGATCGACAGCTTCGTCTTCAGACCCGGCCAGCCGACCGCCGTCAGGGTCTCGGTGGCGACCACCGGCGTCCTCCCGCCGAGCTGGTCGTCCAGGTATCCGACGACGTCGCCCTTCTTCACCACGGTGGCGGTGGTCAGGCTCTGCTGGATGGTGTTGATGAGCTTCTGGCTGTTGGTCAGCGCGAGTTGCAGGCTGTCCCAGACACGGCCGGTGTGGGCGTCCTGGTTGAGGACAGCGCCGTAGATCGTCCGCGTCCTGCCGTCGACCACCTTCGTCGCCGCCCACACCAGGTTGCCGCCGGCCGGGGTGGAGGAGCCGGTCTTCAGGCCGATCACGCCGACCTGCCTCACCAGCAGGTCGTTGTTGTTGTATATCGGCTTGTCCAGGCCGGGGACGTCCGCCTTGGCCATCGCGACGATGCTGCGGAACACCTCGTTCTGCATGACGGCCTCGGCCAGCTTCAGCTGGTCGACGGCCGTGCTGACGGTCGTCTTGTCCAGGCCGCTCGGGTCCGTGTACGTGGTGTGCGTCATGCCGAGCTTCTTCGCGGCGGCGTTCATCTTGCGGACGAAGGTGCTGTTGTCGGAGTCCCAGCGGGCCAGCAGCCGCGCGACGTTGTTCCCCGACGGGATCATCAGCATCTGCAGCATCTGCCGCTCGGAGAACTTCTGGCCCTTCTTCATGGCCGCCGTCGACTCGTCCTCCTTCTTCGAGTCGTCCTCTGCCTGCTGGTCGGCGGTGATGGTCGGGCCGCCCTGGTTCCCCTTGAGCGGGTGCTCCTGGAGCGTGACGTACGCCGTCATGATCTTGGCGACGCTCGCGATCGGCTTCGGGCTCTGCTGCCCTTCGGTGCCGATCATGCCGACGCCTTCGACCTCTATGGCCGACTGGCCCTGACCCGGCCAGGGCAGGTCGAGCTTCCCGCCCTTGAAGGTGTACGTCGCGTCGGCCGTCAGTGCGAGGGTCGGGGTCGGCAGCGGACGGACCGCCTGCACGATCGCAAAGATGATCACCAGCAGGACGACCAGCGGCGACCAGATCTTGATGCGCCGCAGAACGGTGCGGACCGGGGTCTCCGGGGGCGGCGGGGTGTTCGTCAGCTCAGCGAGCAGATCCAGCGGCGGCTTGGGCGGGATCGGCTGCTGGGCGGTGCGCTCGGGGCCGACCTGGGGCATGGCGGTGGTCGCGTCGGCGGGACCCGCGGCGGGCTTCGACTCCGTGGACGCCGACTGCGTGGACTTGGCCTGCGTGGGCTTGGCCTGCGGACGCTCGGCCTGCGGACGCTCGGCCGGGGTGGGCCGGGGCTCGTCCAGCGACTTCAACGGGACGAACTTGCTGGTGCGTTCGGCGTCGGACTCGGGCTTGTCCGCCTTGTCCGCCCAGGAGGGGCCGGACTTGTCGGAGGGCTTGGCGTCGCCCGCCTTGAGCATGGTGGTGGGCTGGTCGACGGCGGGCGGCCGTACGGCCTTGAAGACGGCGGTGGGCTGGTCTACGGGGGGTTCGGGGTCCTTCTTGTCCTCGGAGTCGGAGTCGCCCTCTCCTTCCGAATCCTCCCCTTCCTCCCCTAGGCCCCTTTGTTCCGCCTCTTCTTCGTCTTGCTGCTCTTCGTGCTTTGCTTGCTCTTCTTCCGACTTGGGGGAGTCTTCAGGCTCGTTCTTGGCTTCCGAGGCCGCAGGCTCGACGTCGGCAGCGTCGACGTCGTCAGCGTCGGTGTCGGTGTCGGTGTCGGTGTCGGTGTCGTCAGTGCCGGCGTCGGCGTCGGTGCCGGTGTCGTCAGTGCCGGCGTCGGTGTCGTCGCCCGCTTCGGCGGCTTCCTCGGCCTCCGGCTCCGCTTCGGAAGCGTCGGCGTCGGAAGACCCGCCCTCCGGCTTCTCGGGCGACGCCTCCTCGGGCTCCGCCTCAGCCCTCTCCTCGGTCTCGTCGTCCTCAGCGCTCCGTACCCAAGAAGCCAGCGACGCACGCTCCCGCGCCTCGCTGTCGACCCCGTCGGCACCGGAGTCCGCCGCGTCCGCGGGACCCGTGCCCTCCCCGGCCTCCTCAACAGCCGTACCGGCGGAGCCGCCACGCAGCGACTTGGTCGAGAGCACCGTCGTAGCCTGGTCCACCCGCACCTTCTCGCCGGTCAGCGCGAGCCTCGGATCGCGTCCGGCCTTGGCCGGCCCCGGAACCGGAGCCCCGCTCCCCGACGTCGTTTCCGCCGACGACCCCTGCTGCTTCGACCTGTCGGGGGACTCGCCCGCCACCGATGCCTCCTCCGTGCGCCGCGCACCCACGTGCGCGCCTTGCCCAACCGTGAACCGCCGCCCGGACACCGCTGCCCGAACCATGTACCAGTGTCCTGTGTGAGGGATTGACCCCTGCGCTAGACGAGAACGACATACCTACCGGTTCCACTACATTCCGGTCACGCACCCTCGACAGACCATTGTGAGAGGGGTCACCCTGTCTCTCATCCACGCGGGGAGGCATGGATGGGCAGGAGCCGCAGAACACTTCCGGAGGAGCTTCTGCTGCTGGCACTGGACCCGGCCACGGGTACCACTGCACAGCCGCAGTCGCTCGACCTCGGTCTGGCCGGAGCACAGCTAGTGGAGCTGGCGCTGGCCGGACGGATAGCCCCAGACGGGGATCGTATCGCCGTGGTGGTACCACGGCCGACTGGAGATCCGACTTTGGACAGCGCGTTGGAGTTGCTGCGCAGGCGCGGCGCTCCCGTGCGGGCCGTCCACTGGATCGGCGGGCCCCGTCTCGGGCTCCGCCAGATCTACCTCTCGCATCTGGAGCGGTGCGGCATGGTCCAGGCCGTGCCAGGCCAGATGTGCGGGGTGCTGCCGACGACTCGCTACCAGGCGACGGACACGGCCATCAGCCGGGAGATCAGGTCACGGCTGGATTCCGCGATCCGTACCGGCGTTCCGCCGGACCCGCGGACCGCGGCGCTCGCAGCACTGGCCCACGCGGTCGGTCTCGGCAAGCACCTGTATCCGGGCAACGAGGGCCGCTCGTCCCGTTCCCGGCTGCGGGATCTGATCAGGCACGACCCCATGGGCGGCCTCGTGGCCCACGCCGTGATGGACGTCCAGAACGGCGTGGGCGCACAGCCGCGCCGCAACCCGGCCGCCGGCGCCAGGTCCGCGGCGGAACCCGCCCGCGGTGTTCCGATGCAGCCGCGTCACGGATCCATGGCGCGCGTCGTGGCCCACTGAGCCGAACCGCCACGGCCCGGGAGCACCACGGCACGCCCCCTGCCGAACCAGCGGAATCGGTACGGCAGGACAGCGGGACCGCAGTGTGCGGCGCCCGCAAGCAGTCCCGAGACCGTTCGGGAGCCGCCGGCCGCGCGGGGTGGTAAGACCGTACGTCCTTCGCGACGACACGGACTCACCGCCCCGCGCGGCCGCATGCGTACGCCACTCACGCGGTAAGGGGCATGGTGCGTACGGGATTCCGTGCGAGGGGGGCCGAACTGTTCGATATTCGGGGTGCCGTGGGCCCCACTTCGGGCCAAGGGCCACCCAAGGGACCCATGGTCGCCGCATATCCGCGGTTTCCCAGCGGTAGGAAGCACCTTGGTGGCAATCTGCTCAGCAGCAGATACGCAAAGTAGAGGCACACAGCCGGAGGTGCACGTCCGTGGCGTCGAATGTCAATCCCACCGTCCGGCGACGCCGGCTGGGCCAGGAACTGCGCCGGCTCCGGGAACTCAAGGGCATGACCGCCGAAGAGGTGGCCGAGCGACTGCTGGTGTCACAGTCGAAGATCAGCCGTCTGGAGAACGGCCGCCGCAGCATCAGCCCGCGTGACGTCCGGGACCTGTGCGGAGTCTACGAGGTCGAGGACCAGCGTGTCGTCGAATCGCTGATGGAGATGGCCCGTGACTCCCGCCAACAGGGCTGGTGGCACGCGTTCGGGGACATCCCCTACAGCGTCTACATCGGCCTGGAGACCGACGCCGAGTCGCTGCGCGTCTACGAGCCGCAGATCATCACCGGCCTGCTGCAGTCCCGTGCGTACGCCGAGGCGCTGATCCAGGGCGCGCTGCCCGAGACGTCGCCGGCCGACATCGAGAAGCGCGTCCAGGTGCGGATGCGCCGCCAGGAACGTATCTCCGCCGAGAACAACCCGCTCCGCCTGTGGGTGGTGCTGGACGAGGCGGCGCTGCGCCGGCGCGTGGGCGACAACCTGGTCATGCGGGAGCAGTTGGAGCACCTGGCGGAGATGTCCCGGCTGCCGCACGTCACCGTGCAGGTGCTGCCGTTCGAGGTGGGGGCGCATCCCGGTCTCAACGGCCAGTACGCGATCCTCGAGTTCGCCGACGCGGCCGACTCGAGCGTGGTGTACCTCGAGGGCGTCACCAGCGACCTGTACCTGGAGAAGGCGCAGGACGTGCAGAAGTACGCCGTGATGTACGAGCACCTGCGGGCGCAGGCGCTCAATGTGGAACAGTCCCGCAAGTTCATCGAGGACGCGGCCAAGAGCTACGCCTCCTGAGCCAACGGGCCAGCGAGCAGCGGATCTTACACCCGTGGATAATCCGGGCGTAAGGCCCCACTGGAATATGCCACCCGGTCGAGTGAACGGCTCCTCCGGACAGGGATGTTGCCGAGTAGCGTCGATCACGCCACCAGTCAACAAGTTGGCGCGATTAGCATCGCGGAACCCGTGAGGGGCCCACGACGCGGTCACAGCAACTCAGCAACTCGCTACCGGAGTGAACATGGCTGTTCTTCAGGGGGCCACGGCAACGTGGACCAAGTCGTCGTACTCGGCCGGAAACGGCGCCTGCGTCGAGGTCAAGTCGCCCCTTCCTTCGGCACTGTTCGTGCGGGACTCGAAGGTCACCCAAGGGCCCGTCCTGGCCTTCCCCGCCGACGCCTGGAACACGTTCGTGGCGTCGATCAAGTAGTGCCGAGCGGCCCCACCACGCCCACGACAGAGCCCTCTCGACTGGCCCGCCGTCCCGGCCGAGGGGGCTGTATCCTTCCGGCCCGAAGCGGAGCCGATCCACGTACCGGTCCGTCCCCGGCACCGTGGGAATGAACGGGGCCACCAACTCCACTCTGCCCAGCCCGCTTTCCGTGACCACCCCGTCCAGTCCCGTGACGTGTTCCTCCCAGCACTCCCGGGGATCCTCCTCCAGGAACCACAGCAGGGTCAGGCGCGTGTCCACGCCCTCCACCTGCTTCACATAGGTCATTCGGTCGCCCGGCAGCGGCGTCGGGCGGAAGACGGTCACCATGGCCGTCGGGGAGCCCGCCAGGCGCCGCGGCAGATGCCGGGCGCGCAGCCACTCCAGCAGGCCGGCGCCGGTCGGGGCCGTCCGCGTCGACCACCTGCAGGACCAGGCCCGCGTACGGGTGGTCCAGCGCGTGAACGTCGCGCGGTCCGGCCGCGCCGTCCCGGTACACCGTCGTCTCATGGTCCTGGAACGCCGTGAAGACGTGGGTACGGTCCTGGTAGACGCGTGCGTCACGGTTGAGACGCTTGTTGATGGCGACCGTCCGGCGCATGTGGTCGCCGTAGCGGCCGTCCGTGATCCAGTACGTCGACAGATGGCAGCCCGCCGTCACCGGCCGCGCGACCGCCGACTTCCCGGGGTAGCGCAGGAGTTGGAGATCGCGGGTGGCGACCCAGCGGCAGCCGGCGTACATCCACGGCATGGCCATCGCGCCGGCGTAGTAGTGGTCGTCCTCGTACCAGCGGTTGCGGTTCCACCATGGTGATCAGCGCATGGCCCGGGCGGACGCCGTAGGGACCCACGGCGGCCGGCTCCGCGTACACCTCGCCGCGCGTGTCCTCGCCGCCCTCGCTGCCTTCCCTCATGCCGCTTCCCCCTTTTCCCTTCCGTCCTCGACCGGTCGCCCATACTCTGACGTCCCGTCAGGTAAACCGCCAGAGCCGGAGCCGGGAGGGCCCCCATGTCGCTGCTCCAGGGCAGGACCGTCGTCGTGTCGGGGTCGCGCCGGGCTCGGCCAGCAAGTCGCCGCGGCCGTCGTGCGCGACGGCGGCAACGCCGTGCTCGGGGCGCGTACGGAGGCGCACCTCGCCAAGACCGCCGCCGCGCTCGACCCGGACGGCGCGCACACGGCGTACCGGGCGACCGACATCACCGACGAGGCGCAGTGCGAGGCGCTCGCGGCGCTGGCGGTGGAGCGGTTCGGGAGGATCGACGCCGTGGTCCACGTCGCGGCCTGGGACAGCCACTTCGGCGGCCTTCAGGACGCGGATTTCGCCACCTGGCAGTCGGTCATCGACGTGAACCTGCTGGGGACGCCGCGGATGACTCGGGCGTGCCTGCCGGCGCTCAGGACCTGCGGCGGCTCGGTCGTCTTCATCGGCACCCAGTCGTCGGTGGCCGCGCCCTCCCAGGTGCGGCAGGCGGCGTACGCGGCGTCGAGGGGGGCGCTGACCAGCGCGATGTACTCACTGGCGCGGGAGCTCGGCCCGTACCGGATCCGGGTCGACACGGCCCTCCGGCTGGATGTGGGGTCCGCCCGTCGAGGCGTACGTGCACTCCACCGCCCACACCGAGGGCGTACCGGAGGCGGAGGTGAGAAAGCGCCTCACCGACCGCATGGCGCTGCCCGACCCGGCCACCGACGGCGACGTGGCGGACGCCGCGGTGTTCCTGGCCTCCGACCGGGCGCGTGCGATCACGGGCCGGTCCCCGCTGGTGAACGCGGGTGAGCTGATGCGATGACCCGCGGCTTCGGGCAGCCGCCTGAACGGACATGTGCGCACTCGGCCGGAAACAGCCCTTGGTAGCCACGTACATGAACGGCTCTCAGCCAACCGAACGATTTTACCTTCCCTTGACCAGTACGCCGGTTGTCGTGCTCATGCGCCGGAACCCACCATGAGCGGGCAGTTCGGCAGGGAGGGAGGGGCACATGAACGGGTTCGACTGGGCCGTCCTGGTCGCGTACTTCGGCGTGATGACCGCGATCGGCGTCTGGTCCCACAAACGCGTGGACGACGTCAGCGACTTCTTCACCGCGGGCGGCAGGATGCCGTGGTGGCTGTCCGGCATCTCGCACCACATGTCCGGCTACAGCGCGGTGATGTTCACGGGATACGCCGGCATCGCCTACACCTACGGCATCACCTCCTACGTCACCTGGGCCCTGCCCATCGCCATCGGCGTGCTGATCGGCGCCAAGCTGTTCGCGCCGCGCCTGAACCGGCTGCGCTCACGGCTGCGCGTGGCCTCGCCGCTGGAGTATCTGAAGGATCGCTACAACGTGCCCACGCAGCAGGCGCTTGCCTGGTCCGGCATCCTGCTGAAGATCGTGGACGTGGGCGCGAAGTGGGCGGCGATCGCCACGCTGCTGAGCGTCTTCACCGGGGTCACGATCACCCAGGGCATCATCATCACCGGTGGGATCACGGCGGTGTACTGCACGATCGGCGGTCTGTGGGCGGACGCGCTGACCGAACTGGGCCAGTTCGTCATCCAGTTGCTGGCGGGTGTGGCCATGCTCGTCATCGCGCTGCACAAGATCTCGGAGCAGGGCGGTCTGTCCAAGGCGCTGGACTCGCCGAAGCTGGACGGTCACGGGCACGGGTTCGCGGGCCCGTACATGACGGTCTTCTTCATCTCCTACCTGTTCATCAAGCTGTTCGAGTACAACGGCGGCATGTGGAACCAGGCCCAGCGCTACATGGCGACGGGCAGCGCCAAGGAGGCGACGCGGTCCGCTCTGCTGTCGGCGGGCCTGTGGTTCGTCTGGCCCGTCATCCTCTTCATCCCGATGTGGCTCTCCCCGCTCCTGGTCACCGCGAAGAAGCCGGACGGCTCGGACGCGTACGGCCTGATGACCGAACAGTTGCTGCCGCACGGGCTGCTGGGCCTGGTCGTCGTGGGCTTCTTCTCGCACACGATGGCCATGTGCTCCTCCGACGCGAACGCGATCGCGGCCGTGTTCACGCGGGACGTGGTGCCGGTGCTGTCGAGGGCGGCGCGCTCGTGGAACACGCGGACGGGCCTGATCGCGGGCCGCGTGACGACGGTCGCGTTCCTCGGCCTGTCGATGGCGGTGGCGACGCAGGTCAACTCGCCCACCTTCAAGGACATCATCACGGTCGTCATCAAGTGGGTGGCCGGCCTGATGGGCCCGATCGCGATCCCGTTCATCCTCGGCCTGCTGCGGCCGTTCCGTAAGTCGGGACCGACGGCGGCGCTCGTCAGCTGGGCGGCGGGTCTGCTGGCCTTCTTCTTCGTCAACTACAACCTGGACTTCTCCCAGCGTACGAACGTGAAGGTGGAGTACCAGGTGGCCCTGCCGATGGTGGTCTCGCTGGTCCTGTACGTCCTGATCGGCCTGGTGAAGCCGGAGGACACGCCGGAGCGGGACGCGATCATCGAGAAGATCAACACCGACGACGACGGGGCGACGGTGACGGTGCCGACTCCGGGTACTGCCAGCCCGTCCGGGGTCTGAGCACGAGGACGCCGCGTCCGACGGGGGTCCGGAGGCGGAGCCCCTGGGCGGTGGCCGGCGCAACAGCGCCCTACGCCCGGGGGTACCGCTCCAGCCACCCCGGCGCGGACCCCGTGGGGCTGTGCAGCGCGGCGCCCTGCGTCATCTCCATCGCGAAGTCGTCCGCCAGGACCAGCATCGTGGGACGGCCCTCCAGCTCGGCCAGCCAGGCCGGCGGGAGGGCCGTCTCGCCGTGCAGCGCCCCCAGCAGGCCACCGGTCAGGGCCCCCGCCGCCCCTGAGGGACCCCCCTGGTTCACGGCGAGGCACAGCGCGTGCCGGACGTCCTCCCCCACCACGGTGCAGTACACGGCGACCGCCAGCACCCCGGCCGCCGTACCGTCCCCGGCCAGCTCCTCGATCCGGTCGGGTGTCGGCATGCCCTGCCGTACCGCCCCCAAAGCGTGCTGCAAGGCGTCCGCGACCTGCTGCTGCCCCGGCCGGGGGGCGAGCAGCGCCAGGGCCCGCTGCACGCCCGCGTCGGGGCCCTCCCCGCGCGCCAGCGCGTGCAGGATCACGGCGTACGCGCCCGCGGTGAGGTACGCCGTGGGGTGCCCGTGCGTCTGCGCCGCGCACTCGATCGCCAGTTGCAGCACGAGTTGCGGCTCCCACCCGACGAGCAGCCCGAACGGCGCGGAGCGCGCCGCGGCCTCGGGCCCCTGATCGCCCGGGTTCTTCGGCGCGTCCAGCGTGCCCATCGTGTCGTCGCCGAGGCCGAGCAGACAGGCCCGGGCAGGCGAGCGCCGGGCGTACAGCCACTCCTCGCGGGCCAGCCAGCCGTCCTCCTTGCGCCGCTCGTCGGGGCCCCAGTCCCGCTGGGTGGCCGCCCAGCGCAGATACGCCCGGTGCAGATCGGTCGGCGGATGCCAGGCACCCGTGTCACGGCGGACCTGGGCGCGGATGAGCCCGTCCACGGAGAACAGGGTGAGCTGCGTGCGGTGCGTGATCGCGCCACGCCGGCCGTGCCCGAACGCCAGGTCCGTCAGCCCCTGCGGCCCGTGGGCCTGCCGGATCTCCTCCAGGGTGAGCCCGTCGACCGGCGCGCCCAGGGCGTCGGCGACGGCCACACCGAGCAGCGTGCCGCGCACCCGGCTGCGGAAGTCCTGCTGCTCGGCGCGCCCCCAGACGGCACCGGCTGTCGCACCCACCCCAGGCCTCCTCACGGCACCGCACGCACCTCAGACGCGCAGCACTGTAATCGAGCGGGAGCGCGCGGCTCAGGGCTGCGGGACGTCATGCACACCACACTTCCGTGACCGCCCGAAAATCCTCTGTGAGCGGCCGAAAGCCGTCTCCATAGTTGGATCATGGCCGAAACAACGAGAAGCCCCCACACCCGGTCCGCGCTCCCCCTCGCCGCGACCCTCCTCACCGGCACGGTCGCCCTCTACATCGCGCTCGTCGCGTTCGGGAACGTCACCGACTTCGGCACCAACCAGCAGTTCGTCCGGCACGTCCTCGCGATGGACACCACCTTCAAGGACGACGACCTGATGTGGCGCGCCATCACCTCGCACGCCTGGGAGGACGCCGCGTACGTGGCGATCATCGTCTGGGAGACGGCCGCCGCCCTGATCCTGATCGCCGCGACCTACCTGTGGGCCCGCCACCACCCGCGCGCCCGGTGGTTCTCGGACATCGGCCTGCTGATGCTCCTGCTGCTCTTCGGCGCCGGGTTCGTCGCGATAGGCGGCGAGTGGTTCGCGATGTGGCAGTCCAAGACCTGGAACGGCCTGGACGCGGCCGTCCGGGTCATCGTCCTGACCGGGGTGGTGCTGCTGGTGACGCACCTGCCGGGGGCGGCGCGGGACGAGGGCTGAGCGGTCCTCGGCGAGGCCCCCGGCAGGTGACGTGCCGGGGCGCTCAGTTCTCCAGCACCGGCAGCAACTCCGGCAGATGCCCGTCGGATGCCGCCGCCGCCCGCTGCCGCTCCTCCGGGACCTCGCCGTAGACCGTCGTGCGCGGCCTGGCCGGGCGGCCCGCCGCCTCCGCGACCGCGATCAGTTCCCTGATCGACTTGTACGAGCCGTAGGACGAGCCCGCCATGCGGGAGATCGTCTCCTCCATCAGGGTGCCGCCCAGGTCGTTCGCGCCGGAGCGAAGCATCTCCGCCGCACCCTCCGTACCCAGTTTGACCCAGCTTGTCTGGATGTTGGGGATGTGGGGGTGCAGCAGGAGGCGTGCCATCGCCGTGACCGCGCGGTTGTCCCGCATCGTCGGGCCGGGACGGGAGATGCCGGCCAGGTACACCGGAGCGTTGGTGTGGATGAAGGGCAGGGTGACGAACTCCGTGAAGCCGCCCGTCCGCTGCTGGATGCCGGCGAGGGTGCGCAGATGGCCCAGCCAGTGGCGGGGCTGGTCGACGTGGCCGTACATCATCGTCGACGAGGAGCGGATGCCCAGTTCGTGCGCCGTCGTGACGACCTCGATCCAGGTCGCCGTGGGCAGCTTGCCCTTCGTCAGGACCCAGCGGACCTCGTCGTCCAGGATCTCCGCCGCCGTGCCGGGGATCGTGTCCAGGCCCGCTTCCTTCGCCGCCGTCAGCCACTCCCGGATCGACATGCCGGTGCGGGTCGCCCCGTTGACCACCTCCATCGGGGAGAAGGCGTGCACATGCATGCCGGGGACGCGGGACTTCACCGCCTTCGCGATGTCGAAGTACGCCGTCCCGGGCAGGTCCGGGTGGATGCCGCCCTGCATGCACACCTCGACCGCGCCCACGTCCCAGGCCTGCTGGGCGCGGTCCGCGACCTGCTCCAGGGAGAGCGTGTAGGCGTCCGCGTCCGTGCGGCGCTGCGCGAACGCGCAGAAGCGGCAGCCGGTGTAGCAGACGTTCGTGAAGTTGATGTTCCGGGTGACGATGTACGTCACGTCGTCGCCGACCGCCGACCTGCGCACGTCGTCCGCGATGCGGCACAGCGCGTCC
This sequence comes from Streptomyces sp. NPDC051104, assembly GCF_040682835.1. Taxonomy (NCBI): domain Bacteria; kingdom Bacillati; phylum Actinomycetota; class Actinomycetes; order Kitasatosporales; family Streptomycetaceae; genus Streptomyces; species Streptomyces sp. NPDC051104. The sequence goes on along the minus strand of NZ_JBFBBS010000032.1, from coordinate 21,952 downwards.
AGCGCCGGGCCGTCCGCGTGCAGCAGCGCCAGCGCCTCGTCGTCCGTGAGCCGCGTCGGGTCGTCGGCCGCCGTGCGCAGCGCCGCCCGTACGTCGGCGTCGATCCGCTGCGGTGCCATACCGGGCGCCGCCGCCTCCCGCAGCACCTCCCAGTCTCCGTACACCTCGTCGAAGTCGTCCCGCCGGTCGCCCGTACGGCCGTCACTGTCGATCGTGCGGTGCAGGTCGGTGCGTCCGGCCGCGACGAACACCTTCTCGGGCTCCTGCCAGGGGTGTCCCTCGACCACCGCGTCCTCACGCGCCAGGCCCGTCTCCGGGTCCGCCAGCGCCGCCACGTGGGGGCGCAGCCGCGGGTCCAGCCAGGGCTCCCCGCGTCGGACGAACTCCGGGTACACGCACAGGCGTTCCCGCAGAGCGAAGCCCGTCGCCGCGGAACGCTCCCGCAGCCGCTCGATCTGCGGCCAGGGCCGTTCGGGGTTCACATGGTCGATGGTCAGCGGCGACACCCCGCCCCAGTCGTCGATGCCGGCGCCGATGAGCCGCTCGTACTCCCCGTCGACCAGATTCGGCGGTGCCTGCAGACAGGCGGAGGGGCCCATGATGTGCCGGGCCACGGCCACCGCCGCGACCAGCTCGTCCAGTTCGGCGTCGGGCATCCCGCGCATCGCCGTGTCCGGCTTTGCGCGGAAGTTCTGGATGATCAGCTCCTGGATGCCGTGGTAGGCGCGGGACACCTTCCGCAGCGCGAACAGCGACTCGGCGCGCTCCTCGTAGGTCTCGCCGATGCCGATGAGGAGGCCGGAGGTGAAGGGGACGGAGGAGCGGCCGGCGTCCTCCAGCACCCGCAGGCGGACCGCCGGTTCCTTGTCGGGGGATCCGTAGTGCGGGCCGCCCGGCTCCGACCACAGCCGGGTCGCCGTCGTCTCCAGCATCATGCCCATCGACGGGGCGACCGGCTTGAGCCGCTGGAAGTCGGTCCAGGACATCACACCGGGGTTGAGGTGCGGCAGCAGGCCCGTCTCCTCCAGGATCCGGATCGAGACGGCCCGTACGTAGGCGATCGTGTCGTCGTAGCCGTGCGCGTCCAGCCACTCGCGCGCCTCGGGCCAGCGGTCCTCCGGCTTGTCGCCGAGGGTGATCAGGGCCTCCTTGCAGCCCAGGGCGGCGCCCTTGCGGGCGATGTCGAGGACCTCGTCCGGGGACATGAACATCCCGTGTCCGGCGCGGCGCAGCTTGCCCGGCACGGTGACGAAGGTGCAGTAGTGGCACTTGTCGCGGCACAGGCGGGTCAGGGGGATGAAGACGCTCTTCGAGTACGTGATGACGCCGGGCCGGCCCGCGGCCTCGAGGCCCGCGTCGCGCACCCGGGCGGCGGACGCGGCGAGGTCGTCGAGGTGCGCGCCGCGGGCCTGGAGCAGCACCGCGGCTTCGGTGACGTCGAGCGCGACACCGTCTCGGGCGCGTTTGAGGGCGCGACGCATGGAGTTCTCGGTGGGGCCGGTTCCGGAGGTCGCGGAAGTCGTCATCCCTCGAGCATACGTATGCGTTGATCAGGTCATACCGGGCGTACGTCCGTCGGTGGGGCGGATCGCCCGTTACAGGGTGTCACTGGTTGCCGTGTCCATCCGCTGTTACGCCGGCACCTGGCTGCCGATCGGCTTTCCGTGCACCGGAGTTCACGGGTGAACACCACAGTGGTGTGCGCCATCCCTGCACCACCCCTGTCATCCGACACATCGGGAGCAGCAGCATGTGCGAGGACGACCACGGCACCGGCATGGGAAGACGCGCACTGTTCGTGACGGGTGCGGCCGCCGCGCTTACGTTGGGACCCGTGAGCTTCTCCGAGGGCCCCGCCGCCGAGGCGGCCGACAACCAGGAGACGAGGACGGTGCGCGGCACGCTGCCCACCGGCTCCCCCGACTTCGTGTACCTGCCCGTCGACGTCCCCGAGGGCGTCCGTGAGATCCACGTCGCCTACACCTACGACAAGCCGTCCGTCCCGGCCGGCACCCAGGGCAACGGCCTGGACATCGGCATCTTCGACGAGCGCGGCACCGAGCTGGGCGGCAAGGGCTTCCGCGGCTGGTCCGGCGGCGCGCGCAGCGAGTTCTTCGTCCGCGCGGACGACGCGACCCCCGGCTACATCCCGGGCCGCATCCGCCCCGGCACCTGGCACATCGTGCTGGGCCCGTACACGGTGGCGCCTCAGGGCCTGACGTACGAGGTCACGATCACGCTCACCCACGGCGCGCAGAGCGAGACCCCGAAGCCCGTGTACCCGCCGTCCCGGGCCAAGGGCCGGGGCCGCGCCTGGTACCGCGGGGACTGCCATCTGCACTCCTGGTACTCCGACGGCCGCCGCACGCCCGCCGAGATCGCGGCGCTGGCCCGGGCGGCCGGCCTGGACTTCATCAACAGCTCCGACCACAACACGCACTCCTCGCACGCCCACTGGGCCGGCCAGGCGGGCGACGACCTGCTGATCATGACGGGCGAGGAGGTGACGACCCGCAACGGCCACGTGGTGGCGCTGGGCACCGACCCGGGCACGTTCATCGACTGGCGCTACCGGGCCCGCGACAACCGCTGGGCCCGCTTCGCCCAGCAGATCCGCCGCGCGGGCGGCCTGGTCGTGCCGGCGCATCCGCACGCCACCTGCGTCGGCTGCGGCTGGAAGTTCGGCTTCGGCGAGGCGGACGCGGTGGAGGTGTGGAACGGCCCCTACACCCCGGACGACGAGGTGACGCTCGCCGAGTGGGACAACACGCTGGTGGCGTCGGTCCGGGAGGGCCACGGCCGGTGGCTGCCGGCGATGGGCAACAGCGACGCGCACCGCGACCCGGACGCGGTGGGCAGCCCTCAGACGGTGGTCCTCGCCGACGACCTGACCCGCGAGGCCGTCCAGGAGGGCATCCGCGCGGGCCGCTCGTACGTCGCCGAGTCGAAGAACCTCTCCCTGACCTTCACCGCCTCGGGCAGCCGCGGCGAGCACGCGGGCATCGGCGAACGCCTGGGGGTGGACCGCGACACCCCGGTCACGGTCCGCCTGGAGGTTCGGGGCGCACCGCGCTGCACGGTCCGCTTCGTCACCGACCAGGGCGTGCTGTTCACGAGCGACCCGCTGCCGGTGACCGGCTCGGGCACGGCCGAATGGCGCACGACACCGGCCTACGCGGCCTACGTCCGCGCCGAGCTGCGGCACGAGGCGGCGGCGGGCCCGGTGCCGGGGGCGCTGGCCGCGTTCACCAACCCGATCTTCCTGGGCGGGGCGTAGAGGCATCCGCGGGGCGCGCGACTGTTCTCCGCGCGCCCCGGTCCCCGGTCTGCGAGACTGCGCGGAGTGCCCAGCACTGGCCCGCCGTCAAGGAGAGCGAGGGACGATGTCGGACTTCGTCGACCGTAAGTACCGTGCCGTCACGGCGTTCCAGCGCCGGATGAACCCGGTGCTGCGCCGCCTGCCCCTCCAGACGGTCCTGGAGACGACAGGCCGCGCGTCCGGGCTGCCGCGCCAGACCCCGGTGGGCGGCCGCCGCATCGGGAGCTCCTTCTGGCTGGTGTCGGAATACGGCGAGAAGTCCCAGTACGTCCGCAACATCCAGGCGAATCCACGCGTCCGGGTGCGCATCCTGGGCCGCTGGCACACGGGCACGGCCCACCTGCTCCCGGACGACGACCCCCGGGCCCGCCTGAAGCAACTGCCGCGCATGAACAGCATGGCGGTACGGGCCCTCGGGGCGCAGCTGCTCACGGTCCGGGTGGACCTGGACGGCTAGGGCCTCTCGTTCGGATCAGGCCGGGCCAAGGCGGTGGGGAGTCGTCGGACCCCCTGGTCAGCCCGGCCACACGACGACCTGCAACTCGCTGTAGGCGTGCAGGGCGTAGGAGCCCACGTCGCGGCCCACCCCGCTCTTCTTGAAGCCGCCGAACGGCGCCTCCATGTTGCGGCCGACCGTGTTCACACCGACGCCGCCCGCGCGCAGCCGGCGCGCCACACGGAAGGCGCGGGCCACGTCGCCCGACCAGACGTAGTCGATCAGGCCGTAGTCGGAGGCGTTGGCCAGGTCGATGCCCTCCTCCTCCCCGTCGAAGGGGACCACCACGACCACCGGGCCGAAGATCTGGGGATGAGGGTGAGGGGTATGAGGCGTCCGCGCGCCTCGGGCCCGCACCACTCCTCCACCATCCAGTCGTTGTACGCCCTGATGGACAGCAGTCCGAGCTCGCGGTCCTTGGCCTCGGTGAAGGTCTGTCCGCAAAAGCGCGGGAAGGTGGGGAAGCAGAGGGCGGACTGGACGTGGTTGACGTCCATGCCGGCGAGGCGCCGGGGGACGTCGTACGAGCCCGGGCGCATCTGCTCGTAGGTGATCACCTCGAGCCTGATCTCGTCCCTGCTGCAGCCGACGGCGGTGTCGAGGCGGGTCAGGGGCCGGTGCAGGTCCTCGTACACCCACCAGTCGCCGAGCGGGCCCTCGTCGCCGGGGGTGCCCATGACCGGGGCGAACCTGCCGCCCAGGAACGTCATTTCCTTCAGGGGCGCGCGGACGATGCGCGGACCGATGCCGCGGTACTTCGCCGGGAGGCGGTCCTGCCAGACGTTCGGGGGCTCCACGGTGTGGTCGTCGACGGAGATGATCTTCGGGAAGGCGGTTCCGGTGCCGGTCGCTGAGGTCTCCATGTCGGTCAAGGCAGCACTGATCTGACGGTACGTCAGCTACTGTGGACCGAGCGGCGCTCGGGACAGGGGGAGACGGGGCGCTTCGGATATGCGAAGAGCGTGTGGGAACCTTGTGACGCACCGCACAGTGGCCTGTGATCGCCGTCTCCCACGGCTGACGCATCCGCCATGAACAAGGCAAACTGGCCTCTTGGTCGTGGACGGTTCGGCAGGGGGCCAGGGGGCAACGATGGACGGTGTGCCGCGAGTACCTGAGCAGCGGGGTCCCGAGGATTCGGCGACACTGCGCTTCGGTGTGCTCGGACCGGTGCGCGCCTGGCGCGGGGAGGAGCTGCTGGCCACGGGCTCGCCGCAGCAGCGCGCCCTGCTGGCCGCGTTGCTGATGCGCGAGGGCCGTACGGCGACGGCGTCCGAACTGATCGACGCGCTCTGGGGCGACGACCCGCCCCCGCGGGCGCTGGCGGCGGTCCGCACCTACGCCTCCCGTCTGCGCAAAGTGCTCTCACCGGGCGTCCTGCTCAGCGAGTCGGGCGGCTACGCGGTGCGGCTGGGCGAGCCCCGCTCCCTGGACCTGGCCGCCGCCCAGGAGCTGGCCGCGGAGGCGGAGAAGGCGAAGAGCTCCGGAGACCTGCGCCATGCCCGGCAGGTCCTGAACGAGGCGTTCGCGCTGTGGGACGGGGAGCCGCTGGCCGGCGTGCCCGGCCCGTACGCGGAGGCGCAGCGGGCCCGTCTGGAGGAGTGGCGCCTGCAACTCCTCGAGTCCCGCCTCGACATGGACCTGGAACAGGGCTGCCACGCGGAGGCGGTCTCCGAGCTCACGGCCCTGACGGCGGCGCACCCCCTGCGCGAGCGCCTGCGGGAGCTGCTGATGCTGGCGCTGTACCGCTCCGGCCGCCAGGCCGAGGCTCTCGCGGTCTACGCGGACACGCGCCGCCTGCTGGCCGACGAACTCGGAGTGGACCCCCGCCCCGGCCTGAAGGAACTCCAGCAGCGCATCCTCCAGGCGGACCCGACCCTCGCGGAACCATCGGCACCGGCGCCCGAACCCTCCGCCGCCCCCGTACGCCCGGCGCAGCTCCCGGCCACCGTCCCGGACTTCACGGGCCGTGCCGCCTTCGTCGCCGAACTCAGCGAGGTGCTGGCGTCGGCGGAGGGCAGGGTGATGGCGGTGTCGGCGCTGGCGGGCATCGGAGGCGTGGGCAAGACGACGTTGGCCGTGCACGTGGCCCACCAGGCCCGGTCGGCCTTCCCGGACGGCCAGCTGTACGTGGACCTGCAGGGCGCGGGCCCGCGAGCGGCGGAACCGGAGACGGTCCTCGGCTCCTTCCTGCGCGCCCTGGGCACGGCGGACTCGGCGATCCCGGACTCGCTGGAGGAACGCTCGGCCCTGTACCGCTCGGTGCTGGACGGCCGCCGGGTGCTGGTCCTGCTGGACAACGCGCGCGACGCCGCCCAGGTACGCCCGCTGCTGCCGGGCACGGAGGGCTGCGCGGCGCTCGTGACGTCACGGGTCCGTATGGTCGACCTGGCGGGCGCGCACCTGGTGGACCTGGACGTGATGTCGCCCGACGAGGCCTTGTCGTTGTTCACGAAGATCGTGGGCGAGGAAAGGGTGGCCTCGGAACGGGAGGCGGCGCTGGACGTGGTGGCGGCGTGCGGCTTCCTGCCGCTGGCGATCCGCATCGCCGCGTCCCGCCTGGCGGCGCGCCGCACCTGGACGGTCTCGGTCCTGGCCGCGAAGCTGGCGGACGAGCGACGCCGCCTGGACGAACTCCAGGCGGGCGACCTGGCGGTGAAGGCGACGTTCGAGCTGGGCTACGGCCAGTTGGAGCCTGCGCAGGCGCGGGCGTTCCGGCTGCTGGGCTTGGCGGACGGCCCGGACATCTCCCTGGCGGCCGCCGCGGCTGTCCTGGACCTCCCGCTGGAGGAGACGGAGGGCCTGCTGGAGTCCCTCGTCGACACCTCTCTGCTGGAGTCGGCTGCACCCGGCCGCTACCGCTACCACGACCTGGTCCGACTCTACGCGCGTGCGTGCGCGGAACGGGACGAACATCCGCCGAGCGAGCGGGATGCGGCGATGTCGCGGTTGCTGGACTTTTACCTGGCCACGGCGGCGGGGGTGTACGCGATCGAGCGGCCGGGGGATCGGCTGGTGGATCACCTGGAGAAGACCCGGACGGCCGGCCTGGTCTTTCCGGACCGGCGCGCGGCCCAGGACTGGCTCTACTCGGAAGCCGTCTCGCTGCTCGCCTGTGTCCGCCAGTCGTCCGACGGCGCCCGGCTCAGGCGCGCGGTCGACCTGTTGTGGGCAGCGGTGGATCTGGCGGAGTCCGGGGCGAACTTCAAGGAGTACGAGGCGGCAGCCACTGCCCTGCGTGATGCCGCGCGTGCGGCGTCGGACGACCGTTCGGAGGGCCGGGCCAACCTTGTCCTGGCCAACGCCCGCCACTGGTCCGGTTACTTCGACCAGGCGGATCAGGAGGCACGGGAGGCCCTGAGGCTGTGCGAGGCCGCAGGGGATCCGCTGCCCTGCTGCTGGGCGGCAAACATCCTCGGGGCCTTCGCCTTCTACCAGAGCCGCTACGGGGACGCCGAGGACTACCTCGAGCGGGCCATCGAGGACTTTCGCGCCTGCGGTGACCTGCCGGGCACGGCGACCGCCCTGTGCAACCTCTCCCGCTTGCACCTAGCGACAGACCGTGCCGACAGCGCGATCAACCTCGCTCGGCAGGGCACTGAGATGTACGAGGAACTCGGACACACGCTCAAGGCCGCGAACGGTCACTACGCGCTTGGCCTGGCCTTGAGCAAGAACGGCCAGCAGTCCGATGCCTCCGACCGCCTCATGCAGGCCCTCCAGGTCTTCCGCGCCAGTCGCCAGCGACTGTGGGAGGGCATGACCCTGTTCCGTCTCGCCGAGGTGGATCTCCTGGCCCAGCGCCCCGCGCAGGCCGCCGCCAACGCCGAGATGGCGCTCGCCATGCTCAGGGGGATCGGTGGGGAATGGCGACGGGGAAACGTGCTCACCGTCCTCGGCAAAGCACTGACCCGACTGGGGCAGTCCGGACGGGCCCAAGTCTGCTGGCGAGAAGCCCTCGAAATCTACGAGGGGCTGCACTCCCCGGAGGCCGCCGAAGTGCAGGCGTTGTTGGCTCCCGCAGCAGCCGCGTAACGCACGACACGGACGTTCATCGTTCGTTTATCGCCGCCAGGCACTCTCTTGTTTGTCGATCCGTCGCGTCGGGGGGCAGACGGAACGCCGGTGAGGTCGCCTGACTCGCAGTCTAGGGTGGGCGACTTGAACGGCCCGTCCGGCCACCCTCGGGGGAGTGGCCGGACGGGCCGACGACAGTCCGACAGCAACAACCAAGGGGAGGCACCAGCATGAGCGACACCACCAAGGACGAGCCGGTCGTCAAGCCGGACAACACGCACATCACCGACGCCGAGGCCGGCACCGAGGTTCAGCCGCTCAACACGCACATCACCGATGTCAACGACGGCGAGGCCACCCCGGACAACACGCACATCACGTCGGACCCCAGCTAAGACCTTCTCCCACACGGGGATCGGCCGCGACGGCGCGGAGGGGGAGCCGTCGCGGCAGAAGTCTGTCCAGCCTCGACTCCATCCCTTCACAGCTCCTCGATCAGTCCGGCCGCACGGATCACCGCGGCCAACGCGTCTCCGTTCCCGGTGCGCCGGTGGACCTCGAGGCAGGTGTCGGCGAGTTTGATGACGTGTTCGTCGCCGTGGTGGACGGCCAGGGCGAAGACCTCCTCCGCCGACTCGGGGGCCGTGGGGAGGCTGTGCCGGGGTGCGGGTGCGGCGGGGGTGTAGGCCGCGGTCACCGCGGCGCTCGCCGCCCAGGCCGCGTGCAGGCTCGTCGCCCACTGGGAGCGCGGCACGGCGGGCAGGGTGCGCAGGACGGCCATGGGGGCGGTCGCGGCGTGGACCAGCATGACGGCCGAGCCGTGGGCGTTGGCGAGGTAGTGCACGGCCGCGGCGGTCGTCAGGTCGGCCAGGCGGTCCCGGGCCTGGCCGGACTCGGTGGCGGGTCGCAGCGCGGCCAGCGCGGTGGGCCAGTCGGGCAGGTCGGTGAGCTGGTCGAGCCGGTGGTTGATGCCCGCGGTCTGGTCGGGCACGCGCGGGACAGCGGCGAGCGCGGACGCCGGGTCGGCGGTTCCGGCGGGGGTGCTGAACGGGACCCATTGCCAGCGCGCCGCCCAGTAGCCGAGGGCTTGGGCCAGTTCGGTCAGGCGCGGCCCGTCCTCGTGGTCCAGCAGGGCGTGGACCGCGTGGCCGGTGCGGATCACGCCGTGGGTGGCGCCGGCCGCGATGCCCGGCAGCAGCCTTGGCCACCATGTCGCCAGCACCGTACGCCAGGGTCGTTCCGTCACCTCACGGCCGAAGAACGCCAGCCAGTCGCCGAGACGACGCGGGTCCCCGAGCGCCGTGCGCCAGTCGTCGGCCGTGATGGGCGAGGTGCCGCGCGGCAGATCGTCCAGCCGGCGTGTGTAGAGGTCCAACCAGCGGTGCACCTGGCGCGCGTGGCCGTGTCTGACCATGGCTTCCACCGCCATGCCACATGGGGGCCGTGGTTGCTCAGCCAGCCCTCGAACTCCGGTCCCGTCCGGTGCAGCCGTTCGTACGCCTCGTCGAGTGTGCCGTCGATGTCCATGGGCCTGACGGTATGTGCGCGCCGGCCTTTCATCATCGGGCTGCGGATCGAGACGCACCCCTTCTTCGGCACCCCTCCGTCGGGCCTACGTCGTCCCCGGGCCCTGTCGCGTGCGCCCGCGCAACTCCCCCTTCACCACCTTCCCGCTCGCGTTCCTCGGAAGGGCCTCGCCGAACTCCACCTCCCTCGGGACCTTGTAGTTCGCCATTCGCGGCGCGACCACGCGATCAGGTCGTCGGACGTCACCACCGCCCCCGGCCTGCGCACCACGTACGCCTTCCCCACCTCCCCCAGCCGTGCGTCCGGCACGCCGATCACCGCCGCCTCCGCCACGTCCGGGTGCAGGGCCGGCAGTTGCTCTGTCTCCGCCGGGTACGCGTTGAAGCCGCCCACGATGAACATGTCCTTGATGCGGTCCGTGATGCGGAGGTTGCCCCCCGGGTCCAGTACTCCGACGTCGCCCGTGCGGAGCCGCCGTCCGGGGTCAGGGTTTCCGCCGTGGCCGTCTCGTCCGCGAAGTAGCCCCGCATGACGTTGAAGCCCCGGACCAGGATCTCCCCCGGAACTCCCGCGCCGAGCGGTTCTCCCTCCGCGTCCACCACCCGTACCTGCACTCCCGGGATCGGGCGGCCCGATGTCGTCGCTATCACCTCCGGCGGATCACTCCTGCGGCACATCGAGGCCGCCCGGATGGCGCTGATGGGGACCGCCGAGCGTATCTCGGCGCGGCGGGCGTACGAGATCGGACTCGTGTCCGAACTCACCCCGCCAGGCGGCGCCTTGGACGCCGCGGTGCGCTGTGCCGCCGTCGTCGCCTCCTGTCCGCCGGAGGGCGTGCAGGGCACCGTACGGGCGCTGTGGGCGGCGAAGGAGGCGGCAGGGGCGCAGGCACCGGCGCTGATCGCGCTCGGGAACCTGCCGCCGGAGCGGCAGGCGGAGCTGTTCGCGGCTGGCGGAGGGATGGGTTCCGGGTGCGGTGAGGCACCGTTCGGCCCCCTGCGGTCGACACGGTATGGCACGTCCCGACCACAGCGCGTAGCGTCAGGGGTGACGGCCGCCGTCCCGAGCCCCTTCCGTCCGGTCCGGTGCGACGGCCGTCTCGGCCCGCCCAGGGCCTCTCGTTTGGATCATGCCGGCCTCGCGGGGCCTGGCACGCACTCCCCCACTGCCTTGACGGCGTGGGGGCACCCCCAGCGGCGTTGTCGTCGGTCGCCGACTCCCCCACGCTCGAACACGCTCGGCGGGGGGACCCCCATCGCGTTGCCCGCCGCGGTAGCGGCTGATGTCACAGCCTCCTCCGCCTCGCAGCTGCACGCACCAGGCCCCGCTCCCTGATCCGGCCTGATCCGAACGAAAGACCCCAGTGGCTCAGGACGTGCGGGACGTCCCCGTGCCCTTCTCCGCGTCCAGTGCGTACACGCAGCGGTCCTTGCTGCACGCGTACACCACGCCGTCCTTCACCACCGGGGCGCCGGTGATCTCGCCGCCGGTGGCCAGCTTCCAGCGCAGGCGGCCGTCATCGGCCTTCAGCGTGTACAGCAGGTGGTCCGTGGAGCCGAAGTGGATGCGGCCCTCCGCGACCGCCGGGGAGCCCACGATGTCTCCGCCCGCCTGAAAGCGCCACTTGGGGGTGCCGGTGACCGCGTCGAGGGTGTACAGGCCCTTGCCGCTGCCCACGTGGACGTGCCCGGCGGCCACCAGCACCGGGTCGATCGCCGCCCGGGACTCGGTGGCGATGCGCCAGCGGTCGCGGCCGTCCGCCGCGTCGAGGGCGTACACCGTGCCGAGGTAGTCCGCGAGGTAGACGCCGCCGCCCGTCACCGCCGGACCCGGTGCGAAGGCGGGCGGGCTCAGGAAGACCGCCGGCGCCTCGAAGTGCCAGCGCGGCATGCCGCTCGCCACCTCCAGGGCCAGGACCCGGGTGCCGGCACAGACGTACACACAGCCGCCCGTCGCGTGGGCCAGGCGTACCGGGACCCCGCCGCAGGAGGCCGCGTCGCCGATGGGGTACGCCCAGCGCTCCTCGCCGCTGCGGGCGTCCAGGGCGCGCAGCCGGGCGTCCTGCCACACGTACACCGTGCCGTCATGGAGCGCCGGACCCGCCTCCGGGGTCTCGAACTCGGTCTGCGCGCCGGTGAGCTCCCACAGCTTCCGGCCGTCGGACGCCTCCCACGCCTGGAGGCCGCCGCCACGGGTGGCGGTGACGACCGTGCCGCGGTCGGCCTTGAGGGAGTACACCCAGCCGTCCATCTGGAGCCGCCACAGATCGGTGCCCTCGCGGGCGTCCAGGGCGAACAGGGTGGGCCCGTCGGAGGCGTGGACACGGCCGTCCGCGACCGCCATGGACCACGCGACGTCGCGGGTCTTGAAGCGGCGGCGGCCGGTCGCCACGTCCAGGGCGTGCACCTCGAAGGAGGTGACGTAGACCAGGTCGTCGGCGACCGCGGGCGTGCCCCACACGTCGTTCGACATGCGGAAGCGCCACGGGCGCCAGCCGGAGGCGGCCTCCGGGGGCGCGGGCGGCGCGGGGACCGCGGGCGCGGCTCCGGGCGCGCCGTTGACCCCGGCGCCCGGACGGGACCAGGACGCGGCGAGCGCGGCGTGAGGCGGCGGCGCCTTGAGCGCGGCGGCCCGGGCGTCGGCGACCCGCGGCCCGGGTCCGATCGGCACGGAGGCGCCCGCGAGCCGCACCGGCCCGGAGTCGGGCGCGCCGACCGGCATCGGTACCGGGTCGTGGAACGGCGGCGGCACCGGGTCGTGGGAGGGCGGGGGCGGCACCGCGGGGCGCGCGCCGCCGCCGCTGCGGTTGCCGGAGGTGGAGGGCTTGGTGGCGGGGCGCCCGCCCCGGCGGGCCTCGATCAGGGTGACCGCCCTCTCGGGCAGCCACGCCGACGCCGTACCGCTGTCGTCGGAGCCGGAGCCGAACAGGTGCGGGGCGAGCTGGGCCTGGAGGTCGGCCGGGTTGGGGCGGGCGGTGGGGTCCATCTGCATGCACGACTCGATGAGCGGGCGCAGCTCGTCCGGCAGCCCGGACAGGTCCGGGCCCTCGCGCAGCAGCATGAAGACGGTCTCGACGGGGTTGGCGCCGTGGAAGGGGGGATGCCCGGTGGCCGCGAAGACGAGCATCGAGCCGAGCGAGAACACATCGCTGGCACCGGTGACGCTGCGCGAGTCCTTGGCCTGTTCGGGGGACATGTAGGCGGGCGTACCGACGGCCACATTGGTCATGGTCAGACGGGTGTTCGATACGCCGGAGGCGATTCCGAAGTCGATCACCCGGGGGCCGTCCTCGACGACGAGGACGTTCGACGGCTTCAGGTCCCGGTGGACCAGGCCCGCCCCGTGGATGGACTGCAGCGCCTCGGCCACGCCCGCCGCGAGCCAGCGCACCGCCTGGGCCGGCAACGGGCCGCACTCGGTCACTATCTCCTCGAGGGAGGGCGCGGGCACATAGGCGGTGGCGAGCCAGGGCACGGCCGCCCGCGGGTCGGCGTCGACCACGGCGGCGGTGTAGAAGCCGGAGACCGCCCGGGCGGCCTCCACCTCGCGGGTGAAGCGCACCCGGAACAGCTGGTCCTCGGCCAGTTCCGTGCGCACCGTCTTGATCGCCACGCGCCGGCCCGACGCCGAGCGCGCGAGATAGACCAGCCCCATGCCGCCGGCACCCAGCCGTCCCAGCACCTCGAACGGCCCGATCCGCCGCGGATCGTGCTGCGTCAGCTGATCCACCACTTGCCTGCCACCTCCCCGTACGGGTCGCGTCATCCGCCTTGTGCACGCGACCCCGTGCAGCGTCTCACCACCGCACCGCCATGGCGGCACGCACCCCGATTCTTCCTGTCCGGGCGTGTGGAAGCTAACCCGAGGGCGGAACAGGGTGTCTCAGGACAAAAGCATGACGCACGGGGAGACGGGAAGCGGGCGCCCGCATGGTGGAACGGGAGGCCTGCGGGGGCCGTCAGCGCTGGAGAAGCGCGAAACTCGCCCCCTGGTCGTCACTGACCACCGCCACCCGTCCGTACGAGGTCTCGAACGCCGGTACCTGTACGCGCCCGCCCAGCCGGGCCACCGCGCCGAGCGCCGCCGCGCCGTCCCGGACGCCGAAGTGGACGAGGAAGTGCGGCGGCATCTCGGCGGGGAAGACGTCCTCGAGCGGGGCCCGCCCGAAGTCGGGGACGGCGCCGGGGCCGAACAGGGCGTCGTGGAAGAGGCCCGTGTAGAAGGTGTTCGCGGCGGCGGTGTCCCGCGTGTACAGCTCGGCCCAGGTGAAGGAGCCGGGCTCGTGCCGCTTGCCGAAGCCCGCGTGCGCCCCGGCCTGCCAGAGCCCGAACACGGCGCCCTGGGGGTCGGCTGCCAGCGCCGCGGTGCCGAGGCCGTCAACGGGCTCGGGCAGGGCGACGACCTGTCCGCCGGCCGCCAGGACCCGCCGGGCGAGCGCGGTGGCGTCGGGGGTGGCGAAGTACACCGTCCAGACGGTGGGCATCCGCCCGTCGACCTTGCGGGTCAGCGCGGCCACCGGTTCGCCGCCGAGGTGCGCCCACACGGACGAGCCGGGCGCCTCCTCGAAGCTCCACCCGAAGAGCTCACCGTAGAACCGCTTGCCCGCCTCGACGTCGGGCAACTGCGCGTCGATCCAGCACGGAACGCCCTCGGGGAAGGGGCCGCCGTGCGAAGACGATGGCGGATTTTCGGCCATGCTGCCAAGCTAACGTGCACGACCCGTGGAGCGCTCGCGGGCGTACTCCCTTTTCACCGCCCCCGAAGCGGGTGCAGGCCCCTGTACTCCCCATTTGCAGTCGGCCGAATCGCGCTTCGATCACCCCTCGGTAAGCTGACGGCATGACAGGACAAGTGCGTACCGTCGACGGCCGCGTGGCCGGTCGACGCGGGCAGGCGACGCGGCAGAAGCTGCTCGACTGCCTCAGCGAGATGCTCAGCTCCTCGCCTTACCGCGACGTCAAAGTCATTGATGTCGCCCGGAAGGCGGGGACGTCACCGGCGACCTTCTACCAGTACTTCCCGGACGTCGAGGGCGCCGTCCTCGAGATCGCGGGCCAAATGGCCGCGGAGAGCGCCGGGTTGACCCAGCTGCTGGAAGGCCGCTCCTGGGCCGGGAAGGCCGGCTGGCAGACCGCGCAGGAACTCGTGGAAGGTTTCCTGGAGTTCTGGCGCAAACACGACGCCATCCTGCGCGTGGTGGACCTCGGCGCGGCCGAGGGCGACAAGCGCTTCTACAAGATCCGCATGAAGATCCTGAACTCGGTGAACAACTCCCTCGCGGACTCGATCGCCGAGCTCCAGTCCAAGGGCAGGGTCGACAAGGACGTGAACCCGGCGGCCATGGCGGGCGCGCTCGTGGCGATGCTCGCGTCCGTGTCCTCCCACCAGAAGGGCTTCACGTCCTGGGGCGTCAAGCAGGCCGAACTGAAGCCGAACCTCGCGCTGTTGGTGTACCTGGGCGTCACCGGCAGGAAGCCGACGAAGTAGCCCCCGGGCACGGCACTCGCCGCGACGGCGCCAAGTCCTGTCACCCAGGCGGTGTTTCACCCGAGTGGACCACCGCCTGTCGCGCCGTCCGGCCCACCGTGCCAGTGCCCCTCTGCGCGCCCGACGCGCCTGGACGCCACCGGCGCGTCCGCCGCCCGCCCAGTCGCCCTGGTTGTCCTCGGTGAGGGCGAGGGCGGTGGCGAGGGCGGTCCCCGGGACGGCGAGGGAGGCGGTCAGCTCCCCGGCGGCGATCCGGGGCAGCAGTGCGGCGCGCTGGGCGTCGGTGCCCAGGGCGAGCAAGCAGGGGCGCGGCGAGGACCGCGGCGGCGAGCAGCGGGGAGGGAGCGAGGGCCCGGCCCACCTCTTCACAGGCGAGGGCGAGTTCGGTCGTGCCGCAACCCGCACCGCCGTAGGCCTCGGGGAGCGCCAGCCCCGGCAGGCCGAGCTGCCCACCGAGGGTGGCCCACAGGGCGGGGTCGTACCCGGCGGCGGTCCGGGCGGCGGCGCGCACGTCCTCGGGCCCGCGACGCTTGGCCAGCACCTCGCGCGCCGTACGGCGGATCTCGTCCTGTTCGGCGGTGAAGCGGGTGTCCATACGCGACCGCCCCTTTCGCCATCTGATGGAGCGTCATATTAGGGCCGAGCGGCCTTCGCACGCACAGACTCCGGCGACCTCTTATCTGATGTCCCGTCAGCTTATGACTTCCAGGCCCGGTCAACGCGCCGCGATCCGGTGGTGCTGGGGCGGGGGTGAGGGCGGCAGGGACGGCGTTCCCGGGTGGCGGATACTCGGGGCATGGCAACGGATCTTCATGAGCTGCTCAGGTCCCTGCGGGTGTGGGACCCGGAGACCACCGAGCTGCCCGTCTTCGACCCGGCGGCGGCGCCCGGGGAGCCGCTCGCGCTGTTCACGGAGTGGTTCGCGCAGGCGGTGGCGGCGGGGCAGACCGAGCCGCACACCATGTCGCTGGCGACGGCGGACGCGGACGGCACACCCGACGTGCGGATCGTGATGCTGCACGGCGCGGACGCGGACGGCTGGTCGTTCGCGACGCACGCGGGCAGCCGCAAGGGCCGGCAGCTGGCGACCCGGCCGTATGCCGCCCTCGGCTTCTACTGGCCCGTGCAGGGCCGCCAGATCCGGGTGCGCGGCCCGGTCACGGCCGCGCCGTCGCAGGAGGGGCAGGCGGATCTGCACGCCCGCTCGACCGGGGCGCTGGCGGCGGCACTCACGGGCCGCCAGAGCGAAGTACTGGGCTCCACCGAGGAATTGGCACGGGCGTCGGAGCAGGCCTGGGAGCAGGCGCAGCGACAGCCGGACGCCCCGGTCCCGTCCTGGACGCTGTACCGCCTCCGGCCCGAGGAGGTGGAGTTCTTCCAGGGGGACGCGAGGCGCCGGCACGTGCGGCTCCGCTACCACCGTACGGAGGCCGGCTGGGCGACGGAACTGCTGTGGCCGTGAGGGAGCGTCACGCGTCCCCGAACTCGTACATCGCGAAATCCGCCACCGGCCGGTAGCCGAGCCTCTGGTAGAGGCCGTTGCTGCTGGGGTTCGCGAGGTCGGTGAACAGCAGGACCTCCTTGGCGCCCGCGTCGAGCGCGGCCTGGCTGACCGCTGCGGTGGCGCCCCCGGCGTAGCCGCGGCCGCGCAGCGGGGCGGGGGTGTAGACGGTGGCGACGCGGATCTGCCCGGCGACCTCGGGGGTGACGCTCGCCAGGGCCACGGGTGTGCCGTCGGGGAGCTCCCAGAGCGTGACGCCACCGTGTGCGAGCCTTCCCTCGGCCCATCGGTCGGGATCCTGCACCGCCTCCCCGACGTCCGCGCAGAACGCGGCGTACCACCGCGCGACCAGTTCGTGGTCGTCCGCCGCGGCGACGCGGGCGCGACCGGGCGGCGCGGGGTCGGGCGGGGTGAGGGTGCCGAGGCGGTAGAGCCGCTGGCGCATCCCGAGGCGGGCGGGTGCACCGCTGCGGCGCGCCCAGGCGGCGATGAACGCGGCTACCGCCTCCGCCGGTCCCATGACGGACGGCACCGCTCGCCCGTCCTCGGCCAGCCGTGCCGCCAGCGCCTCGGCGGCCCCCTCGGTGAGCGCCGTCAGGTTGAGCGGGTAGGGCGGTGTCCGGAAGACGGTGGCCCGTACGGCGCCGTTGCCGTCCACGAGTCGGCCGAAGTACGGCGCCTCCTCGCCGAACGAGGCGGGTCCGTCCGTCCGCAGCCTGTCGGTGACCGTCAGCTGGACGGTGTGCAGCGCGGGCTCGGACCACAGGAACGCCCCGGCCCGGTCGAGGAAATCCTCGAGGTCATCGGTGAACTGCCAGTCGTACGCGTCTGAGGCCATACGCCACGATCCCGTGAACCACCGTGCCCCGCATGCGATTTACGCCTCCTGGCGGGGAAGTGTCGGCTCCGGGTCGCTCGCGATCCTGGCGTGCAGATGCACGTCCCGGAACGCGTCGTGCCGTCCCGCTGCGAACATCGCGTCGCGCAGCGTCCCCTCGTACCGGAAGCCGCACCGCTCGGCGATACGGCAGGACGCCTCGTGGCCGAGGGCGTGGCCGAGTTCCAGGCGGTGCAGGCCGAGGTCGGTGAGGGCCCAGTGGGCGGCGAGCGCGAGCGCTCGGGTCGCGACGCCGTGGCCACGGGCCTCGGGCAGCACCCAGTAGCCGACGCGGGCCAGGCTCAGGACACGGTCGATCTCGTTGACGCCGATGTGCCCCAGTGTCGTACCGTTCGCCGCGTCCGTGATCCGGAACGACACGCTGCTCCCGTTCGCCGTGCCCTCCGCCTTCAACCGCAGCGACTGGGCCGCGTCGGCCCTGTCCCGCACGATCTTCAGCGGCGTGTTCCACTGCGTGAAATCCGGGTCGGTCAGCCCCCGGAACCATGCCTCGAGGTGGGCGTCTGACCCCGGGTCCCAGAAACTCAACCGCAGACCGTGGCCCTGGAGTTCGGGAACGGGGTGGCTGAGGGTCCTCTCGCGTATGTCGGCCATCGGGCCATTCAATCAATCCAGGCCGGATGCGATCACCGGTTCTCCCCCGGCCGGAATGCGCCCGCTCACCGGAACAGCCGCAACGCGCCGTCCACCGACCAGGTCTGCCACGACATCCCGAACAGCGCCACCACCGAGATCAGCGCCATCATCGAGTTCTGCCCCTGCTCGGCCCAGAAAGAGGATGACCCACCGCTCCGCCACAACCGGTCCGCCTGCGCCACTGGTCCCACCCCCTCCTCCTACAGCCGTGATCAATTCGCAACCGATTCCGGTCTTGACCGAGACCCATCAACGCGGCGCGTGGTTACGCTCCCGCTCATGGCCGACTCGTCTTCCGCTTCACCACATACCGTGGTGCCCGCCCACGAGGACCGACCGGTGTACGTCGTCGGCGGCGGCCCGGGCGGGCTGGCCGCCGCGTACGCGTTGCGCGCCCAGGGCGTACGGGCCGTCGTACTGGAGAAGTCCGACCGGGTCGGAGCGTCCTGGCGGCGCCACTACGACCGGCTGCACCTGCACACCACGCGGCGCCTGTCCGCCCTGCCCGGGCTGCCGATGCCGCGGTCCTTCGGGCGGTGGGTGTCACGCGACGACGTGGTGCGCTACCTGGAGAAGTACGCCGAGCACCACCAGCTGGAGATAGTCACCGGCGTCGAGGTCTCCCGCATCGATCCCGCCCCCGACGGCACCGGCTGGCTGCTGCACGCCACCGGCGGCCGTGAGCTGACCGGCAGCGCGGTCGTCGTCGCCACCGGCTACAACCACACCCCGCGCGTGCCCGACTGGCCCGGCCGCGACGCCTTCACCGGCGAGCTCCTGCACGCCGGCGAGTACCGCAACGCGAAGCCGTACTCCGGCCGTGAGGTCCTCGTCGTCGGCGCCGGCAACACCGGCGCCGAGATCGCCGTCGACCTGGTGGAGGGCGGCGCCTCGCGGGTGCGGCTGTCGGTGCGGACGGCGCCCCACATCCTGCGGCGCTCGACCGCCGGGTGGGCCACCCAGTACACGGGCGTGCTCGTACGGCGGCTGCCGGTGGGGCTCGTCGACCGGCTGGCCCGGCCGGTGACGAGGCTGAGCGTGCCGGACCTGTCGGCGTACGGGCTGCCCCGGCCCGGCACCGGGCTGTACAGCAGGGTCAAGGACGGCTCGATCCCCGTGCAGGACGTCGGGCTCATCGACGCCGTGCGCAAGCGGCGGGTCGAGGTGGTGGCGGCCGTCGAGGGCTTCGAGGGCGGCAAGGTCGTCCTCGCCGACGGCAACCGGATCGAGCCGGACGCCGTGATCGCCGCGACCGGGTACGTCCGCGCCCTGGAGGGCCTGGTCGGGCACCTCGGTGTCCTCGATGCTCGCGGCAGACCGGTCGTCCACGGCGCCCGCACCCCGGACACCGCCCGCGGCCTGTACTTCACCGGCTTCACCAATCCGATCAGCGGGATGCTCCGCGAACTGGCCCTCGACGCACAGAAGATCGCGAAGGCCGTCGCCCGCCAGGTGGAGCGGACACGCGCCGCAGGCTGACATCGACCGGGCGGGGCCGGCACGGGGGCCGCCAGGCGGCGGGGACGACAGGCCGCTGCTGTTCCACAAGGGGCGGTTCCTCTAGGGCCATGCCCAGGACGATCAGCCGGCCGGGTCACGCCAGTGCCGGTGCTCCCGCCGGGCGGCGCCGGATCACCAGGGCCATCAGGGCCGCCGCCGCGCACAGCGCCCCCGCCGCGTACCAGACCACGTCGTACGAGCCGAAGGTGTCCCGTGCCACGCCGCCGAGGAAGGCGACCAGGGCCGCGCCGACCTGGTGGGAGGCCAGGACCCAGCCGAAGACGATGGCGCTGTCCTCGCCGTACTGCTCCCGGCACAGCGCCAGCGTGGGCGGGACCGTGGCGACCCAGTCCAGGCCGTAGAAGACGATGAAGAAGATCATCGGCGGATGGACGGACGGGGCCAGCAGCATGGGCAGGAACAGCAGCGAGGTGCCGCGCAGGGCGTAGTACACGGCGAGCAGGCGGCGCGGCTCGAAGCGGTCCGTGAACCAGCCCGAGGCGATCGTGCCCACCACGTCGAAGACACCGATGACCGCGAGCAGCGAAGCCGCCGCCGTGATCGGCATTCCGTGGTCGTGCGCCGCCGGGACGAAGTGGGTCTGGATCAGGCCGTTGGTGGAGGCGCCGCAGATCGCGAAGGTACCGGCCAGCAGCCAGAACGGGCCCGTGCGCACCGCCGAGAACAGCACGGTGACGGCGCGGCGGGCGGCGCCCCGCGCGGGTTCCGGCTTCGGCACGAACTCCTCCGCGCCGTACGGCTTCAGGCCCGCGTCCGCCGGGTGGTCGCGCAGCAGCAGCCAGACGAAGGGGACGACCGCGAGGGCGGCGAGGGCCACCGTCACCGCGGCCGGGCGCCAGCCGTGGTCCTCCACCATCCAGGACAGCAGGGGCAGGAAGATCAGCTGCCCGGAGGCCGAGCCCGCGGTGAGGATGCCGCTCACCAGACCGCGCCGCGTGGTGAACCAGCGGTTGGTGACCGTCGCCGCGAAGGCCAGCGCCATCGAACCGGAGCCCAGGCCCACCAGCAGGCCCCAGCACAGCAGGAGCTGCCACGGCGCCGTCATCCACACGGTCGCGCCCGAGCCGAGTGCGATCACCACGAGGGCCACGGCGACCACCCTGCGGATGCCGAAGCGGTCCATCAGGGCGGCGGCGAACGGGGCGGTCAGACCGTACAGCGCGAGGTTGATCGACACCGCCGCGCCGATCGTGCCGCGCGACCAGTGGAACTCCTGGTGCAGCGGGTCGATCAGCAGGCCCGGCAGCGAACGGAAGGCCGCGGCGCCGATGATCGTCACGAAGGTGACGGCGGCGACGAACCAGGCGCGGTGGATGCGGGTCGTCCGGGTCGGGTGGGGTTCCTCGACAGTGGGTGCGGTGGCGGTTGTCTGGGTCACGTCATAGATCTTCGGGCCTGACCTCTTTCCGATCGAGTGGCCTGAGGGACAGCATTCGCTAGGATCGGGCCATGACCCGTGAGTCCACGTTCCGGCCGCACCGCGTCGTCGTCCTCGCCCTCGACGGGCTGCTCCCCTTCGAACTGGGCATCCCGCACCGGATCTTCGGGCGTCCCAAGGACGCCGAAGGCCGGCATCTGTACGAGGTCGTCACCTGCTCCGTCCGGCCACCGGGCCCGGTCGAGACGGACGCCGACTTCTCCATCCACG
This sequence comes from Streptomyces sp. NPDC051104, assembly GCF_040682835.1. Lineage (NCBI taxonomy): Bacteria > Bacillati > Actinomycetota > Actinomycetes > Kitasatosporales > Streptomycetaceae > Streptomyces > Streptomyces sp. NPDC051104. The sequence continues at coordinate 902 of NZ_JBFBBS010000032.1, read as the reverse complement.
TCGAGAACGGCCCGGAGGCCCTGGCCACCGCAGACACCGTGATCGTCCCGGCGTCCTACGAGCTGGGCCCGGTCTTCGACGAGGGCGTGCTGACCGACGAGCTGGCCGCCGCGCTCGCCCGTATCCGGCCCGGCACCCGGCTCGCCTCCATCTGCACCGGCGTCTACGTCTTCGCCGCCGCCGGCCTTCTCGACGGGCGTCCCGCCACCACGCACTGGGCCGAGGCGGAGCACCTCCAGCGGCTCTTTCCCCGGATCAAGGTCGATCCGGACGTCCTGTTCATCGACGACGGCGACATCCTGACCTCCGCGGGCGTCGCAGCCGGGATCGACCTGTGCCTGCACATGGTGCGCCGCGACCACGGCAGCGCCGTCGCCAACGACGTGGCCCGCCGCACGGTCGTCCCGCCTCACCGCGACGGCGGCCAGGCGCAGTACATCCACCGCCCGGTACCCGAGACGCAGCCGGCGACCACCACCGCCGCCCGCGCCTGGGCGCTCGGCCGCCTCCACGAACCCATCCAGCTGCGCGACATGGCGGAGCAGGAGGCCATGTCCGTACGCACCTTCACACGCCGTTTCCGCGAGGAGGTCGGCATGAGCCCGGGCCAGTGGCTCACCCAGCAGCGGGTCGAACGGGCCCGCCATCTGCTGGAGTCCACCGACCTGTCGATGGACCAGGTGGCGCGGGACGCCGGTTTCGGCACCTCCCAGTCGATGCGCCAGCACCTCCAGGCGGCCCTCGGCGTCACGCCCACCACATACCGGCGCACCTTCCGCATGGGGGCCGCCGACCCGGTCGTCACTCCCTAGTCCCGTTCTTCGCACATGGTTTTCTGATGCCCGCCGGTGACCGGCGCTGGGCTGGCTCGTTGGTTGCGGTATGGCTGTCATATCGGGTCA
>NZ_JBFBBS010000031.1:0-79964 GCF_040682835.1 Streptomyces sp. NPDC051104 | reverse complement strand
ACCACCAACGGCAACGGATCAGAGGACGTCACCAGTTCACGCAGCGGATACCGCGCCAGCACCGCATCCACCTCAGGCGTCAGCGCAGCCGCGAGACGGGAGGCCGCCGGGCGGCCGGTGTCGCGCAGGGCACAGGCCGCGGCCAGCAGCACGCCTTGCCCGTCCCCGCCCTCGGGGACGCCGGAGGCCGCGCGCTCGTACAGCCGTGCGCCCTCCTCCAGGACGAGCTCGGTGTCCATACCGGCCGGGATCTTGATCCTCGCGTGGTGGCGCCAGGTGCTGACCGGATCGCCCCACGCCTCCACGGCGTAGGTCCAGCGGCCCTCGCTCGGCAGGGAGACGGTGGCTCCCCAGCGGTCGGTGCCGGGGGCCAGTTCACGCATCGGTGTCCAGGGTCCCCGGCGGCCTTCGGCGTCGGTGAGGACGACGTTCGCGGCTACGGCGTCGTGGCCCTCGCGGAAGACCGTCGCCGAGATCTCGAACTCCTCACCGACCACGGCCTTGGCCGGGCGTCGGCCGCCGAGGACGAGGGGGCGTACGTCGAGGACGGGGATGCGTCCGAGGACGGGGATGCGTCCGAGGACGGGGCCGGTGTCCGGCGCCGGGCTCGGCCCCGCGCCCGAGGCGGGTTTCCGCTGGGCGGGGGGACCGGCGTCGGTCTGTCGTTCGGGGCTGGTGCCAGGTGCCGGGGGTGCCGGCGAGTGGTGCGTCGGGGGCATGACCGCTCCTGTCCGCGTCAACATGTCCGGGCGGATGGGGTGTCGGAAGGTGGGCCGGCGGGGTTACCGGTTGAGCCTTCCCGCAGTACGGGTGGGCATTCCGGCACTTTGTTAACTACTCACGCGTATGTCTACGTTCAAGACCGGCCGCATTCAGTACAGCCAAGAGGACCGGCCCCGCCCGTGACAAGGGGCGAGGCCGGTCAGCGTACGCGTGTCCGGTTAACCGACGGTCAAGGATTGTCGACCTGGAGCAGCTTGTTGGGCGACCCGATGCCCGCTCCCTTGATCTTCCCGGAGACCGCCCGCCGTACGAGGGCCTGGCTCACCTGCGCCGGGGTGGCCTTGGGATGGCGGGCCAGATAGAGGGCGGCGGCGCCCGCGACGTGCGGTGTCGCCATCGAAGTGCCGGAGAGCGTGGCGGTGCCGGTGTCGCTCGCGTTCGAGTCCGAGGTGATCGCCACGCCGGGGGCGAACAGGTCCAGGCTCCAACCCCAGTTGGAGAAGCTCGCCCGGGCGTCGTTCCGGTCGCCGGCGCCGACCGTGATGGCCTGATCGACCCGGGCCGGGGAGTACAGGCCGGCCGCGAGCCCGTCGTTGCCGGCGGCGACCGCGTAGGTGACGCCGGAGGCGATGGAGTTGCGCACGGCCGCGTCCAGCTGGGCGTTCGCGTAGCCGCCCAGGCTCAGATTGGCCACCGCGGGCTTCCTCGCGTGCTTGGTCACCCAGTCGATGCCGGCGATGACCTGTGCGGTCGTACCGGCGCCGTTGTCGTCGAGGACGCGCACGGCGACGACCCCGGCCTGCTTGGCCACCCCGTACGTGGTGCCCGCGATGGTGCCGGCCACGTGCGTGCCGTGTCCGTTGCCGTCCTGGGCGGTCGCGTCGTTGTCGACGAAGTCCCAGCCGTAGCTCGCCCGGCCGCCGAAGTCCTTGTGCGAGATGCGGATGCCGGTGTCGATGACGTACGCCGTCACGCCCGCTCCCGCCGGTTCGGGCCAGGTGTAGCCCTTGTCGAGCGGCAGGTTCGGCTGGTCGATCCGGTCCAGGCCCCATGAGGGCGGGTTCTTCTGGTAGTGGTCGAGCGCGACCCGGGTGTCCTGGACGACCGAGGCCACGCGGGAGTCCGCCGCGAGACGCCGGGCCTGCCGCTCGTCGACGGTCACCGCGTAGCCGTTGAGCGCACTGCCATAGGTGTGGCTGATTCTCGCCCCGTACTTCTCGGCGATGCCCTTGCCGGCGGCCGACAGGGCCTCCGTTCCCCCCTTGAGCGTCACGATGTAGCTGCCGCTGACGGCGCCGGGAGCACCGGCGCCGAGGACGGTTCCTTCCGGGGCGGCCTGCGCGGGCTGTGCGACGGCCGCGAGCGCCGCGACCGTGGCGATGGTGGTCAGACCGACCGCCCAGCGCAGACGCGCCTTTCTCATCCGTGCCATGACTCGAGTTCCCCTCCCAACTCGGCGCGGCCCGGCCGCAGTTCGCGACCGGTGCGCCGCCTGAAGCCTCTCGTGCGGGGGCGAACCACCACAAGGTCGCCTATGCGTGGGGAATCGGCCATATCGGGGATGGCGGATGTGTAAAAGTTGCGTTGTTTTCAGGTCGGCTCGGGTGGAGAGCGACGGGTTCGCGTCGGAGCCGGGGGCTGACCGCAAACAGCCCGTCCGGCGCTTGAGGAGGCCGTTCAGGCCGATCGGGGGTCTGGGCGCGGAGCCCCCCGGCGACGGCCGCCGCACTCCCGGATGCCTACGAACCCGGCGGTAACCACACCGACGCCGTCGCACCCACAGCGGAGCGCAGCGTACCGTCGGAGACGCTACGTACGTCCTCCGTGAAGGTGGAATTCGTGAAGGCCATCCGCAGGTTCACCGTACGTCCCGTCCTCCCCGAAGCCCTCCAGCCGCTGAGCGACCTGGCGCGCAATCTGCGCTGGTCGTGGCATGCGGAGACTCATGACCTCTTCCAGTCCGTCGACCCCGAACGGTGGACCGCCTCGGGCGGTGACCCGGTGCGGCTGCTGGGGAGCGTGCCGCCCGCCCGGCTCGCCGAACTGGCCGATGACCGCCGCTTCCTGCGCCGCCTCACCGCGGCTGCCGACGATCTGCACGACTACGTCACCGGCGAGCGCTGGTACCAGTCCCAGGACCGGTCCTCCGGCCTCCCCGCCGCCATCGCCTACTTCTCGCCCGAGTTCGGCATCACGGCCGCGCTGCCCCAGTACTCGGGCGGGCTCGGCATCCTCGCCGGGGACCATCTGAAGGCGGCCAGCGACCTCGGCGTCCCGCTGATCGGCGTGGGCCTGCTGTACCGGCACGGCTACTTCCGGCAGACGCTCTCCCGCGACGGCTGGCAGCAGGAGCACTACCCGGTGCTCGACCCGCACGAGCTGCCGCTCACGCCGCTGAGCGAGCCGGACGGCGCCCACGCCCAGGTCTCCCTCGGCCTGCCCGGCGGCCGCCGCCTCCAGGCCCGTGTCTGGCTCGCCCAGGTGGGCCGGGTGCCGCTGCTGATGCTCGACTCGGACGTGGAGGAGAACGACTTCGGCGAACGGGGCGTCACCGACCGGCTATACGGCGGCGGCAGCGAGCACCGGCTGCTCCAGGAGATGCTGCTCGGCATCGGCGGGGTGCGCGCCGTGCGCGCGTACTGCCGGCTGACCGGGCACCCCGAGCCGGAGGTGTTCCACACCAACGAGGGGCACGCGGGCTTCCTCGGCCTGGAGCGGATCGCGGAACTGTGCGAGGGCGGGCTCGACTTCGACGCCGCCCTGGAAGCCGTGCGCGCCGGCACGGTCTTCACCACCCACACCCCCGTCCCGGCCGGCATCGACCGCTTCGACCGGGAGCTGGTGGCCCGCCACTTCGGCCCGGACGCCGAGCTGCCGGGTATCGACGTGGAACGGATCCTGCGGCTCGGCATGGAGACCTACCCGGGCGGCGAACCGAACCTGTTCAACATGGCGGTGATGGGGCTCCGCCTCGGCCAGCGCGCCAACGGGGTGTCCCTCCTCCACGGCAACGTCAGCCGGGAGATGTTCTCGGGCCTGTGGCCGGGCTTCGACGCCGACGAGGTGCCGATCACGTCCGTGACGAACGGGGTGCACGCGCCGACCTGGGTGGCACCGGAGGTGTTCCGGCTCGGCGCGCGGCAGATCGGCGCCGAGCGCACCGAGGACGCCATGACGGAAGGGGGACGCGAGCGCTGGGACGCGATCGCGGAGATCCCCGACCAGGACATCTGGGACCTGCGCCGGGTGCTGCGCGAGCAGCTGGTCCTCGAGGTCCGGGAGCGGCTGTACGCGTCCTGGCGGCAGCGTGGTGCCGGAGCGGCGGAGCTGGGCTGGATCGCCGGCGTCCTCGATCCGGACGTCCTGACGATCGGCTTCGCGCGCCGCGTCCCGTCGTACAAGCGCCTGACGCTGATGCTGCGCGACCCCGACCGCCTGATGGAACTGCTGCTGCACCCCGAGCACCCGATCCAGATCGTGGTGGCCGGGAAGGCCCACCCCGCCGACGACGGCGGAAAGCGCCTGATCCAGGAGCTGGTCCGGTTCGCGGACGACCCGCGGGTGCGTCACCGGATCGTGTTCCTCCCCGACTACGGCATGGCGATGGCGCAGAAGCTCTACCCGGGCTGTGACGTGTGGCTGAACAACCCGCTGCGCCCGCTCGAGGCGTGCGGGACGAGCGGGATGAAGGCGGCGCTCAACGGCTGCCTCAACCTGTCGGTGCTCGACGGCTGGTGGGACGAATGGTTCCAGCCGGACTTCGGCTGGGCGATCCCCACCGCCGACGGCGCGGGCACGGACGAGGACCGGCGCGACGACCTCGAGGCGGCGGCGCTGTACGAGCTGCTGGAGCAGCGGGTGGCGCCGCGCTTCTACGAGCGGGGCCAGGGCGGGCTGCCGGACCGCTGGATCGAGATGGTCCGCCAGACCCTGATGCACCTGGGCCCGAAGGTGCTGGCGGGCCGGATGGTCCGGGAGTACGTGGAGCGCCTGTACACCCCGGCGGCCCACGCGCACCGGTCGATGACACCTCAGGCGGCGCGGGAGCTGGCGGGCTGGAAGGCGCGTGTGCGCTCCGCCTGGCCGTCGGTCACGGTCGACCACGTCGAGACGTCGGCCACGACGGAGACGGCGGAGCTGGGCACGACGCTGGCGCTCCGCGTCCGGGTCGGCCTGGGCGAGCTGGGGCCGGACGACGTGGAGGTGCAGGCGGTGGCGGGCCGCGTGGACATGGAGGACCGCCTGGAGGACGCGACACCGGTGCCGCTGAAACCGGCGGGCGGCCCGGACATGGAGGGCCGCTGGCTGTACGAGGGACCCCTGTCCCTGGACCGCACGGGCCCGTTCGGCTACACGGTCCGCATCCTGCCGTCGCACCGGCTGCTGGCGTCGAGCGCGGAGCTGGGGCTGATGGCGGTGCCGCCCGAGGACGTGGTGGGTGCGGCGGGGGTGCTGATGCGGTAGGGGCCCGCCCGAGGAGAGCGCCGAACAGGCAGGTCGTGGGCCGGCGACCGTGCGGCTGCGCACAACCGACTGCGCGGCCGCACGGTTCACTCGTCCGGATCCCCGCACAGCCTCCGCAGCACCGCCCCGCACCGCCGTGCGTACGCGTGCTGGAACCCCCGCGCGGCCGGCCCGCCCGCCCTCGTGTACCACTTGGCGGGCCGGCTGAAGGCCGTGATCGTCAGCCAGACCGTGCCGTCGCCCGTGCGGTCCACCACGAAGGACTCCTCGCCGCTCTCCGGGTGGCCCGGCAGCGTGCCGTACGCCCAGCCGGCGCGGCGGGGCTCCTCAAGCGTCCAGACCACGCGGCACGGGGCCTTGATCATGCCGGCCAGGGTGATGGTGACGTCCACCCCCGGGGCCGCCCTGTCCTCGGTGACCGAGAGGCCGACGCCCAGCGCCCGGTGCAGCTCCCAGGTCAGAACCGCCTCGGCGGCCCGGCGGAACACTTGTTCGCCCTCGCCGATGCGAGCACGGACGTGCAGCGGGCGGAAGCCCTCGGGGCAGTGGCCGGGCTCGCGGGTGGCGCCGACATCCTCGTAGGTGAAGGACATGCGCCCAGCCTAGGGCGGCCCCCGGCGTGACCTTCCCGCCGGGGTCGCCGTGTCGGCGTGCGTGCTAGTTCACGTTGACCGCGGACCAGGCCGCCGCCACCGCGTTGTACTCGGTGCTGCCGGAGCCGTACAGGGCGGACGCCGCGTTCAGGGTCGCCGTGCGGGCGCCCTTGTAGTTCGTCGTCGACGTCATGTACGTGGTCAGCGCCTTGTACCAGATCTGCAGCGCCTTGGCGCGGCCGATGCCCGTGACCGCGGAGCCGTTGTACGTCGGCGAGTTGTAGCTCACGCCGCCGATGACCTTGGCGCCGCTGCCCTCCGACAGGAGGTAGAAGAAGTGGTTGGCGACACCGGACGAGTAGTGCACGTCCTTGCTGCCGACGCTGGAGGACCAGTAGTCGGCGGAGCCGCCGTCCTTGCTGGGCTTGTCCATGTAGCGCAGCGGGGTGCCGTCGCCGTTGATGTCGATCTTCTCGCCGATGAGGTAGTCACCGGGGTCGGAGGCGTTGTTGGCGTAGAACTCCACGCCGGTGCCGAAGATGTCCGAGGTCGCCTCGTTCAGACCGCCCGACTCGCCGCTGTAGTTCAGGCCGGCCGTGTTGGAGGTGACGCCGTGGCTCATCTCGTGGCCCGCCACGTCCAGCGAGGTGAGCGGGTGGGTGTTCCCGGAGCCGTCGCCGTAGGTCATGCAGAAGCAGCTGTCGTCCCAGAACGCGTTCACGTACGCGTTGCCGTAGTGGACGCGGGAGTACGCCGCCTTGCCGTCGTTCTTGATGCCGCTGCGGCCGAAGCTGTTCTTGTAGAAGTCCCAGGTCACCTGGGCGCCGTAGGCGGCGTCGGCGGCGGCCGTCTGGTCCGTGGACGAGCTGGAGGCCGTCCCCGTGCCCCAGACGTCGTCCGAGTCGGTGAACAGGGTGCCCGTGGACGAGCTGCTGCTGTGCTTGAGGTTGTACGTCTTGTGGCCGCCCCGCGTGGTGTCGTACAGCTGGTAGGTCGACCCGGACAGGGTGGTGTTCAGGGTGACCGTGCCCGAGTACAGGCTCTTGCCGGTGCCGGTCTCGATGCCCTGGTACTCGTACAGCTTCTTGCCGGTGGCCGCGTCGGTGATGATGTGCAGCTGGTTCGGGGTGCCGTCGTCCTGGAGGCCGCCGACGACCGTCTCGTAGGCGAGGACCGGCTTGCCGCTGCCCGCCCAGATCACCTTGCGGGGCGCGCTGTCGGCGGCGGTCTTGTCCGAGCCCGCGGCCTTCGCGACGGTCAGCGCCTGCTTCTCGGCCGTCGCGGCGGCGATCTGCGGCTTGAGCGAGGCCACCTTGATGGCCGCGCCGCTCGCTCTGGTCACGCCCTCGGTCCTGCCGGACCTGGAGTGGACGACGAGGTCGCCGCCGAGGACGGGAAGGCCGGCGTAGGTGCGCTCGTAGCGGGTGTGGACCGTGCCGTCGACGTCCTTGACGACGTCCTTGACGACCAGCTTCTCCTTGGCGCCGAGGCCTATCTGCCGGGCCGTCTCGGAGGCGTTCTCCTCGGCCTTCGCGATGAGCGAGGTGCGGGCCGCGGCGGACAGGTAGGTCGGGGCGGCGGCGAGGGGCGCCTTGCCGGCGGAGGCGGCCTGGGTCTGGGCCGAGGCGTTCGCGGTCAGGCCCGTGGTGAGGAGGGCTCCGGCGGCGACGGCGGTCGCGATGGCCAGCGTGGTGCGCTGGTGACGCGCGTAGCGGGGAGTCACACAAGCTCCTTCTGTGGGGGATTCCGGTCGGCGTGGGGTTACCGGCCGGATCGGTTGTGAAGTTGCGGTGCATGTGCGGCAGCGGTGGAAGCTTGACATGAGGTCGCGTACATGTCAGGACCTCGAAGTGATGTTGGCCGAAAGTCGACTCGCAGGTGAACATTGCGGGTATGTAAACGGGTCCGTCCCCGAGGTGGCCCACCTCGGGGACGGACCAGGACGGACCCTGTCCGCGCTGCTCGGGCGCGGTTTACGGGAAGGTCAACTTCCAGCTGTTGAGCGTGCCGACGTCCTGCGCCGCCTGGTCCTGGACCTTCAACTTCCAGGTGCCGTTGGCCGTTTCGGAGGAGGCGTTGACCGTGTAGGTCGCCTTGACGTTGTCCGCCGAGTCGGAAGAGCTGAAGTTCTTCAGGCGGTAGGAAGTGCCCGAGGGGCCGACCAGATCGATCACGAGGTCGCCGCGCCAGGTGTGCGTGATGTCGACGGTCACCTGGAGGTTGCTCGGCGCGTTCCCGGTCCTGCCGGAGACGGTGATCGACGATGTGATGGCGGGTCCGTTGTCCGGGATGGACACCGGGGTCGTGTTCTCGTACGACGTGCCACCGCCGCCGCCCCCGCCCGAGCGCGACCCGACCGCGACGGCCGCCCAGGCGTCCTGCACCGCCTTGTACTCGGCGCTGGAGGTGCCGTACAGCTCACCCGCCGCGGCGAGCGTGCCGGTGCGGGCGCCGGCGTAGTTGGTGGTCGAGGTGAACTTCGTGGTCAGCGCCCGGTACCAGATCTGCAGCGCCTTGTCCCGGCCGATGCCGGTGACCGGAAGGCCGTCCGACGTCGGCGAGTTGTAGCTCACGCCGCCGATGACCTTGGCGCCGCTGCCCTCCGACAGGAGGTAGAAGAAGTGGTTCGCCACGCCCGACGAGTAGTGGACGTCGAGGTTGCCCACGCCCGAGTACCAGCTGTCGGCGGAGCCGCCGTCCTTGCTGGGCTTGTCCATGTAGCGCAGCGGGGTGCCGTCGCCGTTGATGTCGATCTTCTCGCCGATGAGGTAGTCACCGGGGTCGGAGGCGTTGTTGGCGTAGAACTCCACGCCGGTGCCCATGATGTCCGAGGTCGCCTCGTTCAGACCGCCGGACTCGCCGCTGTAGTTGAGCCCCGCGGTGTTGGAGGTGACGCCGTGGCTCATCTCGTGGCCCGCCACGTCGAGGGAGGTCAACGGGTCGGCGTTGCCGGAGCCGTCGCCGTAGGTCATGCAGAAGCAGCCGTCGTCCCAGAACGCGTTCACGTACGCGTTGCCGTAGTGGACCCGCGAGTAGGCCGCCTTGCCGTCGTTCCTGATGCCGCTGCGACCGAAGGCGTTCTTGTAGAAGTCCCAGGTGACGGCCGCGCCGTAGTGCGCGTCGGCGCCCGCGGTCGCGGCGTTGGACGTGGTGCCGTTGCCCCAGGTGTCGTTCGACTGCGAGAACAGCGTGCCGGTGCCGGACGTGCCGCGGTTGAGGTTGTACGTCTTGTGTCCCCCGCGCGAGCCGTCGTTCAGCGTGTACGTCGACCCGGACTGCGTGGTGGTCAGGGTGACCTGGCCGCTGTACTGGGTGTTGCCGATGCCGGTCTCGACGCCCTGGTAGCGGTAGAGCTCCTTGCCGGTGGCGGCGTCGGTGATGACGTGCAGTTCGTTGGGCGTGCCGTCGTCCTGGAAGCCCCCGACGACCGTCTCGTACGCCAGTACCGGCTTGCCGCTCGCCGCCCAGATCACCTTGCGGGGCGCCTGGTCCGCGCCGGTCTTGCTCGAGCCCGCCGCCCGGGCCACGGACAGCGCCTGCTTCTCCGCCTTCGCGGGGGCGATCGCGGGGGTCAGCGTGGCGACCTTGAGGGCGGCCTGCGTGGCCTTGACGACCTTCTGCGGCGTCCCCGACCTGCTCGTGTCGACGACCAGGTCGCCGCCGAGGACGGGAAGGCCGGCGTAGGTGCGCTCGTAGCGGGTGTGGAGCGTGCCGTCGCCGTCCTTGACGACGTCCTTGACGACCAGCTTCTCCTGGGCGCCGAGGCCGATCTCCCTGGCGGTGTCCGCCTTCGCCGTGTCGGCGTCGCGGATCAGCTCGGCGCGCTGCGAGGGGGAGAGCTTCAGGGCCGCGTGGGCGGGATTGAACTTCCCGGCGGCGGGGCCGGCCGGCGCGGCGCTCGCGGCGCCCGACTGGACGGCGGCGGCGAGCAGGGCCGAGACGCCGACGAGGGCCAAGGCGGCGGCGCGGCGGGAGGGGGTGTGGGAGGTGCGTCTGCGAGAGGAACTGCTTCTCAACACTGACTCCTTCTGCGTGGCCGCGGGTCGCGCGGCCAGGGGAGACCGGACGGAGGGTGGGCCGTCCGGGCAGAACAGGGGCGGAACGCGGAACCAGGTGCGGGTGCGCAGTGCGTGAAGGGTGTCTCGCCCCGGCACAGCGGTCGACGCCGTGGGGTTGCTGTGGAGGGGCCGTGGGAAGCGTGGCAGAGAGCGATGGAGTTGTCAGGATCCCGTCAATAAGTTGGCTGGAAATCGTTCGTTGGCCGGGTGGTCATGTTCGGTATACGGACTGTTCAGTCGACGGGTGGAGGCATACTGCGGGCGGCGGCACACGACGGCTGGACGCGTTGCCCTACGGCGCACCCTTTCCGTGCCACGTCCGCCACAACGCCGCGTACGCCCCTTCCGCGGTCACCAGGTCGTCATGAGTGCCCAGTTCCGTCAGGAGGCCGTTCTCCATCACCGCCACCCGGTCCGCGTCGTGGGCCGTGTGGAGGCGGTGGGCGATCGCGATGACCGTGCGGCCCTTGAGGACCGCCGCCAGTGCGCGCTCCGTGTGGCGGGCCGTCGTCGGATCCAGCAGGGCCGTGGCCTCGTCGAGGATCAGCGTGTGCGGGTCGGCCAGCACCACCCGGGCCAGGGCCAGTTGCTGGGCCTGTGAGCCGTCCGTGCGGCAACCGGCCGGCCCGAGCTCGGAGTCCAGTCCGTCCGGCAGCTCCCGCACCCAGTCGTCGGCGCCCACCGCGGCGAGCGCCGCCCACAGCTGCTCGTCCGTCGCGGACGGTTCGGCGACCCGCAGATTGTCGCGGACCGTGCCGAGGAAGACATGGTGCTCCTGGGTGACGAGGACGACCTGGCGGCGCAGCCGCTCCGGCCCCAGGTCCGCGACCGGCACACCGCCCACCGTCACCGAGCCCTCGGCCGGCGCGTCGATGCCGGCCAGCAGCCGGCTCAGGGTGGTCTTGCCGGCGCCGGAGGGGCCCACCACCGCCAGCCGTTCCCCCGGCCGCACGGTCAGGTGCACCCCGCGCAGCACCTCGCCCCCGCGGTCGTAGGCGTAGCGCACGTCCGTCACGTCGATCCGGTCGTCCGCCGGGACGGCCGGCGTGCCCTCCGGGTCGGCCTGCGGGGCCCGGGCGAGCCCCTCCACCCGGGCGAAGGACGCGCCGCTGCTCTGCAACTGCTCGACCCGCATCAGGATCTCGTCCAGCGGTGAGCTGAACTCCTGGAGATACACCGCGGCGGCAACCACCGACCCCAGGCTCATCACCCCGTGCGCGTGCAGCACCCCGCCGGCCAGCAGCACCCCGGCCACCGGGAGGACATAGGAGACCTCCACCACCGGGAAGAACACGGACCGCAGGGACAGCGTGTACAGGCGCCGGCGCCGGGAGACGTCCAGCGCGTCCCGGCTCGTCGCGACCCGCCGCTCCCGCAACCGGAACGCCTCCACCGTGCGCGCCCCGGACGCCGTCGCCGCCACGATCTCCGCGACGTGGGAGTTCGCCTCGCCCTCGGCGAGGTAGCCGTCCCTGGCCCGGCGCAGGTACCAGCGCAGCACGCACCAGATGGGCATCAGCGCGAACACGCCGATCGCGCCGAGCAGCGGGTCGAGCGCGAAGACCGCGCCCAGCAGGAACAACGCCTGCACGGTGTTGATCAGCAGCTCGGGGCCGGCGTCGCGCAGTGTGGTGCCCACGGTGGCCACGTCGGCGGTGCCGCGCGCGGTCAGGTCCCCGGTGCCGGCCCGCTCCACCACGGACGCGGGCAGCGCGAGGACCCGGTCGACGAACTCCTCGCGCACGCGGGCGAGCGTCCGCTCCCCGAAGCGGTGCCCCACGTACCGGGCCCAGCGCGACAGCAGCAACTGCGCCAGCGAGCACAGCAGGATGCCGAGTGCCAGGCGGTCCACCGCACCGACGCCGCCCCCGGACCGGACCTCGTCGACGATCCGCCCGAGCAGCCACGGCCCGGCGAGCCCGGCCCCGGACGCCGCCGCGTTCAGGGCCAGTACCGCGGCGAAGGCCCGCACGTCGGCCCGCACCAGCCGTACGGCGGCCCGCCGCACGTCGACCGGTTCGGCCACGGGCAGCTGTCCCCGGCTCACGCCACGACCTCCTCGGCATCGGCGGTGTCGGTGTCCCGCGCCACCAGCGCCCGGTAGCCCGGCTCCGCCTCCAGCAGCCGCCGATGGGTCCCGGTGGCCGCGACCTTGCCGTCGACCAGGTAGTGGACGGTGTCCGCGCGGTCCAGGACCAGCGGGGAGGTGGTGGTCACCACGGTCGTACGGCCCTCGCGCGCCTCCCGCAGCCGCTGCGCGACCGCGGCCTCGGTGTGCGCGTCCAGCGCCGACGTGGGCTCGACGGCCAGCAGCACCTCCGGGTCGGCGAGCAGCGCCCGCACGAGCCGGACGCGCTGCCGCTGGCCGCCGGACAGGTTGCGTCCCTGCGCGTCGATCGCCGAGCCGAGCCCGTCCGGCAGGCCCTGCACGATGTCGTCGGCGACAGCGGCGTGCACCGCCCGCCCGATCGCCGCGTCGTCGATGTCCTCCGACTCCCGGGCGCCCGCGACCAGTTCGCGCAGCGTTCCGGCGAACAGATCGGCCTCGTTGTCGGCGACGAGGATCCGCTCCCTCACCTGTGACAGCGGGATGCCGTCCAGGCGCACCCCGCCCCAGGTCGCCTCCGACGGGACGTACCGGCCCAGGCGGTCGACGACCGCTGCGGTGTCCGCGGGCCGCGCCCCGGCCAGGGCGGTCAGCCGCCCCGGCGGCACCCGCACCCCGGACTCCGGGTCGTGCAGCACGGACGGCTCCGGGGGAGCTTCGCACCTGCCGTCGTCCGGCTCCGGCTCCAGCCGCAGCAGCCGTACGACGCGCCGGGCGGCCACCACGCCACGGCTGAGCTGGTAGCCGCACTCCAGGAAGAACGCCACCGGACGCACGATCACGGCGACATACCCGTACACCGCCACCAGCTCACCCACGGTGATGTCCCCCCGGGCGGCCAGCCGCGCCGCGAGCCAGGTCACGACGGCGAGGAACAGCGTGGGCAGCCCCACCCCGAGCGCCTGCATCCAGCTGGTCACCGACCCGACCCGGTACCCCTGCTCCCGCAGCCGCTGGGAGTCCCGGCGGAAGGCGTCCGCGAACAGCCCCTTGCCACCGAGGCCGTTGAGGACCCGCAGCCCGCCCGCGAGGTCGCCGATCCGGGCGGTCAGCACGCCCTGCCGCTCCCGGTACTCCGCCTCCGTGCCCTGCAGCCGCCCCATCAGCGGTCCGACGATCAGGGCGATCACGGGCACGCCGAGCAGCACCACCGCGGCGAGCCGCACCGAGACCGACAGCAGCAGCCCGGCGACCACCAGGTACGCGACGACCGCGCCGACACCGGGGCCCACGACCGTCAGGGCGCCGGCGATCGTCTGCACGTCGCCCACGCCGATCGTGACCACCTCACCGGCCCCGGCCCGCCGCGGCAGCGCGGCCCCCAGCCGGACCGCGTGCCCCACGACCACCTTCACCGTGCGGAAGTTGGCGTCCATCCGCACCCGGGTCATCACGCGGTGCCGCATGATGCTCAGCCAGGCGTTGAACGCCCCGACCGCGAACAGCGCCGTGGACCACCGGGCGAGAGCGCCCATGTCACCCGGCCGGAGACCCTCGTCGACCGCACGGGCCATCAGGTACGGCGTCGCCGCCAGCAGCACCATCCAGACGCTGCCGAGCAGCGCCCCCGCGACGGACCGCCCCGGCTGCCGGGTCACCAGCCACCACAGATACCGCCAGCCGCCACGACAGTCGGGCTCGCCGGGATCCTCGTAGGTGTCGATCATCCGTCCCCGTCTCCCCGTCTCCCCGATTCCCGTTTCCCCGTTTCGCCTCGGAAGGCGCTCACGCCAGGCTGTCCCGCCAGGCCCGGTGCAGATCCGCGAACCGTCCCGTCCCCGCGATCAGTTCCGCCGGGCTGCCGTCCTCGACGATGCGGCCGTCCTCCATCACGAGCACCCGGTCGGCGATCTCCACCGTCGACAGCCGGTGCGCGATCACCACGGCCGTACGGCCCCGCAGCACCGTCTCCATCGCCCGCTGCACGGCCCGTTCGCCGGGGACGTCGAGGGAGCTGGTCGCCTCGTCGAGGATCAGCACCGCGGGGTCGGCGAGCAACGCCCGGGCGAACGCGACGAGTTGCCGCTGCCCGGCCGAGATGCGGCCACCGCGTTTGCGGACGTCGGTGTCGTAGCCCTCCGGCAGCGCTGCGATGAAGTCGTGCGCGCCGATCGCCTTCACCGCCCGCTCCATCTCCTCGCGGGTCGCGTCCGGGCGGCCGATCGCGATGTTCTCGGCGACCGTCCCGGAGAACAGGAACGCCTCCTGGGTCACCATGACCACTCCGCGCCTGAGGTCGGGCAGCGCGAGGTCGCGCAGGTCCACGCCGTCCAGCAGGACGCGGCCGTCGGTGGGGTCGTAGAAACGGGCCAGCAGCTTGGCGAGCGTCGACTTGCCCGCGCCGGTCGCGCCGACCACCGCCACCGTCTGCCCGGCCGGCAGGGTGAGCGAGAAGCGCGGCAGCACCTCGCCGCCCGTGCGGTACGCGAACCGGACCTCCTCGAAGACCACCTCGCGACCCGGCACGTCGCCCTTCAGCGGCGGGAGCTCGCTGGGGTGGGCCGGCTCCGGCACGGACGGCTTCTGCGCCAGCAGCCCCGCGATCTTCTCCAGCGAAGCCGCGGCCGACTGGTAGGAGTTCAGGAACATGCCGAGCCGGTCGATGGGGTCGTACAGCCGCCGCAGATACAGCACCGCCGCCGCCAGGACACCCAGCGCGAGGGAGCCCTCCGCCACCCGGTACGCGCCCCACAGCACGATTCCGGCCACCGCCGTGTTGGCCACCAGACGGGAGCCGGTGACATAGCGGGCCATCTCCAGGAGCGCGTCGCCGTTGGTCCGCTCGTGCCGCCGGTTCAGGACGCGGAAGTCGGCGTCGTTGGCCTCCTCCCGGCGGAACGCGCGCACCGGGCGGATGCCGTTCATGGTCTCCGCGAACTTCACGATCACCGCGGCGATCGCGGTCGACCGCCTGCGGAAGACCCGTCCCGCCCGGCGCCGGTAGAGCCGCACCAGCCCGTACAGCGGCACCAGGGAGGCCACCGCGACCGCGCCGAGGCTCAGGTCGAGCCAGAGCAGCATCGCCGAGATGAAGACGAACGACAGGATGACCGTGACCAGTTCCTGAAGGCCCTCGCTGAGCAGTTCGCGCAGCGACTCGACGTCCGTCGTGGACCGCGAGATCAGCCGGCCCGAGGTGTAGCGCTCGTGGAAGTCGATGCTCAGGGCCTGCGCGTGGCGGAAGATGCGGCCGCGCAGATCGAGCAGCACATCCTGGTTGACGCGGGCGGAGGCGATCGTGAACGCGTACTGCAGGACGCCGGAGGCCGCGGCGGACAGCAGGTAGCCGACCGCCACCGCGATCAGCGGGCCGTGGTCGCCGTGCCGGAACGCCGGTACGGCGCGGTCGATGGCGTACGCCACCAGCAGCGGGCCCACCTGCACCGCCGCCTGCTGGAGCAGCAGCAGGACGCAGGTCAGGGCGGTTCGGGCCTTGAGCGGGGCGAGCAGCGAGCGCAACAGCGCGGCGGTGGCTCCCGGGGGTGTGGGGAGGGCGTCGCGGTCGAAGGGGTCGTCGGAGGCGGCGGGGTCCGGGGCTGGTCCCTCCCGGTCCTGTTCCTCGTCGTTCGGCGCGGTCGTCGTGGGCGCCGTCATCGGGCCTCCTCGCTGTCCTGGGAGTGTGCGGGGTCTCCGGACAGCAGATGGGCGTACTCGGCGTTGGTGCGCAGCAGTTCCTGGTGGGTGCCGACGGCGGCGATACGGCCGCCGGAGAGCAGGGCGACGCGGTCGGCGAGCAGGACGGTGGACGGACGGTGCGCGACGACCAGGGCGGTGGTGCCGTCCAGCACGCGGCGCAGGGCGGCCTCCACCGCGGCCTCCGTGTGCACGTCGAGGGCGGAGAGGGGATCGTCCAGGACGAGGAAGCGGGGGGTGCCGACGACGGCGCGGGCCAGCGCGAGGCGCTGCCGCTGACCTCCGGAGAGGCTGAGGCCCTGCTCGCCGACCTGGGTGCGGGTGCCGTGGGGGAGGGCGTGGGCGAAGTCGGCCTGGGCGACGGCGAGGGCGCGCTCCAGCTCCTTCTCGCCGGCGGTGTAGGGGGCGCCCATGAGGACGTTGGCGGCGACGGTGGCGGAGAAGAGGGTGGGTTCCTCGAAGGCGACGGCCACCTGGGAGCGGAGCTCTTCGCGGGACACGGCGGTGATGTCGACTCCGTCGAGGGTGATGCGTCCCGAGGTCACCTCGTGCAGACGGGGGATGAGCGCGGTGAGGGTGGTCTTGCCGCTGCCGGTGGCTCCTACCAGGGCCATGGTCTCGCCGGGGCGGATGTGCAGGTCGATGCCGTCGAGGATCGGCCGGGAGTCGGTCGGTGCGTCGGGGTAGCGGAAGGAAACGTTGTCGAACCGTAGGCCGTCAGGTTGCTCGGTGCTGGTGCTGCCCGGGGGTTGGCTCCGCGGCTCGGCGGTCCGAGGTGCTGCTGCGCCCACCCGCCCCCACCCCCGACTTCGCTCGAGCGGGGGGACCCCCATCGCCCCAGCGGCACGACTGCCCGCAACCAGGTCTACCTCCGGCTCCTCGTCCATCACCTCGAAGTACCGCTCCGTGGCCGTCGCCGCCTCCTGGCTCATCGCCAGCAGGAAGCCGATGGACTCCACCGGCCACCGCAGCGCGAGAGCGGTGGAGAGAAAGGCCACCAGCGTTCCCGCCGACAACCCGCCGTCCGCGACCTGCACCGCCCCGACGACCAGCGCCGCCCCGAGGGCCACCTCCGGCAGCGTCACGATGACCGCCCAGATCGCCGCCAGCAGCCGCGCCTTCGCCAGTTCCGTCCCGCGCAGCGTCCGTGACAGCTCCCGGAACGCCCGGGCCTGGCTGCGGTGCCGCCCGAACCCCTTGATGATGCGGATGCCGAGCACGCTCTCCTCGACCACGGTCGTCAGGTCGCCCACCTGGTCCTGCGCACGCCGCGCCACCAGCGCGTACCGTCGCTCGAACACCGCGCACATCACGACGACCGGGATGCCGGGCCCCAGGACGACCAGTCCGAGGGTCCAGTCCTGGAGCAGCATGATGACCACACCCACCAGGATCGTCACGCCGTTCACCAGCAGGAACGTCAGCGGAAACGCCAGGAACTGACGCAGCAGCATCAGATCCGTCGTGCCCCGGGACAGCAACTGCCCGGACGCCCACCGGTCGTGGAAGGCGACCGGCAGCCGCTGCAGATGCCGGTACAGATCCGCGCGCATCCCCGCCTCGACGCGCGACAGCGGCCGCGCCACCAGCCACCGCCGCACCCCGAACAGCCCGGCCTCGGCGATCCCGAGCAGCAGCAGGTACAGCGCGCCGAGCCACACCCCCGCCGGGTCCCGGTCGGTGACGGGGCCGTCCACCATCCACTTCAGGACGAGCGGGATCACGAGTCCCACGCAGGAGGCGACGATCGCGACGAACGCCGCGGTGAACAGCCGCAACCGCACCGGGCGCACATACGGCCACAGGCGCAGCAGGGTGCGGACGGCGGAACGGTCGCTGGTGGTTGCACGTGTCGTCGGCATCAGTGCGAGCCTACGGATCGGCACTGACACTGCCCACCGAGTTTCCGCCCGCCCGAGGTCCACCGCTGGTCCTACGACCTGGGTGTTCGAGGGGCCGTACGATCCGGCGGCCACGCGGTCGTATCACCCCGTCAGCTCTCCGCGGTCCGCGCCCCCGGCAACGAACCCTTGTCGGCCCGCGAACGGGAGGTGCCGGCGCTCGGCGCCAAGGGCACCTCCAACCGCGAGATCGCCCGCGTCCTGTTCATCAGTGAGGCCACCGTCAAGACCCACCTCACGCAGCTCTACGCCAAGCTCCGCGTCAACGACCGCGCGGCGGCGGTGGCCTACGACCGGGGGATCCCGGGCCGACGGTCGCGGAGTCCGGGGCAGGCCCTCAGCCGGCGACCTTCAGCAGCAGCACCGCCCGGGCCGGCACCGTCACCGTCGCGCCCGCCCGATACTCCGTACCCGGCGCCTCCGCCTGTTCCTCGCGGGAGGTGTCCACGACCAGTTCGTAGCGCTCGGCCCACGGCGGCCCCGGCAGCACGAAGCTCACCGGGCGGTCCCCGGCGTGCAGCACCGCGAGAAAGCTGTCGTCCACCACGGGTGCGCCCCGGGCGTCCCGGCCCTGTATGTCCCGGCCGGACAGATACATGCCGAGGGTCGCGGCGGGCGCGTACCAGTCGCGTTCCGTCATCTCCGCCCCGCGGGGCGTGAACCACGCCAGGTCCCTCAGGCCGTCCGCCGCCTGCGGCCGCCCGGAGAAGAACGCCCGGCGGCGCAGCACCGGATGGCGGTGGCGCAGCGCTATCAGACGGGACGTCAGGTCGAACAGCGCCCGCCAGCCGGGGTCGGCCGGCAGGCTCCAGTCCACCCAGCCGATCTCGTTGTCCTGGCAGTAGGCGTTGTTGTTGCCGCGCTGGGTGCGGCCCATCTCGTCGCCCGCGACCAGCATCGGCACACCCGTCGAGAGCAGGAGGGTCGTCAGCAGGTTTCGCAGCTGACGGCGCCGCAGCGCCCGTATCCGCTCGTCGTCGCTGTCGCCCTCCGCGCCGCAGTTCCAGGAGCGGTTGTCGTCGGAGCCGTCGCGGTTGCCCTCGCCGTTGGCCTCGTTGTGCTTGCGCTCGTACGACACCAGGTCGCGCAGGGTGAAACCGTCGTGCGCGGTGACGAAGTTGACCGAGGCGTACGGGCGTCGGCCGCCCCACGCGTACAGGTCGCTCGACCCCGACAGGCGGTACCCGAGGTCCCGCACGTCCGGCAGCGCGCCCCGCCAGAAGTCCCGTACGGCACCCCGGTAGCGGTCGTTCCACTCCGTCCACAGCGGTGGGAACGCCCCGACCTGGTAGCCGCCCGAGCCCACGTCCCACGGTTCCGCGATCAGTTTCACCCGGCGCAGCACCGGGTCCTGGGCGATGACCGCGAGGAACGGGGAGAGCATGTCGACGTCGTGCATGGACCGCGCGAGCGCCGCCGCCAGGTCGAAACGGAAGCCGTCCACGCCCATCTCCGTCACCCAGTAGCGCAGCGAGTCGGTGATCAGGCGCAGCACCTGCGGCTGCACCACGTGCAGGGTGTTGCCGCAGCCGGTGTAGTCCGCGTAGCGGCGCGCGTCGGACTGCAGCCGGTAGTAGCCGCGGTTGTCGATGCCCCTCAGCGACAGCGTCGGGCCCAGCTCGCCCGCCTCCGCGGTGTGGTTGTAGACCACGTCGAGGATCACCTCGATCCCGGCCGCGTGCAGCGCCTTCACCATGCGCTTGAACTCGCCGACCTGCTGCCCGGCGGTGCCGGTGGAGGCGTAAGCGGCGTGCGGGGCGAAGTAGCCGATCGAGTTGTAGCCCCAGTAGTTCCTCAGGCCGCGGCGCAGCAGGTGGTCCTCGTGCGCGAACTGGTGCACGGGCAGCAGCTCGACGGCTGTCACGCCCAGCTTCACCAGGTGCTCGACCGCCGCTGGGTGCGCGAGGCCGGCGTAGGTGCCGCGCAGTTCCTCGGGGATGTCCGGATGCAGCCGGGTGAAGCCGCGCACGTGCAGCTCGTAGATCACCGAGTCCGCCCACGGCGTCTTCGGGCGGTGGTCGTCCGCCCAGTCGTCGTCATCGTGCACCACGACGCCCTTCGGGACATGCGGCGCGGAGTCCCGGTCGTCGCGCACGGTGTCGGCGACGTGCTGGTCGGGCCAGTCCCGCACGTGCCCGTACGCCTCGGGCGGGAGGGAGAACTCCCCGTCGACCGCGCGCGCGTACGGGTCGAGGAGCAGCTTCGCCGGGTTCCAGCGGGCACCGGTCCACGGGTCCCAGCGGCCGTGCACCCGGTAGCCGTACCGCTGCCCCGGCATCACGCCCGGGACGAAACCGTGCCATATCTCGTGCGTCAGTTCGGTCAGCCGGACCCGGGTCTCCCGGCTCTGCGGACCCGCTCCGTCGAACAGGCACAGCTCGACCGCCTCAGCGCCCCCCGCCCACAGCGCGAAGTTGGTGCCCGCGACCCCGTCCGGGCCGGCCCGGAAGCGCGCCCCGAGCGGGGTCGGCGCACCCGGCCACACGGGCACCGTGGGCACCGGGCGCCGCCTGCCGTTCAGCACGGCGGCAGAGCGCGCGGACCGTCCCTCGCCCGCCCGCTCCTCCTGCACTGCCTCCTGCTCGGCTGCGCTGGACACGTACACGCCTCCCGCGGCTCGCGGAACGACGGGAAAACGGGTGCACGGCGTCCCGGCCGCGTACCCTCATCCCGTCGTCCTCCCCCCTGTTCTGCCCAGTGCGCGGCTCGCACTCACGTTTCCCGGGAGCGGCTGGGTCGTTGAGATCGTCGTGACGCACGTACACATGCGCGCGCGGCGCGCAGGGGCCGCACTGGCCGCGGCACTGACCTGGGCGGCCCTCCTGGCCGGCTGCACCGGCCAGGGACTCGACGGCGTCTTCGGAAAGAATCCGGCGCCCGCGGACCTCATCCGGATCTCCCCCGACGACGGCAGCAGGGCCGTGCCCGCCGACCGGCGGCTGCGGGTGCGGGTGGCGAGCGGCCGCCTGGAGTCGGTGACCGTCGTCAGGTCCCAGGACGCCCGGCAGTCCCCGGTCCCCGGCCGTCTCTCGGCGGACGGCACCGTCTGGGAGCCGGACGACCCCCGCCTCGCCCTCGCCGCCCGGTACACGGTCGACGCGGTGGCCCGCGACGGCCACGGCCGCCGCTCGGCCCGCCACGCGACGTTCACCACCTACGTCCCGGAGCAGCGGTTCATCGGGTACGTCATCCCGGAGGACCGCTCCACCGTCGGCACCGGAATGATCGTGTCACTTCAGTTCAACCGGCAGATCGAGAACCGGGCCGCCGTCGAGCGCGCGATCCGTGTGACCGCCAGGCCCGCCGTCGAGATCCGCCCGCACTGGTTCGGCAGGGACCGCCTCGACTTCCGGCCCGAGGACTACTGGAAGCCGGGCACCCGCGTCACCGTCACCCTGCGGCTGCGCGACGTGGAGGGCGCGCCCGGGGTCTACGGACAGCAGTACCGGACCGTCGCCTTCACCATCGGCCGCAGCCAGGTCTCCGTCGTGGACGCGGCCCGGCACACCATGCGGGTCCGCCGCGACGGCCGGCTGCTCGCCACCGTGCCGATCACCGCGGGCGCCCCGAAGACCACCACGTACAACGGGAAGATGGTGGTGATGGAGATGCTCCCGGTCACCCGCATGAACAGCCGCACGGTCGGCTTCGGCGGCGAGTACGACATCCCGGACGTCCCGCACGCCCTGCGGCTGACCGAGTCCGGCACCTTCGTCCACGGCAACTACTGGGCCCCGGACGCCCCCGGGCACAGCAACGTCAGCCACGGCTGCGTGGGCCTGAAGGACGTCAAGGGCGGTGGCTCCGACACCCCGGCGGGCTGGTTCTTCGACCGCAGCCTCGTCGGCGACGTCATCGAGGTCGTGCACAGCGACGACAAGCAGGTCGCTCCCGACAACGGGCTCGGCGGGTGGAACATGAGCTGGGGCGACTGGACGGCGGGCGGGGCCGTCAACCGGCCCTGAACGGGCGGGTGTCAGCGGGAGTATTCGGCGTTTAGAGCATCGAATCGGACTTTCGCCCACGCCTTCGGCCACCGCCATGCAACCTCCGGCCGGTGACAAGCATCAAGTGCTATGGAAGGAAGATGTTGCCTGCGATCACCTGAGAGGGTGACAGCCCGGCTCGGCAGCACGTCAGGGAGCGCATCCGGCAGTCGACGGTGCGCCTTCGCGCGGTCCCGAGTTGGGACTGAACAGTGACAGCGGCGGGGAGTCATCGGGCCGAGGCGTGTGATTGATTTGCGCAATGCGCGTGCGGGACGCGCTGGAGTGGGGGGCCTGAGGCGATCAGGCCGTGCGAGGGGAGAGGGAACGTGAACGGGCGACCCATATCGGGCGCGTCGGCCGGTGGGCGGGGACGTGGTGGGAAGAGATTCTCGGCGCTGATACTCGGTGCCCTCCTGCTGACCGCCACCGCGTGCGGCGGGGGAGGGGGAGGCGGTGACGCCAAGGACAAGGACGGCGGCAGGGCGGCGGCCAAGCAGTCGCAGGCCGTCGTCACCATAGCCCCGAAGGACGGCGCCAAGGGCGTGGACACCGGCGGCGCTCTCAAGGTGACCGCGGTCAAGGGCAGCCTGACCCAGGTCAGGGTCGAGGACCCCAAGGGCCATGAGATCGCCGGGACCATCACCGGCGGGGGTGCCTCCTGGACCCCGTCGACCCACCTCGCCGCGGCCACCACGTACAAGGTCCACGCGGTCGCCAAGGACGCGTCGGGCCTGACCTCCGCCGCGGACTCCTCGTTCACCACGCTCACTCCGAAGAAGACCTTCGTCGGCGTCTACACGCCCGACAACGGCTCCACCGTCGGCGTCGGCATGCCGTTCTCGGTCCGGTTCAGCCGGGGCATCACCCACCAGGCCGACGTCGAGAAGGCCATCACCATCAAGACCGAGCCCGCCGTCGAGGTCCGCGGTCACTGGTTCGGCAACGACCGCCTCGACTTCCGGCCCGAGGACTACTGGAAGCCCGGCACCAAGGTCACCGTGAACCTGAACCTCGACGGCGTCGAGGGCCGCCCCGGTGTCTACGGCGAGCAGGCCAGGACGGTGAGCTTCACCATCGGCCGCAGCCAGGTCTCCACCGTGGACGCCAAGGCGCACACGATGGTCGTCAAGCAGGACGGCAAGGTGGTCAAGACCCTCGCGGTCACCACGGGCAAGCCCGGCTACGAGACCTGGAACGGCCAGATGGTCATCAGCGAGCGCCAGGTGGTGACCCGGATGAACGGCGAAACGGTCGGCTACGGCGGCGAGTACGACATCAAGGACGTACCGCACGCCCAGCGCCTGACCGACTCCGGCACCTTCATCCACGGCAACTACTGGGGCGGCGACGCCTTCGGCAACTACAACGCCAGCCACGGCTGCGTCGGCCTGCGCGATGTGAAGGGCGGCTACGACAGCTCGGTGGCGGCCGCCTGGTTCTACAACCACTCGATGCTCGGTGACGTCGTCGTCGTGAAGAACTCCCACGACGCCACGGTCGCGCCCGACAACGGGCTCAACGGCTGGAACATGCCCTGGGACCAGTGGATCAAGTAACGGCCGATCCGCAGTGACCGGGCTCGGTGTGCCGCTGTGAGCGAGCACACCGGGCCCGCAGTCGTTAGTCACCGTTAACCTCCTCCCATGACTGTGCATCTCGAAGTCGCCGAGGGCGTGGGCACCCTCCGCCTGGACCGCCCGCCGATGAACGCGCTGGACGTCGCCACCCAGGACCGGCTCAAGGAGCTCGCCGAGGAGGTCACGCGCCGCGAGGACGTGCGCGCCGTGGTCCTCTACGGCGGGGAGAAGGTGTTCGCCGCCGGCGCGGACATCAAGGAGATGCAGGGCATGGACCACACCGCGATGGTCCTGCGCTCCCGCGCCCTGCAGGACTCCTTCACCGCCGTCGCCCGCATCCCCAAGCCCGTCGTCGCCGCCGTCACCGGCTACGCCCTGGGCGGTGGCTGCGAGCTGGCGCTGTGCGCGGACTACCGCATCGCCGGCGAGAACGCCAAGCTGGGGCAGCCGGAGATCCTGCTCGGCCTCATCCCGGGCGCGGGCGGCACGCAGCGGCTGGCCCGGCTGATCGGCCCGTCCAAGGCCAAGGACCTGATCTTCACGGGACGGCAGGTGAAGGCTGACGAGGCGCTGACGCTGGGTCTGGTCGACCGGGTCGTCCCGGCCGAGCAGGTGTACGCCGAGGCGCACGCCTGGGCCGCGAAGCTCGCCCAGGGTCCGGCGATCGCGCTGCGCGCCGCCAAGGAGTCGATCGACACGGGTCTCGAAACGGACATCGAGACCGGTCTCGCGGTCGAACGCAACTGGTTCGCGGGCCTGTTCGCGACGGAGGACCGCGAGCGCGGAATGCGCAGCTTCGTGGAGGAGGGGCCGGGCAAGGCGAAGTTCCTCTGAGGACCCGCCTGGAGGGCATAACCTGAGAATTGTTCAGCAAGTCCCGCTGATCCACTCGCAGTTGACGCTGCGTCCCTTTTCGTGTCCCCCGATGGGACGGATTATGGAAGCCTTAAGGCAACCTTAAGGCTGTCGCGCCGACCTCACCCGGCGATTGCCCCAACTGGCCCGTTTCTCTAGGCCAGTTGGGGTGCGACAGCCCTCGGATTGCGGGTGGCATATGCCAGTCGAATGGTGAGGAATGTGTGCTTCCGGGGGGCGTATTCCGTCGTAACGACCCCGAGCCCCCTTCGGGACGGCCATGATGGGTCCATGGCGGGGCTGGAGGGTATGGAGCCGCCGCGGCGGCACGGGGGTGCCACCGCGGCACGCTGGTCGCCTGCGGTCGAGGACGAACAGGCGCTCAAGGCACTGGAGTTGTACGGCAACCCCGCCGAGGCCGATGTGCCGCTGCCGTCCCGGCCCGAATCCGCCGCCATCGCGCGCAGGCTCGCCCAGGTCGTGATCCTGCGGCAGTGGGGGCTCGGACCGCGCATGACCGAGGACGCCGTCCTGCTCGTCTCCGAACTCGTCGGGAACGCCGTACGCCACACCGGCGCACGTGTCTTCGGGTTACGGATGCGGCGGCGCCGCGGCTGGATCCGCATCGAGGTCCGCGACCCCTCCCGCGGACTGCCGTGCCTGATGCCCGTACAGGAACTGGACCTCAGCGGCCGCGGCCTGTTCCTCGTCGACAAACTCGCCGACCGCTGGGGCGTCGACCTGCTGCCGCGCGGCAAGACCACCTGGTTCGAGATGCGGGTCGCCGACCGGTGACCGCGACCCGCCCCTTCCAGGAAAAGGTCAAATCGTCGATTTCGGCATCGACCCGTCCTTAAATGGGGAGAGTGACCACCCCCGTCCCTCCCCCCTCGTCCGACCCTGAGACCGACCGCGAGACCGACCGCGAGACCGACACCGCGCGAACGGTGCCCGGCCGCCGCGCGGCTCTGCGCGCGGGCGCGGGGCTCGCCGCCGCCGGTGCCCTCGCCGCCGCCTGTTCCCCCGGCGACACCGTCGTCCACCGGCCCCTCCCGTCCCGCGCCACCGGAACCCCGCGCTCCGCCACCGGATCCCGCGTCCCGGTCGCCGCACCCGTCCCGCGCTCCTTCCCGGGGCAGCCCGCCCAGATCGCGAGCGGTCCACGCGACCGCCCCGCGGTCGCGCTCACCTTCCACGGCCAGGGCGACCCCTCCTACGCCAAGGCGATCCTCGAGGCGGCCGAGAAGGCGGGCGCCAAGGTCACCGTCCTCGCGGTCGGCACCTGGCTCGACGAGCACCCCGAGGTCGCCGGCCGCATCATCGAGGGCGGTCACGACCTCGGCAACCACACCCTGCGCCACCTCAACATCAACACCATGTCCGAGCCGCAGGCGTTCGCCGAGATCAAGGGATGCGCCGAGCGGCTGCGGCACCTCACCGGAGGCATCGGCGCCTGGTTCCGCCCGTCCCAGGCGCAGCGCGCCACGCCGCTCGTCGAACGCCTGGCCCGCCGCGCCGGCTATCCGCACATCCTGTCCTACGACGTCGACTCGCTCGACTACACCTCACCGGGCGCCGCCGCCGTCACCCGCAAGGTCACCGACGACATCCACAACGGATCGGTGGTGAGCCTGCACTTCGGGTACCCGGACACGGTCGCCGCCGTCCCCGACATCCTGCACGCCCTCAAAGACCGCGGCCTGGCCGCGGTGACCACCACGGAGCTGCTGAGCTGATGCATCCCTCGACCGTCACGCGTGTACTGATCGCCGGCGCCGCCCTCGCCGTGCTGGCCGGCTGCAGCAGCGGATCCCCCCACAAGAAGGACGAGGACACCGCCTCCAAGGCCCCCGTCCGGCGCGCCCAGCCGCAGGCCCCCGGACTGCCGGGCATGCCGCCCGTCCTGGACCCCAAGGACGTCTATGCCGCCGACCGCCCGGGGCAGCTCTCCCCGGTGGTCAAGGGCTTCCGGTCCCGGGTCTACGTACCCAACACCAACTCCGACACCGTCTCCGTCATCGACCCGAAGACCTACAAGGTCATCGAGACCATCCGGGTCGGCCGCCAGCCCCAGCACGTGGTGCCCTCCTGGGACCTGAAGACGCTGTGGGTCAACAACGACCTCGGCAACTCCCTCACCCCCATCGACCCGAGGACCGGCGAGGCGGGCAAGCCGGTCGCCGTGCACGACCCCTACAACCTGTACTTCACACCGGACGGCAAGTACGCGGTGGTGATGGCCTCCAAGGACCGCCAGTTGGTCTTCCGCGACGCGCACTCCATGAAGGTGAAGAAGGCCGTCCCGGTGAGCTGTTACGGCGTCAACCACGCCGACTTCTCGCTGGACGGACGCTACTTCATCGTCTCCTGCGAGTTCAGCGGGGAACTGCTCAAGGTCGACACCGAGAAGATGAAGGTGATCGGCCAGCAGAGGCTGCCCCACCGCGGTGCCATGCCGCAGGACGTCAAGATCTCCCCGGACGGCAGGAAGTTCTACATCGCCGACATGGTCGCCGACGGCATGTGGACCCTGGACGGCGACACCTTCGCCAAGCCGTCCTTCCTGCCCACCGGCAAGGGTACGCACGGGCTCTACGTCAGCCGCGACTCCCGCGAGATGTACATCTCCAACCGGGGCGAGGGCACCATCTCCGTCTTCGACTTCAAGGAGAACCGGCTGACCAAGAAGTGGCGCCTGCCGGGCGGCGGCAGCCCCGACATGGGTGGTGTCTCGACGGACGGCAAGGTGCTGTGGCTGTCCGGCCGCTACAACTCCGAGGTGTACGCCATCGACACGGAGACCGGCCGGGAGCTGGCCCGGATCAGGGTGGGCAGCGGCCCGCACGGCCTCGCCGTCTACCCCCAGCCGGGCCGTTACTCGCTCGGCCACACGGGCGTCTTCCGCTGACGCCGCCCCCTAAGGGTCCTTGCACTATGCCCGCCCGGGTCGCGCGTCCTGGCACCGCACCTCGCCGCCTTGCCGAAAAGCCCTGGTAGCTCCTCCCCCCAGCTCTCGGCTTCGCTCGAGCAGGGGGACCCCACCGAGGGCTCTCCGGCGCCTTGCGATGCACGGCACCGGACCACGCGACCTCATCGGGCGCTCATAGTGCAAGGACCCCTAAGGCGCGAGGAGCAGCGCCTCCGCGCCGACCGGCAGGTACCCCGCTGCCTGGAACGCCCGCATGCTGCGGGCGTTCCCCGGCGCGATCTGCGCCCACACCGGCTCGGCGGCCAACTGCCGGGCCGCACCCACCAGCCGCCGTCCCAGCCCCCGCTGCCGTACGCCCTCGTCCACCTCGACCGAGACCTCCAGCCGCCCGGCGACCCCGCGCCCCAGCACGAGGACGCCGCCGTCCGCCGCCCAGGCACGCACGTCGTCGCGCCGCCGGCGGGCGTAGACGACCCGGGGGTGGTCGGGCTCCTTGATCTCCTCCAGCGCGAGCGACGGCTCGCCCGGCAGGGGAGCCCCGACGAGGAGCGCGTCGATGGCCTCGGCCCCGCGTCCCGTCCGCTCCATGAGGGCGGCCAGGAACCGGGCGTTCATGGCGGCGGCCAGGGGGTCGCACTCGGCACGCCGCAACGTCTCCCGCACCCATCGCGGATCCTCGTCCGTGAACACGACGGAGTGCGCGGTGAAGGCGACGACCCCCGCGTCCCGGGAGGAGGGCTGCGGCACGACGGTCGTCCGGCCGTCCGGCGGCGGGAAGACGCCCCGTGCCGCCGCGTCCAGGATGCCCCGCAGACTCTCCGCCACCGCCACCGTACGCTCCTTGAGTCTCCACCCACTGGAAGGCCCAGACTCGCAGACGTGATCGACGAGGGCACCGGCCTTTTCACCATCGGCGACCTGGCCCGCGCCACCGGACTGACCGTGCGCACCATCCGCTACTGGTCGGACGAGGGCGTCCTGCCCCCGGTGGCCCGCTCCACGGGCGGCTACCGGCTGTACGACGCCGCGTCCGTGGCGCGCCTGGAGCTGATCCGGTCCCTGCGTGAACTGGGCCTCGGCCTGGCAGACGTGCGCGGAGTGCTGGCGGGCGAGCGGACGGTCGCGGAGGTGGCGGCCGCGCACGTGGCGGCCCTGGACGCGCAGATCCGGGCTCTGAAGGTGACCAGGGCGGTGCTGTCGACCGTGGCGCGACGGGGTTCGAGTGCGGAGGAGATGACTCTGATGAACAAACTGGCGCGGCTGTCGGCGGCCGAGCGGCAGAGGATCGTGAAGGAGTTCGTGGACGAGATGCTCCACGGGCTGGACACCGTGGACCCGGAGATCCGGGAGCGGATGCGCCGTACGGCGGCCGACCTGCCCGACGACCCGACGCCCGAGCAGGTCGACGCCTGGGTGGAGCTGGCCGAGATGATGCAGGACCCGCAGTTCCGGGCGCAGATGCGGAGGGCGGCCGAGTTCAACGCGGCCGACCGGGGGCCCGACGTCCCCGCCGGAGCGTCCCTGTGGTTCGCCAAACGACTCGTCGAACGGGCGGGCGGCGCCCGGGAGCGGGGCATCTCGCCCGAGGCGCCCGAGGCCGACGCCGTGCTGCGGGACCTGCTCGGCGACACCGACCGGGCCGCTGTGCTGGAACGCATGGAGGCGGCCTTCGACGAGCGGGTCGCGCGCTACCGCGAACTGCTGTCCATCGTCAACGACCAGCCCCAGCCTCCACACCAGGAGGAGTTCGCGTGGGTGGTCGCCGCACTGAGGGCTCGCGCGGGCCGTTAGTCTGACCTGCGTCAGTACGACGACACGACAGAACGAACGCGACACAAAAGGGGCGGACCGGTGGCGGACATCGAGGAAGCACGCAAGCACTTCGCACGGATCGACGCGGACGGTGACGGTTTCATCACCGCCGCCGAGTTCAAGACCGCCCTGGCTCAGGAGGGCGACTGGAACGTCACCGAGGCGGTGGCCGACGCCATCATCAAGTCCCGCGACCTCGACGGCGACAAGGTCCTGTCCTTCGACGAGTTCTGGGCGCACCTGAGCAAGTGACGCGACACGGGGCGCCGGCCGTGCGGGCCGGCACCCCCTTCGTCGTCCCGGGTCTCACCGACGGACGTCACCCGTTCGCCCGCGGACCGGAACAGTCCGCCGTGTCCGGTGGTTGGGGACAGCCGAAAGAGGCTGTGCACGAACACCGATCCCCGGAAGGGGCGAGACGAGTCATGAAGATCGGCATCATCGGCGCGGGCAACATCGGCGGCAACCTCACCCGGCGGCTCACCGCCCTCGGCCACGACGTCTCCGTCGCCAACTCCCGCGGCCCGCACACGCTCACCGAACTCGCCGAGGAGACGGGCGCGACCCCCGTCACGGTCGACGAGGCGGCCCGCGGCGCCGAGGCCGTCGTGATCACGATCCCGGTGAAGGCCGTACCGGACCTGCCGTCCGGGCTGCTGGACGGCGCGGCGGAGGGCGTCGCCGTGATCGACACCGGCAACTACTACCCGCAGCAGCGGGACGGGAGGATCGCGGCGATCGAGGACGAGGGCCTCACCGAGAGCCGCTGGACCGAACGGCAGATCGGCCACCCCGTGATCAAGGCCTTCAACGGCACCTACGCCCAGGACCTCCTGGAGCGCCCCCGCCCGGCCGGCGCCCCCGACCGCATGGCCCTCCCGGTGGCGGGTGACGACGAGTCGGCGAAGGCGAAGGTCAGGGGCCTGATCGAGGAGCTCGGCTTCGACACGGTGGACGCGGGCGGCATCGACGACTCCTGGCGCCAGCAGCCCGGCACCCCGGTGTACGGTCTGCGCGCCGGCGTCGACGAGGTCACCAAGGCGCTGGAGCAGGCGTCGCCCGAGCGCCCTGCGGAGTTCCGCGCGTAGGCGTCGCCTCATGGAAGCGGGCCGGTGGCGATCAGGCGTCCCCGGCCCACTCCTTGAGCGCCGCCTTGCTGGAGAAGTTCGCCACGTTCCGGTCCACCGGGTCCGATGTGTACTGGTGGAAACGCCACGGTGCCTCGATACGGGGCTTGCCCGCTGTGACGTAGTCGGCGATCCACAGGCCGTCCCCGGCGTAGGACGTGGTGTCGACGGTCAGCCAGAAGTGGCGGTTGGCGTAGAGGAGCACGCGGTTGTCCGGGCGGAGCTGCTTCACCTTGCGGATGAAGGCGTCCTTCTCCGCGTTGCTCGCGTGCGTCCCGTCGCCGGTGGTCTCCCAGTCCACGGCGAGCAGATCGCCCGCCCTCTCCGGAGCCTTGCCGACGAAGTACTCGGCCTGGGCGGTGATGTCACCCGGCCACAGGAAGTGGTAGAAGCCGACCACGCAGCCGGCGTCCCGGGCGGTCTTCGTCTGGGCGGAGAGTTTCGGGTTCACATACGAACGCCCCTCCGTCGCCTTGATGAAGACGAAGGAGAGGTCGTCCGTGTCGTACGCGGAGGACTGGTACGCGCTGACGTCGATGCCTCGCAGCATGGGGGCTCCCTGAAGAGGTAGTGGGGGGAACAGACATCGACACGGATCGATGCCTGTTGTCACCTTTGTACGGGTGGTATGCCCCCTGCGTTCGGACGTCAGCCCCGGTCGGCCGCCGAACTGAGGACCGACGCCGACTTCGCCGCCCAGTCGGAGGTGATCACACTGGCGTGGTCGTGGGCGAGCAGCGACAGGCGTGCCGCGACCTCGGCGTCCGTCGGGTTGGTGGACGAGATCGCCGGGGCGACGCCGGCCGCGTCGGTCATGATCAGGATGTAGTGGTCGGTGTCGTACCAGGACGTGTCGTAGCCGTTGTTGACGTACGTCGCCGCGTCCCCGTCGAAGAACACGAACCACGGGCGGATGGAGGCGTCGTAGCGGCTGGTGCGCGGGTCGCCGGACGCCGCGCCGAGGGCCGCGGGGAAGGCCTGAGCCTTGGAGATGCTGCCGGCGGCGTACAGGTCGCGCAGGTAGTCGCCGTACTCCCGGTCGGTCCAGTAGTGGTCGAACGGGTTGTTCATCTCGACCGTGCCGGGGATGAGTTCGAAGACGACCTTGCCCTTGAGGGAGTCCCGGGACGGCCAGGCGTTCGCCTTCGCGGCGGCGTCGAGCGTGGAATAGGAGGAGCCGAGCAGGTCGGACGGCTTGTAGACGATGCTGCCGAGCTTCTGCTGCACCAGCGCGTCGAATTCGTCGGGTCCGAGGCCGCCGTTGTTGTTGAAGCCGTTCTTCATCTCCACCTTGAAGACGATCGGCCGGTGGTCGGGGTGCAACTGGTGCCAGGCCGCGATGTTGTCGAGGCAGCTGCCGAGGTCCTGGTTGCGGTTCTTGCTGTACAGCTCGCTCGGGCTCTTCGCGGCCTCGCAGTTGTTGTCGTCGCCGAACGGATTGCTGTGACTGACCCGCCAGCGCTTGCTGATGCTGTCGGTGTAGACGTCCAGTTCCAGAAGTGAGGCCCCCGAGTCGAGGGCCTGAGCGAAGTAGGTGTACTTGTCCTTCTCGTACGCGTTGTGCGTCCCGATCGTGGTCGCGTCCGCGAACGTGGGCGACGCCGCGTGGGCGTTCCCCGGCACCACCATCAGCATCGCGGCGGCACCCAGCAGCGCCGCCGACCGTCTCACCACACGCATGGGCCAACTTCCCTTCGCTGTCGCCGAGTTGGCGGCAGCGTAAGAGAGAGTGGTTACCGTGTGGTAGCCCCTGGAGGAACCGCAGGGACTGGAAAAACAAGAATCACGTCAGATCGGATGGCGCCTCAGCACTCGATGATGTTGACCGCCAGCCCGCCCCGCGCCGTCTCCTTGTACTTGACGCTCATGTCCGCGCCGGTCTCCTTCATCGTCTTGATGACCTTGTCGAGGGAGACCTTGTGCGAGCCGTCGCCGCGCATCGCCATCCGGGCCGCCGTGACCGCCTTCACCGCGGCCATGCCGTTGCGTTCGATGCACGGGATCTGGACCAGACCGCCGACCGGGTCGCAGGTCAGGCCGAGGTTGTGCTCCATGCCGATCTCGGCCGCGTTCTCCACCTGCTCGGGGGTGCCGCCCAGCACCTCCGCCAGCGCGCCCGCCGCCATGGAGCAGGCCGAGCCGACCTCGCCCTGGCAGCCGACCTCCGCGCCGGAGATCGACGCGTTCTCCTTGAAGAGCATGCCGATCGCTCCGGCGGCCAGCAGGAAGCGCACGACCCCGTCCTCGTCCGCGCCGGGCACGAAGTTGATGTAGTAGTGCAGGACCGCCGGGATGATGCCCGCGGCACCGTTCGTGGGGGCGGTCACGACCCGGCCGCCGGCCGCGTTCTCCTCGTTCACCGCCATCGCGTAGAGCGTGATCCACTCCATCGCGCGGGCCGTCGCGTCGCCCTCGGCGCGCAGCTGGCGCGCGGTGACGGCCGCGCGGCGGCGCACCTTCAGGCCGCCGGGGAGGATGCCCTCCCGGGACATGCCCCGCGCCACGCACGCCTCCATGACCCGCCAGATGTCCAGCAGTCCGGAGCGGATCTCCTCCTCCGAACGCCACGCCCGCTCGTTCTCCAGCATCAGTGAGGAGATCGACAGTCCCGTTTCCTTCGTCAGCCGCAGCAGCTCGTCGCCCGTGCGGAAGGGGTACTTCAGGACCGTGTCGTCGAGCTTGATGCGGTCGGCGCCCACCGCGTCCTCGTCCACGACGAAGCCGCCGCCGACCGAGTAGTACGTCTTGGAGAGCAGCTCCTTGCCCTCGGCGTCGTACGCCCAGATCGTCATGCCGTTGGCGTGGTACGGCAGCGCCTTGCGGCGGTGCAGGATCAGGTCGTCCTCGAAGGAGAACGGGATCTCGTGCTCGCCGAGGAGCTTCAGACGGCCCTTCGCCTTGATCGCCTCCACCCGCTCGTCGGCCGTCTCGACGTCCACCGTGCGCGGGGAGGCGCCCTCCAGGCCGAGCAGGACCGCCTTCGGGGTGCCGTGACCGTGGCCGGTCGCGCCGAGGGAGCCGTACAGCTCGCAGCGCAGGGACGCCACCGACGCCAGCAGGTCCTCGTTGCCCAGCCGGAGGGCGAACATGCGGGCCGCGCGCATCGGGCCGACCGTGTGGGAGCTGGACGGGCCGATGCCGATCGAGAACAAGTCGAAGACCGAGACGGCCACGGGTGACTCCTCACTACGGGGGTGGTGCAAAAGGGGGTGGTACAGGTGTGCGGGCACCGCGCACGCAGGTACTCCCAGTGTGCGCGGTGCCCCGCAAAAGGTGACTTACTTGTTCAGCCCCGGGTACAGCGGGTGCTTCTCGGCCAGGGCCTTGACCCGGGCCTTGAGCCCCTCCGCGTCGCAGGACGGCTTCAGCGTCTCGGCGATGACGTCCGCGACCTCCGCGAAGTCCTCGGCCGTGAAGCCGCGGGTCGCCAGGGCCGGCGTGCCGATGCGCAGGCCCGAGGTGACCATCGGCGGGCGCGGGTCGTTCGGGACCGCGTTGCGGTTGACCGTGATGCCGACCTCGTGCAGGCGGTCCTCGGCCTGCTGCCCGTCCAGCTCCGAGTCGCGCAGGTCGACCAGGATCAGATGCACGTCCGTGCCACCGGTCAGGACGTTCACGCCGGCCTCGCGCGCGTCGGCGGCCGTCAGCCGCTCGGCGAGGATCTTCGCGCCCTCGACCGTACGGCGCTGGCGCTCGCGGAACTCCTCCGACGCGGCGACCTTGAAGGACACCGCCTTGGCCGCGATCACGTGCTCCAGGGGGCCGCCCTGGAAGCCAGGGAAGACGGAAGAGTTCAGCTTCTTCGCGAAGTCCTTCTTCGCGAGGATGATGCCGCCGCGGGGACCGCCCAGCGTCTTGTGGGTGGTGGAGGTGACGACATCGGCGTACTCCACCGGGTTCGGGTGCAGGCCCGCCGCGACCAGACCGGCGAAGTGCGCCATGTCCACCCACAGGTACGCCTCGACCTCGTCAGCGATCCGGCGGAACTCGGCGAAGTCCAGCTGCCGCGGGTACGCCGACCAGCCCGCGATGATCACCTTCGGGCGGTGCTCCTTGGCGAGCCGCTCGACCTCGGCCATGTCGACCAGGCCGGTCTCGTCCACGTGGTAGGCGACCACGTCGAACTGCCTGCCCGAGAAGTTCAGCCGCATCCCGTGGGTCAGGTGGCCGCCGTGCGCCAGGTCCAGGCCGAGGATGGTGTCGCCGGGCTGGGCCAGCGCGAACAGGGCGGCCTGGTTGGCGGAGGCGCCGGAGTGGGGCTGCACATTGGCGTATTCGGCGCCGAACAGCTCCTTGATCCGGTCGATGGCGATCTGCTCGGTGACGTCGACGTGCTCGCAGCCGCCGTAGTAGCGGCGGCCGGGGTAGCCCTCGGCGTACTTGTTGGTGAGGACCGAGCCCTGCGCCTCCATGACCGCCAGCGGGGCGAAGTTCTCGGAGGCGATCATCTCGAGGGTGGACTGCTGGCGGTGCAGCTCGGCGTCGACCGCTGCGGCGACCTCAGGGTCGAGCTCGTGCAGGGACGTGTTCAGAAGGGTCATCTGCGGGTGCGCTCCTCAGCCGGCGATGTGGGCGTCGTACTCGTCGGCGGACAGCAGGTCGGCCGGCTCCTCGGACACGCGCACCTTGAACAGCCAGCCGCCCTCGAACGGCTCGGAGTTCACCAGCGACGGGTCGTTGACCACGTCCTCGTTGACCTCCGTGATCTCGCCGGTGACCGGGGAGTACAGGTCGCTGACCGACTTGGTCGACTCCAGCTCGCCGCAGGTCTCGCCCGCGGTCACCGTGTCACCGACCTCCGGGAGCTGGACGAAGACGACGTCGCCGAGCGCGTTGGCCGCGTGCTCCGTGATGCCGACCGTCGCGACGCCGTCCTCGGCGTCCGACAGCCACTCGTGCTCCTTGCTGTAGCGCAGCTGCTGGGGGTTGCTCATGGCCTGAATTCTCCTGTACGCGGGGGAGTGGTGGTGAAGGGAGTACTGCTGGAGACGTGCGTGAGCACGGCGGAGGTGCGCGGGATCACGCCACCTGTCCGCCGAGTGCCTACTTCTGGCGCTTGTAGAACGGCAGCGCCACGACCTCGTGCGGCTCGTGGCTGCCCCGGATGTCCACCCCGACCCCGGGCGTGCCCGGCGCGGAGTGCGCGGCGTCGACGTACGCCATCGCGATCGGCCTGCCCAGCGTCGGGGAGGGCGCCCCGGAGGTGACCTCGCCGATCACCTCGCCGCCCGCGACGACCGGGTACCCGGCCCGCGGCACGCGGCGGCCCTCGGCGACCAGGCCGACGAGGACGCGCGGCGGGTTCTCCTCAGCACGGGCCGCGGCCTCCTCCAGCGCGGCACGCCCCACGAAGTCGCCCTCCTTGTCGAACTTCACCACCCGGCCGAGCCCAGCGTCGAAGGGCGTCAGCGAGGTGCTCAGCTCGTGCCCGTACAGCGGCATGCCCGCCTCCAGGCGCAGCGTGTCCCGGCAGGAGAGCCCGCAGGGGGTCAGACCGGCGGGCGCGCCCGCCTCGGTCAGCGCCTGCCACAGCTTCTCGGCGTGCTCCGGCGCGACGAACAGCTCGAAGCCGTCCTCGCCGGTGTAGCCGGTGCGCGCGATGAGGGCGGGGACGCCCGCCACCGTGCCGGGCAGGCCCGCGTAGTACTTCAGGCCGTCGAGATCGGCGATGGGGGCACCTCCCTGGTCGAGCGAAGTCGAGACCTTGGGGGAGAGGGACTTCAGGATGCCGGGGGACTCCGGGCCCTGGACGGCGATCAGCGCGTACGCGTCCCGGTCGTCGCGCACCGCGGCGGCGAAGCCCGCTGCACGCTCGGTCAGCGCGTCGAGGACCACCTGGGCGTTGGAGGCGTTGGCGACGACCATGTACTCGGCCTCGGCCAGCCGGTAGACGATCAGGTCGTCCAGGATGCCGCCGTCCTCCTGGCAGATCATGGTGTAGCGGGCGCGGCCCACGCGGACGGAGGCGATGTCGCCGGCGAGCGCGTGGTTGAGGAACCGGTCCGCCTCCGGCCCGGTCACCGTGATCTCGCCCATGTGCGAGAGGTCGAACAGCCCCGCCTTGGTACGGACGGCGACGTGCTCGTCGCGCTCGGAGCCGTACCTGAGGGGCATGTCCCAGCCGGCGAAGTCGGTCATCGTCGCGCCGAGCGAACGATGCAGGGCATCGAGCGCGGTGCGGCGCAGGGGGCTACTGCTCATCGGTTGTGCTCCCAGGGCGTGGGTCCCCCCGCGCGAGCGAATTCGAGCGTGGGGGAGGGCGAGGTCGGTCCTCCCCATCTGTCATCGGAACCTGAGAGGTTCGCCATGAACGCCCGCACGGCGGGGCGTCACGGCTTGCACCTTGGGTGGAGCCACCGAGAAGCGGCCCGCTTTCCAGATGTGCCTCGCCCGCGCGGTATCGGGGCCTGAGAGATTCAAGGGAGGGACTTGCTCCTTCGGCGCCCGGGCCCACGTACGTACCCCGTACGTCCCCGGAACTCTCCCGCGCGGATTCAAGCGGCCGGTATGCAGTTGGCGCGCACATCATTGCACGCCTCGCCCGATCGTGGCAGGCCGCGTGGCAACCGGCCCGGGGCCGCCCCCGTGGCCGGCTTCCGGACGTATCTGTGACCGGCTTGTGGCAGTACGCGAACGCCACCGGGAGAAACCGTCCATTACCTTCTCTTTACACTCGGCGGGGATGGGACTTCCTGACCGCAAGGGAGGACGATCACGGTGGACAGGACGACGGCGTACGCCATGACCACGGGCATCGCGGTACCCCGACAGCCCGCAGCCCCGGCCCGGGAGGCCGGCGCGCCGGTGCCGGCGCCGGTGGTCCGCGACCTGCGCGACCGCGGGGGCCACAGCCCGTACGGGCTCACCTTCGGCGCCCGCGACCTCGTCGTGGTCACCGGCCTGCCCGGCAGCGGCAAGTCCACGCTCATGCGGCGCACGGTGCGCGGCGCCCGCGTCGACTCCCAGGACACCCGCGACCGCTGGGACGCCCGCCTGGCCCGCTTCCTGCCGTACGGGGCCTACCGTCCGCTGGTCCGCCTCGCGCACTACGCGGGCCTGCGCCGCGCCGTGCGCGCCGGCACCGGAGTCGTCGTGCACGACTGCGGCACCCAGACCTGGGTGCGCACCTGGCTGGCCCGCGAGGCCCGGCGCCGCGGCGGCACGCTGCATCTGGTCCTGCTCGACGTCACCCCCGACACGGCCCTGGACGGTCAGCGCGAGCGGGGCCGAGGCGTCTCCGGGTACGCCTTCCTGCGCCACCGCCGCG
Source organism: Streptomyces sp. NPDC051104 (assembly GCF_040682835.1). NCBI lineage: Bacteria > Bacillati > Actinomycetota > Actinomycetes > Kitasatosporales > Streptomycetaceae > Streptomyces > Streptomyces sp. NPDC051104. The sequence goes on along the minus strand of NZ_JBFBBS010000031.1, from coordinate 42,929 downwards.
CCACCCGCCGGCTGCTGCGCGCCGTCGAGCGGGGCCGGCTCCCGCAGGGCTGCGGCTCGGCGGTCCTGCTCGACCGGGACGCGGCGGACGTACTGCGCCGGATCGACTTCGCGGACGCTGCGGAAGCAGCGGAATGAATCGCGGTGCCCGCGCACCCGTTAGCCTTTTGGCCACACCAGTGGTACTCGGCAGGCGGTAGGCAGATGGACATCCCGGCGGACCTTCCCGCGGACTTCCCGGCACAGGCGCACCCCCATCCGCACGGCGGATGGCCGGGCAACGAGCTGGAGGAGGTGCTCTCCGCCTCGCTCGGCATCCCCTCGGCGGGCGGCCGGATCATCGAGGTGCTCGGCCGCAGCTTCCTGTGGGTGCCGCTGCCGAACGGCGGTGGCCCGCACAGCGGCCCCCTCGACCTGCCCACGCTGGAGATCGAGGGCCAGGCGTACGTCCCGGTGTTCAGCTCGGAGGAGCAGTTCCGCCACGCCGCCGGCGGTCACATGTCGTACACCATCGCGCCCGCCGCCGAGTTCGCCCGCGGGCTGCCCCCGCAGGTCGGCATCGCGGTCAACCCGGGCGGCGTGGTCGGCATACCCCTGCCCCCGGACGCGGTGGCCGAGCTGTGCCGCGTCGGACGCACCCCGCTGGACGGCCCCACGACCGGCGGCCGCGTCCGCCTCTTCGAACCGGACTGGCAGGACGACCCGGTGGACTTCCTCGCCGCCGCGTCCGCCGAGTTCACGGCGACCGGCGTGGTCCTCACGGCACGCCGCTGCCTCGCCGCCATCGAGACGGCGGACCCGGTGCTGTTCATCGGCGTGGAGCTCTCCCAGTGGGAGGGCGACCTCCGCACCCTCCCCATGGACGCCCTGGGCCGCGCCCTGGCCAAGGTGGCGGTCAAGTGGCCGGTCAACCTGGTCCTCCTGGACGTGGCCCAGGACCCGGTGGCCGACTGGATGAGAGAGAACGTCCGGCCGTTCCACCAGCAGGGGTACTGAGCAGGGCACCCCGTCAGGGGCGCCCTGCTCAGGGGCGCGGGGAACTGCGCGCCCAGCCACGAACGACCCGCACCCGCCGGCCGGCAGCAGCCCCGAGCTCTCAGGCACCCGCGGCCGGCGGCAGCCACCGCGCACCGGCTGTCAGCGGACCCGCCTAACCTGGTTTCATATGCGGAGCACATCGTCAGCGAAGGGGCGGTAAAGGGTGAGCGGGGTGAGCGCGAGCGGCACCACGGCCGGCCAGGTCGAACACATGCTGCGCCAGGTGACGCCCGGGCGTTACGACGCCTACGAGGCGCTCCTTCGCGCGCTGGCCACCCCGTCCACCGGCAGGGTCTGGATGCTGCTCTGGCACGGCCAGGCCGGCTCGCCCGACGCCCAGTACGCGACCATGGAAGTGGACGGCCACGGCTACACGCCGTGCGTCACCTCGGCACAGGAGCTCTCGGCCAGCGGCTGGACCCGCTCCTACGAGGTGATCGACGGCGCCGACGTGGCCCGCGCCCTCTATCCCGGCCACTACGGCCTGTGGCTGAACCCGCACGCGCCCGGCGGTGGCGTCGGCATCCCCTGGCTGGACCTGCGCCGCATCGCCGTCGGCCTGGAGCACCAGCCCGCGGGCCCCCTCAGGCTGTCCGAACCGGCCATCGAGATCCCGCAGTTCTACGCCCTGCTCACCCAGAACGCCCACCGCACCCCCGCCGTGCGCTCCCTGCGCCGCGCCTGGGTGCAACCCGCCCTCGGCGCCCCGTACCTGGCGATCGGCCTGGACGTCTACGACACTTCACCGGCCGCCGTCGACTCGGTGAGGACGATGATGCAGCAGTCGGTCACGGCCGTCCCGGAGGGCCTGCCGGTGTCGACGGTCGCGCTGTCCGACGAGGACGACCCGGTGGCGATGTGGCTGCGCGTCAACTCCCGTCCCTTCTACGACCGCGAGGCCCACGCCCCGGCACCGGCCCCTGCGGCGGGCGGCTACGGCTATCCGCCGGCGCGCGGGGCGTACTGAGTCCGTACTTCCCGTGCGGAGGACTGGCCTCGGCACCCGGAGCCCTTCTTCGCGCGTAGATGAGGGTGAATGGTCCCTCAATCAGGCGATGTTGTCCTGTTTGTCGACGTCCGCACGGCGTTACCCGCCGTCCGGATAACGGATCTCCCCAGTCCGCATCACGTTTATGCATCCTTTCACCGTCAAGTCTGGCGCTTGATCGCAGCGACGCTGAAGACTCCCGACTCAAGCGCGAGATGGAGATCTCGTGATCGATGGCAAGTCGACAAAGCCGCAAACCGCGGCAGGCGCAGGCCGGTCACCACCGGCGAGAGGGGTCGCTCACCGTGACCGCACCGATCGAGACCACCGGGGCGGCAGCCGAGGCACGGCCGGAGGCTGTGCTGGCGGGTGCCGGTAAGGGGCAGATCGAAGGTCGTTCCCTGGGGCAGATCGCCTGGTCCCGGTTCAAGCGGGACCGAGTCGCCGTGGCCGGCGGCGTCATCGTGATCCTGCTGATCGTCCTGGCGACCCTCTCCCGCCCCATCCAGGCCATGTTCGGCCTGGACCCCAACGCCTTCCACCAGGACCTGATCGTCCCCGACACATCCCTGCCCAAGGGCGGCTGGGGCGGTATGAGTTTGGATCACCCGCTGGGCGTCGACCCGAAGTTCGGCCGGGACATCGCCACCCGCATCCTCGAGGGCTCCTGGGTCTCCCTGGTCGTCGCCTTCGGCGCCACGATCCTGTCCAACGTGATCGGCGCGGTCATGGGTGTCGTCGCGGGCTACTACGGCGGCCGTGTCGACTCGATCGTCAGCCGGCTGATGGACATCTTCCTCGCCTTCCCCCTGCTGCTGTTCGCCATCGCCATCTCCGCCACCCTCCAGGGCGGCGCCTTCGGCCTGAACGGACTGCCGCTGCACCTGAGCGTGCTCATCTTCGTGATCGGCTTCTTCAACTGGCCCTACCTGGGCCGGATCGTGCGCGGCCAGACCCTCGCCCTGCGTGAGCGCGAGTTCGTCGACGCCGCCCGCGGTATGGGCGCCAAGGGCCCGTACATCCTGTTCCGTGAGCTGATGCCCAACCTGGTCGGTCCGATCATCGTCTACTCGACGCTGCTCATCCCGACCAACATCCTCTTCGAGGCGTCCCTGAGCTTCCTGGGCGTCGGCATCCAGCCCCCGCAGGCCTCCTGGGGCGGCATGCTCCGGGACGCGGTCACCTACTACCAGGTCGATCCCCAGTACATGATCGTGCCCGGGCTCGCCATCTTCATCACCGTCCTGGCGTTCAACCTGCTCGGCGACGGTCTCCGCGACGCTCTCGACCCCCGCAGCCGCTAGGCACCCCGAGAGCCCATCAAGTTTCCGATCAATGGAGGGGAAGCAGACCACCATGCGAAGGTCAGCACTGGCCGCGGTTGCGGCCATCGGCTCCGCCAGCCTGCTACTCGCAGCCTGCAGCAAGGCCGATGACAACAAGGACAACCCGAAGGCGGCCGGTGCGAACGCGGCGACCAAGGGTGTCGTCAACGCGTCCGACAAGAAGGGCGGCACGGTCGTCTACGAGATGTCGGACGTGCCGGACTCGTTCGACCCGGGCAACACGTACTACGCGTACATGTACAACTTCAGCCGGCTCTACGCACGCCCGCTGATGACCTTCGAGCCCGCCCCGGGCGAGAAGGGCAACACCCTCGTCCCGGACCTCGCCGCGAGCAAGGGCGTCTCCAGTGAAGGCGGCAAGACCTGGACGTACAAGCTGCGTTCGGGCCTGAAGTACCAGGACGGCACGCCGATCACCTCGAAGGACGTCAAGTACGCCGTCGAGCGGTCGAACTTCGCGCGTGACGTGCTCTCGCTCGGCCCCAACTACTTCCAGCAGTTCATGAAGGACGGCGACAAGTACAAGGGTCCGTACAAGGACAAGGACCCCAAGGGCCTGTCCTCGATCGAGACGCCGGACGACACCACGATCGTCTTCCACCTGAACCGCCCGTTCCAGGAGTTCGACTACCTGGTCGCCGCGCCGCAGACGGCTCCGGTGCCGCAGTCCAAGGACGACGGCGTCGACTACGTCAAGCACATCGTGTCCTCCGGCTCCTACCAGTTCCAGAGCTATCAGGAGGGCAAGCAGGTCGTCCTGGTTCCCAACAAGAACTGGGACCCGAAGACCGACCCGCTGCGCAAGCAGCTGGCGAGCAAGATCGTCGTCAACCTGAAGGTCAACGCCGAGACCATCGACAAGGACCTCCAGTCCGGCGATGCCACGGCGGAACTCACCGGTAACGGTGTCCAGGCCTCGACCCAGGCGAGCCTGCTCAACTCCGCGGACGGCAAGGCCAGCACCGACAACACCTACGGTGGCCGCCTCGTCTACGCGGCGATCAACACCAAGGCCAAGCCGTTCGACAACGTCGAGTGCCGCAAGGCCGTCGAGTACGCCATCGACAAGGTCGCCGTGCAGACGGCGCAGGGCGGCCCGATCCGCGGTGACATCGCCTCCACCGTCCTGCCGCCGGACATCACCGGCTACCAGAAGGCCGACGCCTACCCGAGCCCGGGCAACAAGGGCGACGTGACCAAGGCCAAGGAGCACCTGAAGGCCTGCGGCAAGACGTCGATCACGACCAACATCACTGCGCGTTCCGACCGTCAGCAGGAGGTCGACGCGGCCACGGCGATTATCAGCTCGCTGAAGAAGGTCGGCATCAACGCGACGCTGAAGCAGTACCCGCAGGGCAAGTACTTCACCGACTACGCGGGTGTGCCGAAGTTCACCGAGCAGCAGAACATCGGCATCATGATGATGCAGTGGGGCGCCGACTGGCCCTCCGGCTACGGCTTCCTGCAGCAGATCCTGAACAGCAAGGCGATCAGCCAGTCCGGCAACACCAACCTGTCGCAGTACAGCAACAGCAAGGTCGACGACATGCTGGCGCAGGCGATCGCGGAGCCGGACGTGGCCAAGCGCAACGCCCTGTACGCGCAGATCGACAAGCAGACGATGGACGACGCCGTTCTCGTTCCGCTGACCTACTTCAAGGTCCTGCTGTACCGCTCGCCGTACGCCACCAACGTGGTCTCCACGGCCGCCTTCAGCGGTCAGTACGACTACCTCAACCTCGGCACCACGAAGAAGTAGCAGCCCCGGAAGGCAGGTGAAGGCATTGGTGCCCGCGGGCTCCCCGCCCGCGGGCACCAGCGCCGTCCCCCGTGATCTCGTACATCCTCCGCCGGACGCTCGCGGCAGTGATCCTGCTGCTGGTCGTCACCGCGGTCACCTTCGCCATCTTCTTCCTGCTGCCGCGACTCGCCGGCCAGACGACGGACCAGCTGGCGCAGCAGTACCTCGGCAAGAGCCCGTCGAAGGCGGACATCGTCGCGGTCAAGCACAACCTCGGTCTGGACCAGCCCGTCTACGTCCAGTACTGGCACTTCGTCAAGGGGATCGTGGCCGGTGCCGACTACAACATCGGCCCCACCACGGTGCGCTGCGACGCACCCTGCTTCGGCTACTCGTTCAAGACGCATGAGGCGGTCTGGCCGCAGCTCACCTCCCGCCTTCCGGTGACCATCTCGCTGGCCGCCGGCGCCGCCGTGCTGTGGCTGGTCTCGGGTGTCGTCGTCGGTGTCATCTCCGCGCTCAAGCCGCGCTCGATCTTCGACCGCACCTTCATGGGCGTCGCACTCGCCGGTGTGTCGCTGCCCATGTTCTTCACGGGCAACCTGGCGATCCTGCTCTTCACCTACCAGTGGCCGATCTTCGGCCGCACCTACGTCCCGTTCACCGAGAACCCCTCGGAGTGGGCCAACACCCTGTTCCCCGCCTGGTGTTCGCTGGCCCTGCTGTACTCCGCCATCTACGCCCGGCTCACCCGCTCGGGCATGCTGGAGACAATGAGCGAGGACTTCATCCGCACGGCCCGGGCCAAGGGTCTAAAGGAGCGCGTCGTCGTCAGCAAGCACGGCCTGCGTGCCGCCCTCACCCCGATCGTCACCGTCTTCGGCATGGACCTCGGCCTGTTGCTCGGCGGTGCCGTGATCACCGAGACCGTGTTCTCGCTGCACGGGGTCGGCCAGTACGCGGTGCAGGCCATCGACGACAACGACCTGCCCCCCATCCTCGGCGTGACCCTGCTCGCCGCCTTCTTCGTCGTCATCGCAAATCTCGTGGTGGACGTGCTGTACGCCGCCGCCGACCCGCGGGTGAGGCTCTCGTGACCGAACTCTCCAAGACCGGCGCCGCAGTGGGCGAGCCCGCCCCGGCGTCCCAGCCCCCCAAGGCCTTCCTCGAGGTCCGTGACCTCCAGGTGCACTTCCCGACCGACGACGGCCTCGTCAAGTCCGTCGACGGGCTGTCCTTCTCGCTGGAGAAGGGCAAGACCCTCGCCATCGTGGGGGAGTCCGGTTCCGGCAAGTCGGTCACCTCGCTCGCCATAATGGGCCTGCACCGACTCGGCGCGCGCGGCAAGAACGTGCGGATGTCCGGCGAGATCTGGCTGGACGGCAAGGAACTGCTCTCCGCCTCCCCGGACGAGGTGCGCAGGCTCCGCGGCCGCGAGATGGCGATGATCTTCCAGGACCCGCTGTCCGCGATGCACCCGTACTACAAGGTCGGCGACCAGATCGTCGAGGCCTACCGGGTGCACCACAAGGTCGGCAAGAAGGAGGCGCGCAAGCGCGCCGTCGAGATGCTCGACCGCGTCGGCATTCCCGAGCCGGCCAAGCGCATCGACGGCTACCCGCACGAGTTCTCCGGCGGTATGCGCCAGCGGGCCATGATCGCCATGGCGCTGGTCAACAACCCCGAACTCCTGATCGCGGACGAGCCGACCACGGCCCTCGACGTGACCGTGCAGGCGCAGATCCTCGATCTGATCCGCGATCTGCAGAAGGAGTTCGGCTCCGCAGTCGTCATGATCACCCACGACCTCGGTGTGGTCGCTGAGATCGCCGACGACGTCTTCGTGATGTACGGCGGCCGGTGTGTGGAACGCGGCCCGGCGGACGAGGTCTTCGAGAAGCCGCAGCACCCGTACACCTGGGGCCTGCTGGGCTCGATGCCCCGCATCGACCGCGAGACCTCCGAACGCCTCATCCCGGTCAAGGGCCAGCCGCCGAGCCTCATCAACGTCCCCTCGGGTTGCGCCTTCCATCCGCGCTGCCCGTACGCGGACATCCCCAAGGGGAACGTCACCCGCACGGTGCGCCCCGAGCTGGAGCAGGTGAGCAGCGGGCACTTCTCCGCCTGCCACCTCTCGGCCGAGGACCGCGAGCGGATCTGGACCGAAGAGATTGCGCCGAAGCTGTGAGTGAGACGAAGAAGACGGACACCGTCGCCGAGGCGACGGTCCCGGAGCAGGCGTCGGCTCCCGAGGAGCGCGAGGTGCTGCTCAAGGTCGAGAACCTGACGAAGCATTTCCCGATCAAGAAGGGCATCCTGCAGCGCCAGGTCGGCGCCGTGAAGGCCGTCGACGGCATCGACTTCGAGGTGCGCAGGGGCGAGACCCTTGGCGTGGTCGGCGAGTCGGGCTGCGGCAAGTCGACCATGGGTCGGGTCATCACCCGCCTGCAGGATCCGACCGGCGGCAAGATCACCTTCGAGGGTCAGGACATCACGCGGCTGAACACCGGGCAGATGCGCCCGCTGCGCCGCGACATCCAGATGATCTTCCAGGACCCGTACGGCTCCCTGAACCCCCGTCACACCATCGGCTCGATCGTCTCGGCGCCCTTCCGGCTGCAGGGCGTGGAGCCCGAGGGCGGAGTGAAGAAGGAGGTCCAGCGGCTCCTCGAACTGGTCGGTCTGAGCCCGGAGCACTACAACCGCTACCCGCACGAGTTCTCCGGTGGCCAGCGCCAGCGCATCGGCATCGCCCGCGCGCTCGCCCTGAAGCCGAAGCTGGTCGTCGCCGACGAGCCGGTCTCCGCGCTGGACGTGTCGATCCAGGCACAGGTCGTGAACCTCATGGACGACCTCCAGGAGGAACTCGGCCTCACCTACGTGATCATCGCGCACGACCTGTCGGTCGTCCGGCACGTCTCGGACCGGATCGCGGTGATGTACCTCGGCAAGATCGTCGAGCTTGCCGACCGCGACTCGCTGTACAAGGCGCCCATGCACCCGTACACCAAGGCGCTGATGTCGGCGGTACCGATCCCGGACCCGAATCGGAAGAACGCCAAGAGCGAGCGCATCCTGCTCAAGGGCGACGTCCCCTCACCGATCGCCCCGCCGAGCGGCTGCCGCTTCCACACGCGGTGCTGGAAGGCGACGGAGATCTGCCGGACCACCGAGCCGCAGCTGCTGGAGCTGAAGCCGGGGCAGCGGGTGGCCTGCCACCACCCGGAGAACTTCGAGGACCAGGCCCCGCAGGACACGGTGCTGCTCTCCGACGCGAAGGAGGCGGCGAGGCTGGTCGCCAATGACGTCCTCTCCGACTCGGCGCCGGAGAAGGCCACCGACGAGGCCACCGAGCCGCAGGGCGAGATCGTCGGCGCCGGGACGTCATTGGAGCCGACGGCGGATTCAGCGGTTGCCGGTGACGCCGCCGGTTCGGCTGAGGCGCCGGAGAGCGTCCGCGGAGAACCGGCGGGGGCCGAGCCCGCTGCGCACGACCGGTCAAAGGACCCTGCGGACTGACGGATCAGCTTCCGCCGTCCACGCGGCCGATCACTTCGCCACCCTGTCGAGCCACAGACTCGGCGGGGTGCGGTGCGTTTCCCCGCTACAAGCCGGGCCGTCCTCGACCGAGATCATTTTGTGATGTCTTGAAGAATGCTCTGCAGTCGTTGAGCTACGCTGTGCCAGTGCTGGATTGTGCTCTAATAAGTCAAGGCTGGTCTGTTGCGAACAATCCGCATACGATGGGATTCGTTCCGGCGATGCACTGACGGGGGTCATTGTGGTCTTACTGGAAGATGAGCTGCAATTTCGCATCCTCGGATCTCTTGAGGTTCGGGCCGCAGGGAAAAGAGTGATTTTAACCGCCCCCAAACAGCAGGCGGTTCTTGTTTCCCTGCTTCTCGGGGCCAACGAATTTGTTTCCATCGACAGCCTCGCTGACTATGTGTGGGACGGCCGGCCTCCGACGGCCTACCGGACCACCCTGCAGGCCTACGTCTACCGACTCCGCCGGTTGTTCGAGCGAAGCCCCGGCGTCGAGCTTTCCACGGGAATCGCCGGATACATGCTCGAGGTGAATCCCGTCGCCATCGATCTGCCGGTTTTCCGACAAAAGGTACAGGCGGCGCGTGAGTTGGTGAGATGCAGGCAAATTGAACCAGCGACACGCGAACTACGCGGCGCGCTGTCAGTTTGGCGAGGAAATGCCCTGTCCGGAGTCCCCGGGGAGCTGTTGCAGCAGGAGGCTTGATTCCTCGAAAGTGAGCGGCTCGCCGCGTACGAGGAGGTGTTGAGCCTGGAAATATCGCTGGGGAATCACCGGCGTATCATTCCCGAACTCGCCAAACTGGTCATTTCCCATCCACTGCGCGAAACGCTGGCCGCTCAGTTGATGCTGGCTCTCTACCGTTCCGGGATGCAGGCCGAGGCGCTGCAGAGCTATGCGGCCGCCCGGAGTCGACTCCGTGAGGAACTCGGGATCGAACCCGGCGTAGAGTTGCAGGAGCTGCACAAGGATGTGCTGAGTCGCCTGCCTGCCGAGACGATCCCGATACCTGCCTGGCCGGAGTGACGCCTCCTGCTGCATGCTCCGACCGGGATGAGCCGGTGCGGAAGTACCCGCCTCATCCCGGTCGGCAGCGCCGTGTCACAGCCCGCGACCTCATGCCTGAACACGCCATCCGACGTTCCGTAGACTCGCGCAGAGGGACGCGGCGGCACTCCGCTCGACCATCAGCTCCACCAGCCCGCGTGGCGGGTCGGGGACGTGTTCGATGCGTACGTCCTCGATGTTGACGTCGGCTGCTCCCGCGTCCGCCAGCAACTGGGCGAGCACTCCGGGCTGGTCCGAGACCTCCACCGACACGACGGCCAGCTCGAAGAGCGGACGGCCTTCCTTCTGCGGAAGGCGCTCGCGCCCGGCGTTGCCGCGGCGCAGCAACTCCTCCAGGTCCCGGCGGCCCTGCTTGCGGGCCGCCTCATCGCTTCCCCCCAGCGTGCGCAGGGCCGAGACGGCGAAGGCCAGCTCGCCCGCGAAGGCCTGGAGAACCTCGGCGACTGCGGCCGCGTTGGCTTCCAGGATGTCGCTCCACAACCCCGGATCGCCGGCGGCGATTCTCGTCATGTCCCGCAGTCCCTGGCCGGAGATCCTGACCGAGGCGTCCTTCGCCTGCGCGAGACGTGACGCCATCAGGGCGGAGACCAGATGCGGGGCGTGGGACGTCAGCGCCACCGCCCGGTCGTGCTCGGTCGTGTCCATCAGCACGGGCACGGCGCCGCACAGCGACACCAACTCGAGCGTGTGGTTGAAGGCGCTCTGCTCGGTGCGGTCGGAGGGCGTCAGCACCCAGTAGCGGCCGTGGAACAGATCGGCCCGCGCGGCCAGCGGCCCGGAACGCTCCCCTCCGGCCAGGGGATGGCCTCCGACGTAGCTGGTGGGATCACCGCCGAAGGCGGCCAGCTCTTCGACCGGGCGGGCCTTCACACTGCCGACGTCCGTGTAGGCGTGCGCCAGTCCGCTTCGCTGCCAGCGGGCCACCTCGGCGCTGATACGGGCCGGCGGGACGGCGAACACCGCCAGATCCACCGGTTCCTCGGGCAGGTCGAGGGAGCCGGCGCCCATGGCGGAGGCCGTCCGGGCGCTGGCCGGATCCGCGTCACTGAGATGTACGCTCACCCCACGCCGGCTCAGCGCGAGTGCGACCGAGGTGCCGATGAGACCGGTCCCGATGACCGCGGCTGACCTCATCCTGCCGCTCCCTTCTCACTGGCCGGCCCCTCGGCCTGCGCGCGATGGCGTCCGGTCTCCGCCTCGATGAAGCGGGCGAGGCGTGCGATGCCTTCCTCGATCTCCCGCGGAGCGAGATAGCTGAAGGACAACCGCAGCGCGTGCTGGCCGTGGCCCCGCGGGTAGAAGTACGACATCGGCGTCCACAGGACTCCGAAGTCCTCGGCGGAGCGGGTCAGCGCCGCGTTGTCCGCCACGAAGCCGACGTTCATGGTGAGGAAGAAGCCGCCGCTCGGCTTGTTCCACCGCACGCCGAGTCGCGAACGCGCGTCTGCGGGGAAGGCGCGTTCCAGCGCGCGAAGGATCGCGTCCAGCCCCTCGCCGTAGTGGGCGGCGGAATGGACGTTGGCCTTGGAGAGCCGTCCGTCCGAGGCGAGCAGCACTCCGGCGACCGCGGCCTGGCTCAATGCCGGCGTATTGACCGTCACCATGCTCTTGATCTTGGCGAGTTCGGCGGCGAGCAGTCCGGTCTCTCCCTCGGCGTCCTGGACGCCCTGGTCGGCCACGACGAATCCGACGCGGGCGCCCGGAAAGACCGTCTTGGCGAAGGAGCCGATGTGGATGACCCGGCGCCCCTGATCCAGCGACTTCAGAGTCGGCAGTTGCGTACCTCGGCTGACCAGGCGGTAGGGGCTGTCCTCGATGATCGTCACCTGATACCGCTCGGCGATGCCGAGCAGCCGCCGGCGGTCCTGCAGGGACAGGGTGTTGCCGGACGGGTTGGAGTGGTCCGGGATCAGGTAGCACGCGGTGGGACGCCGGCCTGCGGCCGTCTCTCGCTGGAGAGTGGCTGCGAACTCCTCGCAGCTGAACCCGGCTTCGCCCTCCTCCACCTCGGCGACGGAGATGTCCAGCAGTGAGGCCGCGCCGGTGATGCCGACATAGCAAGGGCTCGACACCAGCAGCACCTGGTCCGGCTGCGAGAACAGCGCCCGGAGCACGAGGATCATGGCCTCCTGGGCGCCCACCGTCACCACGATCGACTCCGGTGCCACGTCGATCCCTTCGTCCGCACGAAGGGAGTCGGCGATCAGCTCGCGGATCTGACCCGCCGCCGGCCCGTACTGGTACAGAGAGTTGCGGATACGCTCGGGCGGGGCACCTCGCTCGGCGAGGTGATCGAGATAGCGCTGGACGGCGGCGAAGATGTGCTCCGTTTCGAAGAACCCTTCGAACGGGCGGCCCGGCGCGAAGGAGATCGCCTGCGGATAGCGGTCGGCGACCTCGTTGAGGAAGTTCATGGAGTCGAGCAGCGGGTCCGAGACGCTCGGGTGCAGGTCGCCCTTGCGCAACACGCCCGGCGGGGAGGGCAGGGCGGACCGTACCGGGCGGGTGTCGCGCACCACCGGATGCCGTACCTCACCGACCCTGTCCACGCGCTGGATCAGGGCCGGACCTGCCTCCGCGGGCGAACGGGTGCCGGTGAGAGCCATGGCGTCGACCAGTTCGGAGCGAAGGATGTCCAGCACCCGCTCGACGCCGGCCTGCCCGCCGGCCGCCAGACCGTGCAGGACCGGACGGCCCAGGAGCACCGCGTCGGCACCCAGGGCCAGCGCTGCCAGAACGTCAGTGCCGCGCCGGAAACCGCCGTCGATCAGCACAGGGCAGGAGCCGGCGACGGCCTGTACCACCTCGGCCAGCACGTCCAGGGTCGCGGGTGCCCCGTCCAGCTGGCGGCCGCCATGGTTCGAGACCACCAGGCCGTCGGCGCCCGCAGCACTCGCGAGTGACGCGTCCTCGGCCGTCATGATGCCCTTGACGAGCACCGGCAGAGTGCTGACCGAGCGAAGCCACTCCACCACCGACCAGTCGAGGGCCGGATCGAGAGCAGCGCGGCCGTGGTCCGCGGGGGACTCGAACCCCGACCCGGTCAGATTCGCCGGCCGGATCCCGGCCGGAAGCCGGAAGGAATTCCGCTCGTCCCGCAACCGTCGTCCGAGATGTGGAGCGTCGGCGGTCAGGACCAGGGCCTCGAAGCCGGCCTTCTCCGCCCGCTGTATCAGTTCCCGGGTGACGGCACGGTCGCGGAAGCAGTAGACCTGCAACCACAGCGGTGAGGTCGCCTCGGCGGCGAGTTCCTCGAAGGTGCGTCCGGCGAACGTGCTGACCGCGACGGGAAGTCCAGCCGCGCCGGCGGCCCGTACGGTGGCCAGTTCGCCGTCCGGATGGACGAGTGTGTGATAGGCGACCGGGCCGATTCCGAAGGGTGCGGCCCAGGCGCGGCCGAGGAGCTTGACCCCTGGGTCGGGCCGACCGGTGCCGGTCAGTGATCTCGGTCGCAGTCGCACCCCGTCGAAGGCCGACCGGTTCGCCGCGAGGGTGCGCTCTTCGCCTGCGCCGCCTTCGATGAAGTCCCACACGGGTGGTGACACCCGTGGTCGTGCCAGGCGTTCCATGTCGGCCAACGACAAGGCGGCACCCTCGGCATCGGCGGGGGAGAAGGCGGACCCGCTCACGCCGAAGCCACCCGCTCGCGCTCGACAGCCTCGTACAGTGCGCGGATGTTCGCGCTGCCGAAGCCCTGGGCTCCGCGGCGCTGTATCAGCTCGTAGAAGAGGGTGTTCCGCTCGTGCGGAGAACGTGAGAAGAGCTGCAGCAGATACCCCCACTCGTCGCAGTCGGCGAGGACATGGGTGTCGGACAGATTCGCTATCTGGTCGGCCATGCTGGGAATGCGCTCACGCAGCATCTCGTAATAGGTGGCCGGAGTGCTCAGGAACTCGACTCCGCGAGCCCGGTAATTCCGTACAGCGGCGACGATGTCATCCACCAGAAAAGCGAGGTGCTGGACACCGGAGCCGGAGTTGCGCCGGAGGAACCCGTCGATCTGTCCCGGTTCTCGGCTCGGGTCGGGTTCGATGATGGTGAATGTGACACCGCCCGAAGGGCTGCGCACCACTACCGAATCCATGGCCTGTGTTCCCACTTCGACGTATTCGCTGTAGAAGCGCTCACAGCCGAAGCCTTCGATGTAGTACCGCACGGCGTCCTGCAGGCTGCCGGCGTCGAGGCACACGGCGATGTGGTCGAGAGACAGGACCGCCTTCGGCTGCCCGCCGGCCGGCGTGCCGGGCTCCAGGCGGGTCCAGGTCCGATCGGCCGGCAGTTCACCGGCACCCTCGCGCTTCGCCTCCAGCAGGGTGTGCCGCACGTCGCCGAAGCCGGAGACGACCGTGGTACCGGAGTCGGCCGGCAGCACCCGGCCGCCGGCCGCGACGACTGCCGCTGCCGTGGCGGGCACATCATCGCAGCCGAGCGCGATATCGGCGACGCCGTCACCGTGCTCTTCGACGAACGACTCGGTGGCCGGGCCGCTCGACACGATCAGACGGACCTGCCCCTGGCACAGCAGCGAGGAACTCAGCCGAGGTGACTCGGAGACTGCCATTTCCTGGAATCCGAAGGAGGAGGTGAAGTATTCGACCGTCTTGTGGCGGTCGGCTGCGTACAACTCGACGAAGGGGATGTTCTGCGCAGACATGTCAGTCCTCCCGGGTTGAGCGCCAATTCCCGCATTGATGTTCCGAGGGAAGGCTGGCACGCGGTACGCGAGGGCAACAAGGGATTCCAATACTCCACCAATAAGGCGCCAGGAGGCTGCCAGCGAGATCCCACAAGCCGTCCACACGCCAGCCATCGGCGTCGTTGATAGTGACTTCGGTCAGCCGGGGTGATCACCCCTGGGTCACCGATCAGGTGGGGGAGTCGAATGATGGGAAAAGAGGGGCCGGGTACCACCGGAACTGCGGTCGCCCTGGAATTCCGGCTGCCGGACGACGCTCCGGCTCCGGCGTCCGGCGCCGGGCTCGCCCGGGCTGTGGCGGCGCTGGCCGCGGTGGTGCAGCGCAGGGAGGGGACCGAACGGGTGCCTGTCGCCTGGCGCGGCCCGGACACCGGCGGCGACCTCCGACACGCGGTACTCACGGTCTCTCCCGGCCTTCGTTTCGACGTACTCGCCGACCAGGTGAAGGACAGCCTCCGGAACGGCATCGGCGAAGCCCAGCCGGTGGCGCTCGAGGTGGAGGCCACAGAAGATCCCCTCTGCGTACGCGTCCCGCGCACACCCGCCGGTTACTCGACCGCTGATTCCGCACGCCTGCTGTCCCAGGCCGGCGCGCTGCTCTCCGACGCCGCACGCCGACCGCACGCGAACCTGGGCGAGCTCGTGATGACGGGCCCGGACGAAGCGCTGCTGACCCGTCGATGGGGCGCGGGCCGGCCCGTCGGCGACCGGACGGGGGCGGTGCCGGACCGCATCGCCGACCAGGCACGCAGGCGCCCCGACGCGGCGGCGGTCGTGTGCGGTGACACCGTGCTGAGCTACGGCGAGCTCCACCGGCGGGCTCGGGCGCTCGCCACCCGGCTGGTCTCCCGCGGGGTGTCGCCGGAATCGCTCGTAGCGGTACGGGCCGACCGTTCGCCCGAGCTGATCGTCGCTCTCCTCGGGGTGCTGACGGCGGGCGGCGCCTACCTCGCCCTCGACCCCGAGCAGCCCCGCGATCGGACCAGCCGCCTGCTCGCCGACGCCCGACCCGCGCTCATCCTGGCAAGCCGTGACCACCTGCCCGGCCTGCCTGCCGCCGAGGTCCCGGCGATCGAGCTGGAGAGCGAACTGACCGCGGCCGAGGACGAGTCGGCAGCGGCCCGCCTGCCCGGGATCCACCCCGCTCAACTCGCCTATGTCAGCTACACCTCGGGCTCCACCGGCGAACCTAAAGGCGTCGCTGTCCCGCACGGCGCCGTCGCTCGTCTGGTGGATCCCGACTGGGCCTCCTACGGCCCCGCCGACGTCTTCCTGCAGATCGCGCCCGTCGCCTTCGACGCGTCGACGTTCGAGATATGGACGTGCCTGGTGCACGGTGCCACGCTCGCCGTCTACCCGCCCGGCCGGATCACCCCGGAACTGCTCGCCGAAACCGTCCGGCGTCACGGCGTCACGGTACTGTCGCTGACCGCCGGACTCTTCCACCAGGTGGCCGACACCGCACCCGAGGTCTTCACCGGGGTACGACGGCTGATCGCCGGAGGCGACGTCGTCTCGGCCGCACACGTGCGCAGTGTCCTGCGCGCCCACCCCGGGCTGTCCTTCACCCACGCGTACGGCCCCACCGAGAACACCACGTTCACCACTGTGTGGACGACGGACGGTCCGCCGCAGCACGAACACATGCCCATCGGAGGCCCGATCAGGGGCACCGACGTGGCCATCCTGGACGAGTCGCTGCACCCGGTGCCGGTCGGAGTGGTCGGCGAACTCTACGCCTTCGGAGCGGGGCTGGCCCGCGGCTACCTGCGCAGGCCCGCGGCGACGGCCGAACGCTTCCTGCCCGATCCCCGCCCCGGCGCGCACGGCGCCCGGATGTACCGGACCGGAGACCTCGCCCGCTGGAGCGAGACCGGCGAGATCGAGTTCCTCGCGCGCGCCGACACCCAGGTGAAGATCCGTGGCTACCGGGTGGAGCTGGGCGAGGTGGAGGCCCGGCTGCGCGAGTTCCCGGGTGTCCGGGACGCCGTCGTGGTGGTGCGCACCGGTCCGTCCGGAGAGCGGGAGCTGGCCGCGTACCTGGTCCCGGCGGAAGACGCCGAAGAACCCGTGGAGTTGGCGCGTGAGGTGCGGCGGCTGCTCGGTGAGTCTCTGCCCTCGTACATGATCCCGCACCGCCTGTACGCGATCGACACCCTCCCCCTGAACGTCAACGGGAAGGTCGACCGCGCCGCGCTCGGGACCGGCCCCGGGGTACGGGAACTCGGTGCGGGGAACAGCGCGCACCCGGCCGTTCCCGGAACGGAACTAGAACGAACCGTCGCGGCTGCCTGGCGCGACGTGCTGGGCCGGGATGCCGGCCTGCACGACAACTTCTTCGAGGCAGGGGGCGATTCGCTGCTGCTGCTGCGGTTGCGCGCGCGGCTGGCTCAGCTCCTCGGCCGGAAGGTGGCGACCGTCACACTCTTCAGCCACCCCACGATCCACGGGCTCGCCGAGCACCTCGCTGGGGAAACCGCTCAGGTGCCTTCGCAGCCGGGCGGAACCGGCACGCGCGAGTCGGCCGAGCGAGGGCGCCAAGCGCTCAGGGACCGGGCGCGCCGACTCGGCGCCGGGCGGGAGGGACGATGACCACAGCGTTCGATGACGAGACGCAGGGCGGCACGACAGGGCTGGAAATCGCCATCGTCGGCATGGCCGGCCGTTTCCCGGGCGCCGCGTCCGCGGCCGAGTTCTGGGAGGTGGCCCGTACGGGGCGGGAGACCATCTCCCGTTTCACCGAAGAGGAACTGGTGGCTGCCGGTGTGCCCGCAGACGTCCGCTCACGGCCTGACTTCGTGCCCGCCGGCGGACTGCTGGCGGACGCCGACCGCTTCGACAACGAACTGTTCGGTTACACCCCCCGGGACGCCGCACTGCTCGACCCGCAGCAGCGTGTCTTCCTGGAGACGTCCTGGGCCGCGCTGGAGGACGCCGGATACGCCGCCGAGCCCTGCCGGGGCCTGGTCGGCGTGTACGCCAGTGCCAGCCTGAGCACCTACTTGCTGCACCACCTGAGCACCGATCCGGCCGCTCTGGGCGGTGCCACCCTGCACGAGCTGATGCTGGCGAACGACAAGGACAGCCTCGCCACCCGGGTCGCCTACCACCTCGATCTTCAGGGCCCCGCCCTCACGGTCCAGAGCGGCTGCTCCTCGTCCCTGGTGGCGGTGCACCTGGCCTGCCAGGCACTGCTCAGCCGCGAATGCGATCTCGCGCTGGCCGGCGGGGTGTCCGTGCACGTGCCCCAGCGCGAGGGCTACCGGGCCCGGCGCGGCGGTGTCATGTCGGCGGACGGGCACGTGTACACCTTCGACAGCCGGGCCACCGGCACGGTCAATGGGGACGGCGTCGGTGTCGTCGTGCTCAAACCGCTGGCCGACGCAGTGCGTGACCGCGACACGGTGTACGCGGTGATCAAGGGCTCCGCCGTCAACAACGACGGGGGACGCAAAGTCGGTTTCACCGCGCCGCGTGCCGAGGGCCAGGCGGCCGCGATCCGGATGGCGCACCTGGCTGCGGAGGCGGACCCCGCATCGATCTCCTATGTCGAGACCCACGGCACCGGAACCGCCCTCGGCGATCCCATCGAGTACGCCGCGCTGTGCGAGGCGTTCGACGCCGGCGACCCGCGTCCGGACAAGGGCAGCTGCGCCCTGGGATCGGTCAAGCCGTGCGTCGGTCACCTGGACGCCGCGGCCGGCGTCACGGGAATCATCAAAACGGCACTCGCACTCCACCACCGCACCATCCCGCCGAGCCCGTACTTCCGCCAGGCCAACCCGGAGATCGACCTCGACGCCGGCCCCTTCCGCATCCCCGTCGTACCGGAGCCCTGGCCACAGGGAACCGGGCCGCGGCGCGCGGGAGTGAGCTCCTTCGGCATGGGCGGCACCAACGCGCACGTCGTCCTGGAGGAAGCCCCCGCCCCCACGGCACCGGCTCCCACGCGCAACTCCGCCCAGCTGCTGGTGGTGTCCGGCGCGTCCCCGCGGGCGCTGGCGGACAACAGCGCCGCGTTGGAGCGTGCGCTGGCCGAACGGCCGGATCTCCCGCTGGCCGACGTGGCCTTCACCCTGCAACTGGGGCGCCGGTCACTGCCGTACCGCAGGGCGGTGGTGGCCAGGGACCGGGCCGAGGCCCGGGCCGGGCTGTCCGCACCGCTGGGCGCAGCCGAGACCGAGCGGCCGGCGGATGAGAGGCGGGTCGCCTTCCTCTTTCCGGGGCAAGGCGCTCAACACCCGAGGATGGCTGGAGAACTGTACGAGACCGAGCCGGCCTTCAGGGCCGCGTTCGACGCCTGCGCCGATCTGCTCGCCGGTGAACTGGCGACCGATTTGCGGGTGGCCGCGGAGCTCGTGCCCGGCCCGACCGGTGCGGCGGCGGACCTGCTGAGCCGCACGGAATTCACCCAGCCCGCCCTCTTCGCCACGGAGTACGCTCTCGCGAGCCTCTGGGCGGAGTGGGGCGTGCGTCAACATGCGATGCTCGGTCACAGCGTGGGCGAGTACGTGGCGGCGTGCCTCGCCGGAACGTTCCAGCTGGACGATGCGGTGCGCCTGGTGGCCGCGCGCGGCCGGCTGATGCAGCACCTGCCGTCCGGCCGGATGGTGGCCGTGCACCTGCCGGCCGATGAACTGACCGCGCTGCTTCCGGACGGGGTCTCACTGGCCGCGTCCAACGGTCCTCGGCTCAGTGTCGCCTCCGGACCGCCGGACGATGTGGCGGTACTTGTCGCCGAGCTGGCGGAGCAGGGCATACGCCACAGCCTTCTGCACACGTCCCACGCCTTCCATTCGGCCATGATGGACCCCGTCCTGGAGGAGTTCACCGACCTGGTGCGCGCGGCCCGGCCGCGGCCTCCCGAGACGCCCTTCGTCTCCAACCTGACGGGCCGCTGGATCACCGGGGAAGAAGCGACCGACCCCGCATACTGGGCCCGCCACCTTCGCCGGCCGGTGCGCTTCAGCGAGGGGCTGCGGCAGCTCCTCGACGGCCCCGACCCGTACGTGCTGCTGGAGGCCGGGCCGGGTACGACGCTCACCACCCTGGCCCGCCAGCACGCCCTGGCCGACGGGAACCATGTGGCCGTCTCCTCGCTCGGCCATCCCCGGCAGGCTGTCCCCGACGGTGTCGCCGTGCTCTCGGCGCTCGGCACGCTGTTCACCGCCGGAACCACTCCTGACTGGGAGGGCTTCTGGCGCCACGAGACGCGGGGCAGGGTGCCGCTGCCCACGTACGCGTTCGAGCGGCGCCGCCACTGGATCGGCGGCGGGCCGAACGCGACGCCGGACGAGCCTGCCGAGCAGCCGGCCGCCCGGACCGGCCCGGTGCCGGCCTCGGGGAAGCCGGTCGCCGACCGCGTGCGCGCGATATGGCAGGAACTGCTCGGCATCCCCGACATCCGTCCGGACAGCGACTTCTTCGCCCTGGGCGGCCACTCCCTCCTCGCCACTCAGCTGGTCGCCCGGGTGAGCGACGACCTGGCCGTGGAACTCTCCGGAGCCGCCCTCTTCGACGCCCCCACCCTGGGCGAGTTCACCGGTCTCGTCGAACGCGCCTCGGCCGACGCCGAGCAGCCGCTCGGGGATCTCATGGCCGAGCTCGACGAGCTCACCGCCGAGGAGCTGGAGCAGCTCCTGGGGGAGGTGAGCGATGGCTGAGGCCCTGGACCGGCGTGCGGCGGGTGAACCGGGGCGCCCGGGTGAGCCGGGTCGCCCGTCCTGCGGCACCCGCCCAGCCGGCCGGTCACCTCGCCGACCGGAGCAGTGGCAGACGGACGAGGTGACCGTCCCGGTGCCCGCGTCGATGGAACTGGCGGCACGCGAACTGGGGCAACCGACCCGGATCGCCGCCGAGTCGGTCGTCGTCGCGGCCGGCTTCCTCGCCCTGCTCGGCCGGTACACGTGCCGGGCGGACCAGGTCGTCGGCTGGCGCAGCTGGGACGGCCCCGCGGGCGCTGCCGGGTACCGCACGCTCCGGGTGCCGACACCCGCGGACGCCACGTTCCGCGCCTACCTCCACACCGTCGCCTCGGCCCTGGCAGAGGCGTACGAGTACCCCGCCCTGACGGAGGAGCCGGACACGGACGTCGGACCGGACATCTCCTTGCACATCGGGATGGGCCCTGCCCCCGTCGCCGCGTCCGAGGCGGCGCCCTACGACATGTTCCTGGAACTCGGCGCCCCGCAGGGCGAACGACCGACTGTACTGCGCTACCGCAGAGGCCTGCTGGACCGGGCGACCACGCACCGGCTGGCCGACCAGCTCAGCGGCCTGCTCGAGGCCGCGGCGGCCAACCCCGGCTGCCGCATCGCGGAGCTGCCCGTCATCACTCACATGGAACTGGAGACGGTCACCATGAGTCTGGCCCGAGGCCGGGAACTGCATCCCGAGCACACCAACGTGGCCGAGTTGTTCCAGCAGCAGGCGGCACGGACCCCCCAAGCGGTGGCGGTCGAGTGCGGTGAGCACCAGCTGACCTACGCCCAGCTGGACGCCAGGAGCACCGAGATCGCCACCCGGCTCACACGGCTCGGCGCCGGGCCCGGCACTCTGTGCGGCCTGCTGCTGGACAGGTCCGCGGAACGGATCGTGGCCCTGATGGGCATCCTCAAGACGGGTGCGGGCTATGTGCCGCTCGACCACGAGCATCCCGCCGAGCGGCTGGCCACCATCCTGCGGGACTGCCGGCCGGCCGCCGTCCTGACCCGCAAGGGCTTGCGGGAGCGTCTGCCGGACGGTGACGCGCCGGTCGTGGAGGTCGACGACAACGCCGTGCCGGTGCCCGGCCCGGCTCCGCTCCGGGCGCACCCGCGCGACCTCGCCTATGTCATCCACACCTCCGGATCCACCGGCCGCCCCAAGGGCGTCATGGTCGAACACCAGGCAGTGGTCAGTTTCCTCACCGGCATCCGCGACCGGCTCGACCTCGGTCCCGGGGTACGCATGCTGCAGTTCGCCGGGATCACCTTCGACGCGACGATCTGTGAGATCTTCGGGCCCTTGGTCAACGGCGGAACAGTGGTCGTACCACCGCCCGACGCCGACACCGTCGGCCCCGGGTTGCTCGACTTTCTGCGCACGGCGCGGGTGACCACCGCGCTGCTGCCTCCTTCGCTGTTGTCCGTGCTGCCCGACGACCATCCGCTGCCGGCGCTGAACACCCTGCTGGTGGGGGGCGAGGTGGTCTCCTCGGCCGTCTTCGCGCGCTGGGGCCGCCGCCGTCGCTTCCTCGTCGGATACGGCCCGACCGAGACCACCCTCATCGCCTGCACCGGGGACCGGATGCTGGAAGACCGGCCGCCCGCGATCGGCCGCCCGCTGCCCGGCGTGGAGATATACGTCCTGGACGAGGCCATGTCCCCGGTCGCCCCCGGTGTGACGGCCGAGATCTGGATCGGCGGGAGCAACCTGGGCCGCGGCTATCTGGGGGCGCCCGCCCTGACCGCGGACGCCTTCCGGCCGCACCCCTTCACGGACCGGCCCGGTGCCCGGCTCTATCGCACCGGCGACCTGGGCCGCTGGCTGTCGAGCGGGGAACTTGAATTCCTCGGGCGCGCGGACGGCCAGCTCAAGATCCGTGGACATCGCGTCGAACTCGGCGAGGTGGAACAGGCGTTGTCCGGACTGCCGGGTGTCCAGGACTGCGCGGTGGTGCCGCACGGCATCGGCGCCGACCTGAAGCTGGTCGCCTTCGCCGCCGGCATCGCGCTCGACCCCGCCGCACTTGCGCGTGGGCTCGCCGCGCGACTGCCGCGGCCCATGCTGCCCGCGCTGATCGTGCCGCTCGACAAGATGCCCATCGCCTCGCACGGCGGGAAGGTCGACCGTGGCCGGTTGCGGGAACTCGCGGAAACGGCGCTGCTCGGCGCGGCATCGGCGCAACTGCCGACCGATCCGCGGGAACGGCGGATGGCCGAGTTGTGGGCCGACGCGCTGGGCGTCCCGGCCGTCGGCCGGGACGACGGCTTCGTCGCCCTGGGTGGTACCTCGCTGCAGGCGGCCCGGGTGCTGGCCCGCCTGCGCGACGAGGACGGAGTGAGGATCGGCTTCGCCGACTTCTTCTCCGCCGCCACCCTGGCCGACGCCACCGCGCTCATGACGGCCGAGGAGGCCCACGTCCCCGCTCTGCCGGCACTGCAGGCCTCCTCCGCCGCGGAAGACCTCGCCTCGCCCGGGCAACAGCGGCTGTGGTTCCTGAGCACGCTGGGCAGGCGCGCCAGCGCCGCGTACAACGTGCCTGTCGTCACCCGGTTGCGCGGCCGGCTGGACCGGGGCGCCCTTGCTTCCGCGCTGACCGCGGTCGTCTCCCGGCATGTCGTGCTGCGCACCGGGTTCGTGCTGCGGGACGGCGCATTGCGGACCGTCGTGGCGGACACCGCCGATGTCATCCTGGAAACCCTGGACGTCGGCGCGGAACCGGAGCCGGAGCATGCTGCGCTGCGGGCTGCCCAGGCACGAGCCGCTACCCCTCTCGACCTCGACCAGCCGCCGCTGCTGCGGGCCACCTTGATTTGCGTCTCCGACGACGAGCACCTCCTCGTGCTGGTCATGTCCCATCTGATCACCGACAACGCGTCAGTGGACCTCCTGGACCGGGAACTGGCCGCCGCGTACGCCAGCACGGCTCTGCGTTCCGGTCCGCTGGAAGACGGTCCCACCTACCGTGACTTCGCCGCCTGGCAGCGCGCCCTCGCGGACAGCGAGGCCCGTGCGAACGACGAGAGGTACTGGCGCGGCCGGCTGGCCGGGGCTCCCAGCCGGATCCCACTGCCCTACGACAAGCCACGCCCGGACAAGCCGAGTTTCGCGGGACGGCGGATCACACGGGCACTGCCGGGTGCGCTCGCCTCGAGGATCGCCGGACTCGCCCGGGCCGAGGGCGCGACCCCGTACGCCGTCTTCCTGGCCGCGCTCGCTGCGCTGGTCGACCGGGTGACGGGCGAGGACGACATGGTGATCGGATCGCCGACCGCGGGCCGGCCGAGCCCGCAGTTGGACGAGGTCATGGGATTCTTCGTGAACACCGTTCCGCTGCGGCTGCGCACCACCGGCTCGCCGAGCCTGCGCGCCTTGCTGCGGGACGCCGCGCGCGTCGCAGGCGAGGCGTTCGAGCACCAGCACGTGCCTTTCGAATGGCTGGCGAGGGAATTCGGCGGTGGCGCCGACGCAATGTCGTCGCCGCTGGTGCAGCTCGTGCTGGCCTACCAGGGGCCACGGCGGCCCAACGCACGTCTCGGCGGGCTCGACTGCGAGGCGGTTTCCGTGGACAACGGGACCGCCAAGTTCGACCTCACCCTCGAGATCGAGGAGGTCGGAGACGGCCTGGTGTGCACCGCCGAGTACAGCACCGACGTGTTCGAGCCCGCGACGGCGGAGCGGCTGCTCGACTGGTACGTCCGCCTGGTCGAGACGGCGGTCGACGAGCCCGACACACCGCTGTCCGCGCTCCGGCTGTTCCGCGACGCCGAACTGTCCTGGGTACCGCCGTCCGCGACCGGCCGGACGGCGGCGGAGCGCTGCCTGCACACGTGGTTCGCCGAGCAGGCCGTGCGGCTCGCCGACCGGACGGCCGTGACCGACGGTGTGACGCCGCTGACGTATCAGGAGCTGAACCGGGCGGCCAACCGGCTGGCCCACCACCTGCTCCGGCAGGGTGCCGGTCCCGGCCGGCTGGTCGGCGTCTGCGCCGAGCGCTCGGTGGACACCGTCGTCGCCCTGCTGGCCGTGCTCAAAACGGGCGCGGGCTACCTGCCCCTTGACCCTGCGCACCCCGCCGAACGGATCCGGTCCGTTCTGGCGGACGCGGGCTGCGGCCTGGTCGTGGGCGAGGCCCGGCACCGCGGCCTGGTGGGTGACGACATCGCCGTTCTCGCGGTGGACACCCTGGACCTGGGCGGCGAACCCGACACCGACCCGGCGTCGGACGTGCGGCCGCAGGACGTCGCCTACGTCATCTACACCTCCGGCTCCACCGGCCGGCCCAAGGGAGTCATGGTCTCCCACGCCAACGCCACCCTGCTGTTTGAGAACACGTGGGACGCCTTCCGCCCCGGGCCCGACGACGTGTGGACCGCCTTCCACTCGTTCGCCTTCGACTTCTCCGTCTGGGAGTTGTGGGGCGCACTGCTGCACGGCGGCCGGCTCGTCGTGGTGCCGTATGCCAAGAGCCGCGATCCCGAGTCCGTCCTGCGTCTCCTGATCGCCGAGAAGGTCACGGTGCTCAACCAGACTCCGTCCGCGTTCCGTGGTCTCATCCGTGCCGCGGAGCGGACGGGGTGGCCGGAGACGGCCCTGCGGCTGGTCGTCTTCGGCGGCGAGGAGCTCGAACCCGCCATGCTCCGGCCGTGGTTCGAACGGTACGGCGACGCATCACCGCGCCTCGTCAACATGTACGGCATCACGGAGACCACGGTCCATGTGACACTGCGCCCGCTGTGCGCCACCGACGCCGCCTCGCCGTTCAGTCCGATCGGTGCCCCCCTGCCCCATCTCGGCATCGCCGTGCTCGACAAGCGGATGCGCCTGGTCCCCGCCGGCACCATCGGTGAGATGTATGTCAGCGGCGCCGGCGTGACGCACGGCTACCTGGGGCGGCCCGCTCTGACGGCAGAGCGTTTCGTACCCGACGCGTTCGGGTCCCCGGGCCGGACCATGTACCGCACCGGCGACCTGGCCGTTCTTCGACCGGATGGCGAGCTGGTCTTCTGCGGCCGTATCGACGACCAGGTGCAGCTGCGCGGCTTCCGCATCGAGCTAGGGGAGGTCGAGGCCGCGCTGCTCGCCCAGCAGGGGGTCCGTGAGGCGGTGGTGGTGCTGGGTGAGGACGGCGATGGCGAGCCCCGCCTGGTGTCCTACGTCGTCACGGAGTCCGGTGGGGCGTCCGCCGAGACACTCCGCACCGGTCTGGCCGACCGGCTTCCGGCCTACATGATCCCCTCGGTCTTCGTCGAGCTGGAACAGCTGCCTCTGACGATCAACGGCAAGCTGGACCGGGCAGCGCTGCCCGCGGCGCCGGTGCGGCCGGAGCCGGCCGGCCCGGCGCCCGTGACGGAAGCGCCGTCCACCCCTGTCGAACAACACCTCGCCCAGGCATGGTGCGCCGCGCTCGGCCTGCCACAGGTGGGCGTGCACGACAACTTCTTCTCACTCGGTGGTGACTCGATCACCGCCATCCGGATGATCGCCCATGCCCGGGAGGCTGGCCTCGCGATCAGCGTCGAGGAGCTGTACCTGCACCCCACCGTGGCCGAGCTGGCGACACGGTGCGGCGACCGGACACCGCTCGGCACACCCCTGTCCGGCCTGCCCGCCGAACCGCCCGCCGAGGCGGACAGCGACACGGAGCCCGGCAGTTACCCGGTCAGCAGTATGCAACTCGGCATCATCTACGAGTGCGAGGTGTCCGGCGATCCGACCCTCTATCACACCCTCACCAGTGTCCGGGTAGCCGGGCCGCTCGACCTCGTGGCCCTGCGCCGGGCGCTGGACCGGATCTCCGACCGGCACGAGATGCTCCGGACCTCATTCGACATCGACGCATTCCCCGAGCCGCTCCAGACGGTGCACAGCTCGGCACCCATGCCGCTCGTCCACGTCCTCGCCCCGGACGGCCCCGGCCACGAAGCAGCGCTGCGCGACTGGTGGTCCGCCGAGTGGAAGCAGCCCTTCGACCTCGCCGAGGCACCGCTGGCCCGCTGCCACGTCCTGGAGTACCGGGACGGTACGTACAGCATCGCGCTGTCCCTGCACCACGCCGTGGAGGACGGCTGGAGCATGGCGCTGATCATCAGCGACCTGCTGCTGGCGTACGAGGCGGAACTCGGCGGGGACATCCGCCTGGAGCCGCTGCCCCGCATCCGTTACCGGGACTTCGTCGCCATGGAACGCGAGGCCGCGGCCTCTCCGGGGACGGCCGCGTTCTGGGCCGAGCGCATCGCTGGGGCGAGGACCCGCACCGTGTTCCCGCCGGAACAGGGGGCGGGGGGCGACCCAGGAGTGGACCCCGAGGTCTGTGTGCCGGTGCCGCGCGAACTGGTTGAAGCGGCCCGGAACCTCGCCGATCGGCTCGGGCTGCCGGTCAAGAGTGTCTTCCTCACCGCTCACCTGTGGACTCTGGGCGCACTCACCGGCAGCAATGACGTCGCCACTGGCATCGTCGGCAACGGACGGGCGGAGAGGGAGGGCTCCGACCGGATCGCCGGTCTGTTCCTCAACTCCCTGCCTTTCTACCTCTCTCTGGAGGACGGGAGCTGGCGGCAGGCCATCAGGAAGGTGTTCGAGGCGGAGCGGGAGATGCTGCCGCACCGGCGTTACCCGATCGCGCGGATGCGAGCGGCGGCCGACGGTCCTCTCTTCGATGTCATGTTCAACTACGCCGACTTCCATGACTTCGACCGGCTGGGCGCGCTGTCCATCGTCCGCCCGCTCGACTGGTGGTTCTCGGCCCGGACCGCCTTCACCCTGGATGTGGAGTTCGCCGCCCGTCCGCAGTCCGACCAGTTCGACCTCTTCGTCCGCGTCAACCGCCGGCACGCGGACCCCGCTCTCGCGGAGAGGACGGCCGCGGTCTTCCTCGATACGCTCGGCGCGATGGTGCTGGACCCGGACGGCCCGGCCGGAGGTGAGCGATGAATCCCTCCGCCGTCACCGAATCCGCCGGACGCTGGTTGTCGCGCCAGGACAGCACCGGCCCTCGTGAGGTACAGCTGGTGTGTGTGCCGTATGCGGGCGGGGCCTCGTCGGTCTTCCGTGACTGGGCCGGGGCCCTGGCGCCCGGGGTCGAGCTGCTGGGCGTCGATCTGCCCGGCCACGGGCGGCGGTTCAGCGAACCGCTGTGCACGGACATGGCCCGCATCGTCCAGGCACTCGCCGACGAGATCCAGGCCGTACGATCGGGGACCCTGTGTCTGTTCGGGCACAGCCTGGGCGGCCTCATCGCCTACGAGACGGCACGGGAGCTGACGGCACGGAGCCACGGCCCCGACCACCTGTTCGTCTCGGCCGTCCGCCCGCCGGCACAGCGGGTCACCCGAACCCTGCACACTTTGGACGACACGGCGATGCTTACCGGGCTGATCCGCCTGGGTGGCATCCCGGACCAGGTGCTGGCCGACGAGGAACTCATCCGGGTCTTCCTGCCCATGCTCCGGGCCGACCTGATGCTGCGGGAGACCTACGTGGCCTCCGACGGACCCCTCCCGCGGTGTCCGCTCACCGTGTTCGCCGGCGCCGACGACGCGTCGGTCCCGCAAGCCGAACTGCCCCAATGGGCCGAGTGCACACGGGGCGACTTCGAACTCGTCAGCCTACCCGGCGGGCACTTCTTCCTCCATGACCACGAGCCCCTGCTCGCGCTGCTGGGCGATCGCCTCACGGTGCACCGGACGGCGGAGAGAGGCACGAACGATGACTGAAGACCTCGCGGCGCGGCTGGCGTCGCTCACGCCCGAGCAGCGGCGCGCCCTGGCACTGCGGGCACGCACGCGACGGGATGCGCAAGACCGGGCGGCGGGCGGACAGCACCCCACCGAAGCACCGCTCTCGCACGCGCAGGAACGCCTGTGGTTCCTCAACTCCCTTGATCCCGGAGACCCCGCGTACAACATCACCTTCGGGGTCCGGCTGCGCGGGCCCCTCGACAGGACGGCGCTCGAACAAGCCCTCACCACAGTGGTCGCGCGCCACCCGGCCCTGCGCACGGTCTTCGCCGAGACGGCGGAGGGCACCCGGCAGATCGTCCGCGACCCGGCTCCCGTACCGCTTCCGCTGACCGACCTGGGCACCGTCGCCGACCCGGCCGGCGAACTCGCCGCCGTCACCGCCGGGCACACCGGTCACCGGTTCGACCTGACCACGGGCCCGTTGCTCACGGCCCGGCTCGTCCGGCGGGCCGCGGAGGACCACCTGCTTCTGCTGGCCGTGCACCACATCGTCTTCGACGGCTGGTCGAGCGAGCTGCTGCTGGCGGATCTCGTCGCCTGCTACGGCTACGCGGCCGGTGGTGCCGAGCCACCCGTGGAGCCCGCCGCCCTCTTCACCGACCACGCGGCGCGTGAACGCAGCACGCTCACCGGCGAGCAGCTGCACCGGGACCTCTCCTTCTGGAAGGCCGAACTGGCCGATGCCCCGACGCTGTCCACTCTTCCGGCGGACCTGCCGCGGCCGGCGGTCCAAAGTCACCGCAGCGGCTGGCGCGCTGTCGTCGTGCCGAGCGAGCTGACCGACCGGCTCGACCGTCTGGCCCGTGGCGAACGAACCACCCTCAACGTCATCGTCCTCGCGGCCGCAGCGGCGGCGCTGCACCACTCAGGTGCTCCGTCGGATCTCCTGCTCGGCGTGCCCGTCGCCGGGCGGACGCGGGTCGAGCTGGAGGCGGTGATCGGCTGCTTCGCCAACACTCTGGTACTCCGCAACCGGCTGGAGCCGCAGGTCACCGTCCGTGACCTGCTGGCCCGCACCCACCGCTCGCTGCGCGAGGCCTACGCCCACCAGGACGCGCCGTACGCCCAGGTGGTCGAGGCGGTTTCCCCGGCGCGAGGCCGGGGACACAACCCGCTGTTCCAGGTCATGGTGAGCGTGAACGAACTGGCCGAGCAGACGCGGCGGCAGGCCGGCGGTGTGGAGTTCGCACCGGAGGAACTCGAGCTCGGCAGCACCGACTTCGACCTCTTTCTCGCGCTGCGCCGGGACGGGGAGGAACTGCGCGGCGATCTCACCTACAGTTCCGATCTCTACCTGGACGAGACCGTCGACGGCTTCGTCACCACGCTGCTCGCGACCCTCGACGCGTTCACGCGTGAACCGGACGGTGCCCTGGCCGAGCTGGCGCCTCTGAGCCGGCGCCGGCTGGCCACCGCGGCCTCCTTCACCGTCGACCCGGTGCACGATGTGATCGGCTTCTGGTCCGGTTTCCTGAGGTGCCCGATCGACATCCGGGCCGCGCCCTACAGCCAGTTGCTGCAGCACCTGCTGTCCGGTGACCCGGGCGACGCCACCACCGTGTACCTGCGGTGGGCGGACTGGCTACGGCACTGGGACGGCGGGGACAGGACCGCGTTCCTGACCGGGGTTCTCGACGACCTGGTCGCTGCCGTGCGCTCCTTCCGGGACCGCACCCAGGCGCCGCTCCTGCTCGTCGTGTGCCCGGCCGCACCCGGCGATCGGGAACTCGACGCCCTCTTCGGACGGTTGGACGATCTACTCGTGCGCCGGATCGGCGGGATCCTCGGTGTGGAGGTCGCGTTCGCCGTGGAATGGGCGCCGCGGGCACAGGTGCGAGACTGGTTCGATCCCGGAGCGGACGAGTTGGGACACGTCCCGTACACACCCGAGTTCTATGCCGCGCTCGGCACCTTCGTCGTCCAGCGGCTGGACCGCGTCTGGGCGGCCGGCTTCTGGCCCACGGAGGGCGCGCGGGCTGCCCACATCCAGGACCGGCTGGCCGATGCGGCTGCCGTGGCGGAACGGGTCGTCGTCTCCTCCGGTGGAGGAAGACAGGCGGGGCAGCCCCAGGTGCCCCCGCGCACGCCGGCGGAGGAACGGCTCGCGGCCATGTGGGCCGAGGCCCTGGGGGCTGCCGAGATCGGCGTCACGAGCGACTTCTTCGCGTGCGGCGGCCACTCGTTGCTGGCCACCAGGCTCGTGTCCCGCATCCGCAGCGAGATGTCCGCCGACATCTCTCTGCACGACTTCCTCTCCCACCCGACGGTCGAGCAGCTGGCCCGCCTGCTGGACGAGAGCGGCCGGCCGACCGGCTCCGGGCAGCGGATCCGCCCCGTGCGCCGCGACCGGGCTCTGCCGCTCTCCTCCACCCAGCGCCGCATGTGGACCCTTGCCCAGCTGACGGAGGAGTCCGCCGTACACAACACGCTCTACGCGGTGACGCTCTCCGGTCCGCTGGACGCCGCAGCGTTGCGCCGGGCCCTCGCCGTGGTGACCGACCGGCACGAGGTGCTGCGGAGCACGTTCGTCTCCACCGACGGCGTTCCCACGGTGCGGATCCACGAGACCGTCTCCCCGTGGCTGCCGGCGGTCGACCTGGGGGACCGGCCCGAGCCGGAGCGCGCGGACATGGTGCGGGACCTGGTCCGCCAGGAGATCCGTACACCGTTCGACCTCGCCGAGGGGCCGCTCCTGCGCGCCCGGCTGATCCGGGCGGAGGAGGAGATCCACCACCTGGTGATCACCATGCACCACGCGGTGTGCGACGGCGAGTCGTGGAATCTGTTCCTGACCGAGCTGGCCGAGGTCTATGGTGCGGCGCTCGCGGGCCGCGAGCCCTCCCTGCCGGCTCTGAGCGTCCAGTACGCCGACTTCGCGGCCTGGCAGGAGCAGTGGCTGTCCAGCGCCGAGGCGAGGCGGCAGACCGAGTTCTGGCGCGAGACGCTGGGCGGCGCCCCCACGGTGCTCCGCTTGAGGGACGCCCGTCCACGCCCGGACCAGTGGTCGGGCTGCGCCGGCAACGTACGGCACCGCCTGGCCCCGGAGGCGGCCGAGGCGCTGCGTGCGATCGGCCGCCGGGAAGGCGTGTCCGCCTTCACGGTGCTCCTGGCCGCCCTGGCCGTGACCCTCCAGCGGGCCGGAGCCGGTGACGATCTGGTGCTCGGCGTTCCCAGCCGTGGGCGTGACGTGCCCGAACTGGAGCCGGCCATCGGCTACTTCGCCGACCTTCTGCCGCTGCGCCTGGACCTGAGCGGTCGGCCGGGATTCCAGCAGCTGCTCCACCGGGTTCGTGGCACCACCACGGAGGCCACGGCCCGGCAGGGGATTCCCTTCGCGGGCATCCTCGACGCCGTGCGCCCGCCCCGGAGCCCCGGACACCACCCGATCTTCCAGTGGGTCGTCAACTACATCGAGCGCCTGGAACCGGAGCCCGGTCTCCCGGGACTGGTGACGGAGCACCTGCCGGCCCACGACACACAGATCGACTTCGACGTCTTCCTCAATGCCGTCTGGGAGGACGGACAGCTCCTGCTCGACGCCACCTACGCCGTCGACCTCTTCGCCTCCGAGACGGTCCAGGGGCTGCTGCGGTCGGTGGAGTCGGTGGTGCTGACGGTCCTGGAGGATCCGGCCGCCGCCCTGACCGAGGCGGACGGGGCGGCGGCCGCTGCCCCGGTGGCACGGCTCGCCGCGGCGAGCACCTTCCCGGACGGCGTGCCCGACGCCACGGTGGCGGACTGGCAACGCCGGCTCGGCCTCACCGTGCGGGTGACCCGGGAACCGGCTGGTTCGGTGCTCCGACCGCTCGCCGATCCCGACTCCGCGTTCCGCACGGACGAACAGGATCTCGGCGCCGTCATCCTGCGCTGGGAAGACCTGTTGCCTCCGGTGGTGATGCCCGAGGACGGCCTGCGCGAGGTGCTGTGGCACGCCGACGAGGCGCTGTGGGACCTTGTCCGCGCCGTGCGGGACTTCCGCACCCGGCAGCCGCTGGTCCTGGTGATCTGCTCGGCCTCACCGGCCTGGTGTGCCCTGGCCGGTGTCTTTGCCGGACTTGGTGACCGGCTGACTGCCGCCCTGGCCGATCTCGCCGACGTGGAGGTGGTTGTCCTGCCCTCCGGACACGGTGCGGAGGCAGCCGCCGAGCACGTGCTGCGGCGACTTCCGCACAGCTCCGGATTCTCGCCACGGTGGGTGGCGATCGACGGGGCGGCGATGGACAGCCTGCAGCTGCTGCGTACGACGGCCGAACAACTGTCGTACGGTCGGCGTGTGCTGGTCGCAGCCGGCTCCGGGCCACTGCAGGACGGCGGTGTGCCGGCCGGAGCCACCCGCCTCGGCGACCTGACCGAGGACGTGCCGCGGCTCGTGGCCGACGGGGAACTCGCGCCGTCCGCCGGCCTGGTGCTCGTGGACGATGCGGAGGAGACGCGCCGCAGGATCCCCGGGGCCCTCGTCATGGCGGCGAGGACGGCACGGGACGAGGCCGCGTCCTGGCCGCTCGATGCTCCGCTCGGCCGTCGGGAGCACCGCCCCTGGCCGGACTCCATGACCGCTGTCCCGGCGGCCGGAGCAGCCCCGGCCGCGGGGAGCGACACGGTCTCCGGCGTGGCCCGGCTCCTCATGGAGATCTGGCGGGACCTGCTGCATGTCGATTCCGTCGGGCTGCACGACAACTTCTATGAGCTGGGCGGCGACTCGATGCTCGCCATCGAGCTTGCCTATCGTGCCGTCGAGGCCGGGTTCGAGCTGACCCCACGCCACGTCATCGACCACCCCACGGTGGCCGCGCTCGACGCCCTGCTCGCCGGTCAGGAGAACACCTCGGCGGCACAGGAGACCGACGACGCCGACGAGATCGCCGCACTGGGAGCAGGACAGCACTGGTTCATGGCGGAGGTCGCCGCGCACATGCAGCGGCCCGGCCATTTCAATCACCCCTACTACCTCCAGCTGCCCGGACCGATCGACCCGGACGCGGTCCGGGAAGCAATGGACACGCTGGCAGCCGCCCACGACTCCTTGCGGATCGAGCTGCGCCAGGACACGGACGGCGGCTGGTACCTGAAGCGGAGGCAGCAGGAGGAGGGGCTGCCGTTCGAGACCGTCGACGTCTCCGGTCTCCCGGCCGAGGAGCGGGATCGCACGGTCGAGACGCTGACGGCCCGCGCCCAGGCGTCACTGGCACTGGGCGGCCCCCTGTCACGCGCCTTGCACCTGCGCATGGGCGAGGGCGGAGACCGGATTCTCCTCGTCAACCACCATCTGGTGACGGACGGCGTGTCGCGAGGCGTCATTCTGGAGGACCTCAGGCGGCTGCTCATGCGGGCACCGGACCAGTCGGCGCGGCTCACCACCACCACGTCCTACGTCAGCTGGGTGCGCGCGTTCGACGCGTACGCCCAGTCCCCGCAGCTCCGGACGGAACTGCCCTTCTGGCTCGAGCAGCGGACGACCGCGGCGGCCCTGCCCATGGACCTCCCCGGCCGGATGACCTTCGGCACCCTCCGGCACGAGGGCTTCCACCTCACGGAGGAGGAGACGAGGGGCTTGCTGGAGACGGCCCGGCGCATGCGGTTGAAGACCAACGACCTGCTGGTGTGGGCCGTGGCCGGCTTCCTCGCGGACTGGACCGGACAGCCGGAATGCGCCCTCGCCATGACCGGCCACGGCCGCGACGACCTGGCGGAGGGAATGGACCTGTCCCGGACGACCGGCTGGTTCCAGGTCTTCTATCCGCTGCGTCTGACGTTGCTTGGCCGTCACCAGGAGGTGGCCGCGGCCACCGACCTGGCCCGTCAGGTCGCTCGCGTACCGGGCTCCGGAATGGGCTGGAGCGCACTGCGCTACGCCTGCGCCGACCCCGAGGTACGCGCGGCCATGGCCGAGGTGCCCCTGCCACGCGTCAGCTTCAACTACATGGGCCACTTCAACTTCGAGGAATCCCGGCAGGGCGCGGACGTCTTCAGCCTCTGTCATGAGCCGTACGGCCTGGAGCAGGACCCCGAGGGCACGGCACCGTTCGACATGGACTTCGTGGCGTCGATGACCGGAGACCGGCTGCGCATCGACGTCAACTACGGGCTCCACTGCCACAAGCCGGAGACGGTCGAGTGGATCCTCGCCGAGCTCCGCGACCGGCTGCGCCGTGCAGCCGGTGCACTCCGATGAACGATCCCGGAAGGAAACAGGTGACCTGATGCGCAGGCCACAAGGGTTTGCTGCGTTCACCATCATTTGGCTGGGCCAGATCGTCTCGGCGGTGGGTACCCGCATGACGGCCTTTGCTCTGGGGCTCTGGGTCTGGGAGCAGTCGGGGCATGTCTCGGACGTTGCGCTGCTGTCGTTCTGCTCCTTTGCCGCGACGGTGGTCTTCAGCCCGATCGCGGGTTCCCTGATCGACCGGTGGAACAGGCGTCTCACCATCGTGATGAGCGACCTCGGTTCCCTCGCGGCGACCGTGGGGCTGCTGCTGCTCTTCCTGAGCACCACGGTGCATCCCTGGATGCTCTATGTGACGTCGATCGTGACCGGGGCCTTTCTCGCGTTCCAGTACCCGGCGTATGCGGCGGCCATCACACAGATGATGCAGCGTGGCCATTTCCCGCGAGCCAATGCGATGATGTCCCTCGTCCGCTCGCTGCCGGCGGTGGCCGCGCCCACCCTCGCGGCGCTGCTGCTGTCCGTGACCGACATCAAGGTCATCGTCGCCGTCGACGCGGCGAGCTACGTCTTCGCCCTGGCCACGGTGTTCCTCGTGGCCGTTCCGCAGAACGAGCGGAGCACATCGCACACCGAGCGCCCGAGCATGTGGCGGGACTCGGCGTTCGGCTTCCGCTACATCCTGCGCCGTCCCCCGCTGCTGGGCCTGCTCGGTCTCAGCTTCGCCGTGGGTCTGACGGCAGCGGTGACGTGGACGGTGATGATCCCGTTCGTTCTCTCGGAGACCGGTAACAGCACCGCTCAGGCGGGTGTCGTCCAGACGGTCGGCGCGGTGGGCGGCGTTCTGGGCGGCCTGCTGGTCGGGGCCCTCGGAGGACGCGCCGACAAGATGAAGTTCGTCCTCGGCGGGGTGATCGGCCTGGGGCTGCTCGGCCGGGTGGTGTTCGCGCTGGGCGACTCGGTGCTGGTCTGGTCCCTGTCCCTGCTGGTCGGGTGGGGTGCCATTCCGCTCATCGACGGCTACACCCAGTCGATCTGGCAGGAGAAGGTCGACAGGGCGGTACAGGGCCGGGTCTTCGCCGCCCAGCAGTTCGTCGAGAACCTCTCGATGCCGCTGGCCCTGGGACTCTCCGGCCTGCTGGCCGACCACTTCTTCGTGCCGGGCATGAAGAAGGGCGGCAACCTGACGGCCTACTTCAGCGGCCTGGTCGGTACGGGACCGGCAGCCGGCATGGCACTGATGTGCGTGCTCGGTGGCGGGCTGCTGGTGGCGATAGGCGTGGTCGGTTATCTGGTGCCGCTGATCCGGAAGGTCGAGGTGATCATGCCCGTCCCCGAAGAACACGTCGACGCGGTCGATGTCGCCTGAGCCGGCACCGGCCGTGGGGCCAGGACGGCCCCGCTCGATGTTCTGACAGTCAATCGGTTCAAGGAGTCGATGGTGGACAAGAGCACGACCGAGTTGATGCATCTCGTCGTCGTCAATGACGAGGAGCAGTACTCACTGTGGCCCGGTGACCGGGAACTGCCCGCCGGATGGCGAGCGGAGGGCCACTCGGGCACCAGGAGCGAATGCCTGGAGCACATCGAGCGGATCTGGGACGACATGCGGCCGCGCAGCCTGCGGGAGGCACGATGAGCGACATCACGGAGACCGCGGACCTCCGCGACGTCATGGCACAGGTCTTCGGCGTCGACGCCGGCGAGCTGGGCGACGACTGCGGGCCGAACCAGGTCGCCACCTGGAGCAGCCTCAAGCATCTCGAACTGGTGGTGACGCTGGAGGAGGTCTACGGAGTCTCCCTGTCCCAGCAGGACATCAAGGCCATGCGCACCGTCGGCGCGGTGCGCGACATACTCGCCGGACACGGGGTGACCGCATGACCGCACAGATGGTGGAGCAGGCCGGCCCCGGCGAGGCCCTGACCCGGCTGGGCGACCGGGACCTCGACGACCTGCTGATGATCCGTCACTTCGAACTGGCCCTGCTCGACCTGTTCTCCCAGGGCAGGCTGAACGGCACCACGCACACCTGCCTCGGCCAGGAGTACGTGCCCGTGGCGCTGTACTCCCTGCTGGACAACGGCGACTACGTCTTCAGCAACCACCGTGGCCACGGTCACTACCTCGCCCGCTTCCGCGACCCACTCGGCCTGCTGGCCGAGGTCATGGGTCGGGAGGGAGCGGTGTGCCACGGCGTCGGCGGCAGCCAGCACATCTACCGGGACCGTTACCTGTCCACCGGTGTCCAGGGGCAGAGCCTGCCGGTCGCCCTCGGGGTCGCCCTGCACCTCAAGAGTGCCGAGCCGGGGCGGATCGCCGTCGTGCACATCGGCGACGGCACATGGGGTGAAGGGGCCGTGTACGAGGGCCTCAACATGGCGGCTCTGTGGGACGCGCCGGTCCTTGTCGTCGTGGAGAACAACGGAATCGCCCAGTCGACGCCCACCGAACGGGAGATGGCGGGCACGATCGGGGCCCGCGCCGCGGCCTTCGGGGTGGATCACCACCTGATCGACTCCGTGGACGTGGACGTCGTCCGGCGTGAACTCGCCCCCGTCGTGGACCGGGTGCGTGACCTGCGGCGGCCCTGTGTCGTCGAGTTCCTCACCCACCGGGTCGGTCCGCACAGCAAAGGCGACGACTCCCGGCCGCCCGAGGTGGTCGAGCGGGTCGCGGAACAGGACTGGTACCGCCGGTACCGGCTGGACCACGCGGAGCAGTTCGCGGCAGCGGACCAGCGGCAGCGGGAGCGGATCGCCGCCATCGTCCGCGAGGTCGAGGAGCGTCCGGTGGCGCGCTGGGAGGAACGATGAACAGACGAGAGCGAGTGGCCGAGAACCTCAACCGCGCTCTGCACAGCCTGCTGGACACCGACCCCTCGGCCTATGTGCTCGGTGAGGACATAGCCGATCCCTACGGCGGTGCGTTCAAGGTCACCAAGGGCCTGTCCGAGCGCCATCCGGAACGCGTGATCACGACGCCGCTCAGCGAGGCCGGCATCACCGGTGTCGGAGCCGGCCTCGCCCTGGCCGGCAACCGCCCGGTGGTCGAGATGATGTTCGCGGACTTCGCCGCCCTGGCATTCGACCAACTGCTCAACTTCGCCAGCAAGTCGGTGTCGATGTACGGCAGAAGGATTCCGATGAGCATGGTCGTGCGCTGCCCCACGGGTGGTAACCGCGGTTACGGCCCGACGCACAGCCAGAGCATCCAGAAGCACTTCATCGGCATTCCGGAACTGAGCCTCTACGAGACCACGCCTTTTCACGACAACCACGACGTCTTCACCGCCATGCTGAGCCGTGAGCAGCCCTGTGTCCTGTTCGAGGACAAGGTGTTGTACACCCGGACTCTGTTCACCGACGGGATCGTGGACGACCTGTTCCGTTACGAGTGGACCGGGGACGACGAGCCCACGGCGCACGTCCGGTCCGTGGACGACACCGACCCGGACTGGGTGGTGATCGCCCCGGGCGGCCTCTCGGAGCGCGTCATCGGGGCGATGCGGTCGCTGCTGCTGGAAGAGGAGCTGAACTGCGAGCTGCTGGTGCCCTCGCGGCTGTATCCGTTCGACCTCGCGGCGCTGCTTCCCGTGCTCTCGCGGACCGGCCGGCTCTGCGTGGTCGAGGACGGTACGGCCGACGGTACCTGGGGCGAGATGCTGGCACAGCAGGCGCACACCCTGCTGTGGAAGCGGCTCAGCCGTCCCGTGCTGGTCCTGAGTGCGGAGCCCAGCATCATCCCCACTGCCGCTCATCTGGAGCGCGAGGTCGTCCTCCAGAGCGAGACCATCCACCGAGCGATCGCGGAGGCGACCAGGTGATCGACATCGAGCTGCCGAAACTCAACAACAACGACACGAGCTATGTCCTGGTCGAGTGGCTCGCGCAGAACGGCGACCAGGTGGATGCGGAGCAGCCACTGGTCGTCATCGAGACGTCCAAGGCGCAGGAAGAGATCGAGAGTCCGGGCGCGGGTGTGCTGCACGGCCTGGTCAAGCCGGGCCAGGACTGCCGCCCGGGCCAGATCATCGCCCATGTCTTCGACACCCCCGAGGAACGTGAGGAGTTCCTGCGGACGAGCGCCACTCAGGCGGAGAAGCCTGCGCAGCCGGCCTCGGATCTGGTGCTCACCCAGGGCGCACAGGCCCTGGTCGATGAACACGGCGTCTCCGAGGAGGTGTTGCGCGGTCTGGGCCGCAAGGTGATCCGTCAGGCCGATGTCGAGGGGCTGCTCGACCGGACACAGTCGGCCCCTGAGGCCGGTGGCCGCGAGCTGCCTGCCTGGCAGCGAGCGGTGGGTGCCGTCGTGTCCGAGTCGATGCGGACCATTCCGGCGGCGGCCGCGTACGTCCGGGTCGACGTGGACGAGGCGCTGTCGCTCGCCCAGGACGTCTCCGAGCGCGAGAGCAGTTCGTTCTCCCTGCCCGAGCTGCTGGTCAAGGCGGTGGCCCGGCGTCACGCGGAGCAGCCGCTGTTCTTCGCCCGGCTGCTCGACGACGGCAGCGTGCGGCTCCCCGACTCCGCGGACGTGGGGGTGACCATGGACCTCGGCAAGGGGCTCTTCGTGCCGGTGGTCCGTGACGCGGCCGCGCTCG
Source organism: Streptomyces sp. NPDC051104 (assembly GCF_040682835.1). NCBI lineage: Bacteria > Bacillati > Actinomycetota > Actinomycetes > Kitasatosporales > Streptomycetaceae > Streptomyces > Streptomyces sp. NPDC051104. The sequence goes on along the minus strand of NZ_JBFBBS010000031.1, from coordinate 4,298 downwards.
GCATGCGACAGCTCGGCGAGCTCATGATGGACTACCGGGTCAAGGCTCTGCGCGGTGCCTTCCGGGCGAGCGAGCTGGACGGCGCGAACATCATGGTGGCCTTGCACAACGCCGAAGGCCTGGTGCTCGCGACCCCCATCATCTTCCCGGGCCAGACCTGCGTGGTCTCTCTGGGCGGGACCGAGGAGCGTCTCGTCCTCGATTCCGAGGGCCGGCCCGTCGCCCGACGTCACGTTCACATCGGTCTCGTCTACGACCACAGGGTGGTCAACGGCCGTGACGCGATGGCGTTTCTGCAGAGCCTGAAGCAGGATCTCGAGTTGCCCGCGGTCCTCGACACGACGGCCGGGTGACCCGCGTGTCAGTCAACACCTCGGGCTCCGCGAATCTGTTGTCCCTGCGTACCCGATGGTCGCGCCTGGCCCGTGCCGGTGCCGGGACCGGCGCGACCACTGTGCGGCTGCTGGCCAGTTACACGATCGACCCGCTGGTGCCGTATCTGGGCGTGCGCCTGCACGACGCCGGTGTGCCCAGCGCGCTCAGCGTCGGCCCGTACCACCAGATTCTGCAACAGTGTCTGGACGACACGTCCGAGACCGGCCGGATGCGGCCCGCCGTCCTGGTCGTGGCAGCGCGGTTCGAGGACTTCGCCGACGACGGTGACGGCCGGGACCTCGTGCACATCGCGGACGCCGCGCTGGCCGCCGCGGCCCGCTGGCGCTCGTGCCTGCTGTTCGTGCTGCCCGCGGTGCCGGAACAGCGGCCGTACGGCGTAGGCGACGGCTGCCACAGCGCCGGTACCGTGGCGGCGGCCGGAGCCGTGCGGGAACGTCTGCGCTCGATGCTCTCCGGACGGCCGAACGTACTGCTGGCCGATGCCGAGGAGGCGGTACGCGCGGTCGGCGCGCGCAACACACACCGGCCGGCGATGTACCGGTTCGCCCGTGTCCCCTACACCGAAGCCGTCTTCGACCATCTCGGTGAGCAACTGGCCGGACTGCTGCGGCTCAGGAACGGGGCGGGACGGCGCGCGGTGGTGGTGGACACGACCAGCGTGGGTGCCGAAGGGCTGGCAGAGCTGAGGCACCCCCTGGAGGCGTTGCGGCGGCGGGGCATGCGCCTGGCACTCGGGTCCGCGGGACCGGCGGCGGAGCTGGGCCGGATGCTCGCCGACGCGGCCCCGGAGTTGCTGGCCGACCCGCGCGTCGCACTGATCGCCGACACGGCCCCGCTGAGCGAGCAGCTCGCCGTGGCCGGCGCGCGCTTCGCGGTGCCGGCCGACGTGACGGTAGTCCTGACCGCGGCACCCGCACCTGCCGGCACGGGGGCGGCCGAGGTGGTCGTGCTCGGGGAGGAACCGGCAGGGTGGGAATCGCACCTGGCGGCGGCCGGGCTGCTGGATGCTCTGCCGGTACCGGACGGCTCCGTACGGAGTTCTGAGGAACAGCCGGGTGCGGTGGAGGAACCGGTGCCCGGTGGGCGTTCCGATGGTTCGCTGGCGGAGTTCATCGCGGGTCTCGGCGTCACCGCGACGTTTCACGAAGTGGCCCGCGACCTGGATGAGCAGACGGCGGAACTCGTGGCGCGCGCACACGACTTCACCCTCGGCGAGAGCCGTGCCGTCCACGCGTCCGGACCGGGGTTCGCCGTCGCGGCGAGCGTGCGCGACCGGCTGGGGGACTACGGCGTGAGCGCGGTGGCGGCGGTGCATCTCGTGGGCGGTGTGGCACGGGTCGACGTCTTCTCCGTGTCGTGCCCCGCACTCGGCCGGGAGGTCGAGGACAGGGTGTTGCGGGAGATCGTCGCGCGAGCCGACCGCGACGGCTGCCACACCGTGCTCATCGAGTACGAGGAGACGGGACGCAACCAGGTGGCGGTGGACTTCCTGCGCGCAGTCGCGGAGCGCACATGGACCGCACCTTCCGGCAGGGAGATGCGGATGGTGATCGAGCGGACGGAGACCGGCCGATGACATACGGAATCGTGGCGCTCGCCCACACCCTGGGCGCAGCGGAGAGCGTGTCCGAGGCCGCCCCGCGGTACACCGCCGACCTGGAGCGGGTCCGGGACTGGGGTTACCGGAACTTCCACCGCACCGACCAGGGCACCGGCGTGACCGATCTGGCGGTTTCCGCCGCAGCCGCGGCGCTGGCGAAGGCAAGCTTGTCGGCCGAAGAAGTCGATCTGTTCGTCCTGGCGATACCGGATGTGGCGGAGTACCTGTACTGGGATGCGGCGGCGGCTTGTCAGGCCTCCCTTGGCGCCCATCAGGCCGAGGCCGTCCTGGTCAACCAGGCATGCAGCGGCGGCGTGATGGCCCTCGACCTGTTGGCGGGTCGGTTCGCCACACACCCCGATTACCGGGTCGCCGTTCTCGTGACCGCGAACAGGGTATGCGAGACGTACAAGAACCGTATGGAGTCGGACACCTCCATCGCCTCCGACGGCGCCGTCGCCGCCGTCGCCGTACGCGATCACGACGCCTGCCGCTGGCTGGTCACCGAGACGATCTCCGATGGCCGGTATGCCCAGTTCGCGCGGTTGCCCGGAGGTGGCACCGTGCAGCCGTTCTCGTCCCGGCACCCCGATCCAGGGATGGTCCGGAGTCCGTTCGACCAGATGCAGGACCACTTCGGACGGGACGTGCGGACGATGCTCGCGTACGCGCGCCGCATCCAGTCCAACACCCGGGAAGTGGTGGACCGTGCGTGTAAGCGCGCGGGTGTGGACATTGGTGAGATGCGCCGGATCCTGCACCTCAACGAGAACCACAAGGCGCTCACTGCTTTCGCTCGCGACCTGGGTGTGAGCCTCGATCAGACCAATGCCGAACTCGGCATGGAGCACGGTCACCTGGGCACTGCCGACCAGTTGTTCGCTCTGGAGCGGCTGCTCGACGAGGGCGGGGTGGACAGCGGTGATCTGGTCGCTCTGACCAGTACCGGCACAGGTATGCACTGGTCGTGCACACTGCTGCGTATTTAGCGGAACCATGACAGCTCGGCAAAGTCATGCACATGACCGAACGGGAGAGTGCAGAGTCTGGCGTGACCGTCCGATCGACTGATCGGCGCACGCTCGAAGGGATGACTCCATGGCACTCTCCCGTTCGGCACGTTCGGCGCGCTTAGTACTCCAGCCGCACTTCTGTATTTCTCCTGGTCAACGGCCTGGCGGTGGGGAGTGTAGCGGGGGTTTGGCATGGGTGGAGCGGTCTTGGGCCGACCGTCCCACCAACGTGTGCCCGCGCCGCATGTAATGACAGCGTCGGGCACGTGCCTGGTGGCGACGCCGCCATCGGGACCAGTTCACCGCGTGGTCGCGGCGTGCAGGAGAGCGGCGGGGTTGAGCTGCCAGCAGACGACGGACCTCGGCTGGTGTGAGGTCCACGAGGTCGGGTGTGTCGGCCTCGACACCCCTTTTTCGCGTTCCTGGGCGGCCATCGCGGCGAGGAAGGCGTGGGCGAGCATGGCGAGCGTGATGTGCCGGTACCATCCCACATAGCGGCGGACCTCGTACTGGTCCAGGCCGCATTCGTTCTTCGCGCTCTGGAAGCACTCCTCGATCTTCCAGCGGCATCCGGCGACTCGGACCAGGTCGGCGACGGTGGCGTCCAGCGGGGCGCAGGCGAGGTAGTAGGCGATCTCGTCGGGCTTGCTGATGCTGCGGCGGGCCAGCATCCATCGCTGCCGGGTGGGCTCGTCGCCGTCGAACTCGGCCACGGTAGGCAGGCGGGCGGCGGCCCAGTCGTAGAGCCGTTCGCCCTTGGCCCCCTGCCCCGCGGACAGGCGCTGCCATGCCTCGGGCGGGCTCTGGGCGACGAGATGGTCGATGCGCGGGCCGTGGACGGGCTGCGACTTGGGGACGGCAACGACGTAGGAGAGACCGACGTCTTCCAGGAAGCGTCGGAAGTGCGAGTCCTGTCCGTAGGCGGAGTCCGCGGTGACCCAGGCGATGGGCAGCGGGGAGGCCAGGGCGCGAAGGATCATGTCGCGGGCGAGGTCACCTTTGGTGGCGAAGGTGCGCTGGTCGGGGATGCGCGTCGCTCGGCAGCGTTCCCGGTCGCCTGTCCAGGACTTGGGCAGGTAGAGCTCGCGGTCGACCAGGGCGTGGCCGCGGATGGTGGCGTAGGCGGCGAACACCCCGATCTGGCAGTTCTCTGTCCGTCCGGGGGCTTGTATTTCAATTACTGCTTGCTCAGGTGGAGTTGATGGGATGGTGGACCATGAGTGTGCGCCCGCCTGTCGCGGTGTTACGGGCCAAGTTCGATCGGATCCTGCCGCATCTCGATGAACGCC